>NZ_JBQQCM010000004.1:0-328418 GCF_052246755.1 Halobacillus sp. B29
AACCGTCGCACTCAAGATGCGACCTTTCACTTCACGGCTCTTGGCAAATCTCACAAGCCCCAGCTTAGGCAGCTTGATTTTGCGATCCTGGATGGCAATATTTCCGTTTGTGCATTTTGTGGTGTAGAACTGGACTCTGTTCTTCTTTGATTTGAACCGTGGAGCTTGGTTTTGCTTTTTGAAAAACCGTTTATAAGCGTCAGAAAGATGTCTGACCAACGTTTGGATGGCCGTGCTATCCACTTCCTTTAACCAAAGGAATTCTCTTTTAAGCTTGGGTAGTTGTTTGGAACAAGTAGAGTAACTCAAACCTTTTCCGGTTTCCTTGTAGGCACTGCTCCATTCGGAGAGGAAATGATTGAAGACAAAACGAGCGCAACCGATTGTCTTAGTGATGAGCGATTCTTGGGTTTTATTTGGATAGATACGAAAGTTATACGCTTTATGCTTCAACCTTTCCACCTCCTAACCAGGAACATACGTTCTTACTTTAGGATATCACGGAAGGGAGAATATTCAAAGGCATTCGCCTTACGGCGACGGCATTCATCTCCCCCTTGCCACCGGTCTTCAACACGGCGCTTGAAGAGGGAGTCTTCTACCGATGAATGATAAAAATCAGTGATAACGTTTAACATAGCCCACAAAAAAGATCGCTGCACCTTATGGGGTGCAGCGATCTTTAAATTCATTTTAACGGCGACGATTCCGGTTTCTTAGGAATGTCGGGATATCCAGGGTGTCTTCTTCCTGGTTTGGCTTTTGATTTTGCGGCTGAGGGCTTTCACGGCGAGGCTGTTCCTCACGTACGCTGCGCTCAGGCTGACTAGGTTTTTGCTGGCTCGGACTTGGCTGGCTTGTAGATGGACGTTTCTTTTGCCCTTGAGCAATTTGTGTCTCATCAAAACCAGTGGCAATAACCGTAACTACAATTTCATCTTTCAGGTTTTCATTGATAACTGAACCAAAGATAACATTAACTTCCTGATCCGCTGCTGATGTAACGATATCAGCTGCTTCCTGAACTTCATACAGGCTCAAGTTGGTTCCGCCACTAATATTCATTAGTACGCCATGTGCCCCATCAATGGATGTTTCTAGCAATGGTGAAGATATGGCTTTCTTAGCAGCTTCTGCGGCTCTGCTTTCCCCTGTAGCTATTCCAATGCCCATCAAAGCTGATCCTTTGTCTACCATGATGGTCTTAACGTCTGCGAAGTCAACGTTGATTAGTCCTGGAACTGCAATTAAGTCTGATATGCCTTGTACACCTTGACGAAGAACATTGTCTGCTTCGCGAAATGCTTCGAGCATCGGTGTATTTTTATCAACAATTTCAAGAAGACGGTCATTTGGAATGACGATCAGCGTATCTACGCTTCCTTTCAATCCTTCGATTCCGCCTGCAGCTTGTGTAGAGCGTTTACGACCTTCAAATGTAAACGGACGTGTTACAACACCTACGGTAAGTGCACCAAGTTCTTTAGCAACTTGTGCAATGACCGGTGCAGCACCTGTCCCTGTTCCGCCGCCCATTCCGGCTGTCACGAAAACCATATCCGCTCCTTGCAGAGCTTCTTCTAACTGTTCCTTACTTTCTTCAGCAGCTTTGCGGCCTACTTCCGGGTTTGCACCCGCACCAAGACCTCGAGTCAATTTACCACCAATTTGCATTTTAACTTCTGCTTTAGATAAATTCAGTGCCTGAGCATCTGTGTTTACGGCGATGAATTCTACGCCCTGCACTCCATGCTCAATCATACGGTTGACGGCATTACTGCCACCGCCGCCTACTCCGATAACTTTAATGGTTGCCAGTTGGTCCATGCTTGTATCAAAATCTAACATCTTCCGTTCCTCCTAATACACGAGATTACAAGATTTATTGTTTGTGTCCGTCCGCTGACCGACCTTGACCTGTCATTAATCAAAGAAATACTTTAATAAGTTGGACAAGCCTGATTCTTTCTTCTTCTCGGGCTTTTCATTTTCTTCGTTTTGCTGTTTCGCAGCACGTTTCTGTTTTTTAGGCGCTGGTTGTGCAAATTCTTCAGTTACAGATGGGAAAATCTCTTTTCCTTGTATTTTCGCATTACGATAGGCGAATTGCAAGATACCCACTCCACTTGTGAACTGCGGTTCTCTTACACCGATATAATCCGGGATTGCCAATCGAACATTCGAATGGAATACGTCCTGGG
Organism: Halobacillus sp. B29; assembly: GCF_052246755.1. NCBI lineage: Bacteria > Bacillati > Bacillota > Bacilli > Caryophanales > Bacillaceae > Halobacillus > Halobacillus sp. B29. Next base: position 2,202 of record NZ_JBQQCM010000004.1, read on the forward strand.
CAAGTTCCAGTATGCCAGGCATGTTCATCGTTCCGCCAGTCAGTACAAAACCTCCCGGCAATTCTCTTACTCCCATTCGCTGTAGCTCTTCAGCTGCTAAGACAAATATTTCTTCTAGTCTAGCTTCAATCATATCAGATAATTGCAATTGATTGAATGCCTGTTCGCGATTACTTCCAATGATTGTGACAGAAAATGTTTCCTGTTCATTGGCATCATCAAAAAATGCATGCCCATGCTCGACTTTCACTTTTTCTGCTTCTTCTGTCGATGTTCTTAATCCGATCGACAAGTCTTTTGTAATGTTATCTCCACCGAATGGAATTAAGCTGGTTCCTTTAAGGTGACCGTCTTCAAAAACAGAAATTGTGGTAGATCCACCGCCCACATCCAGTAGCGCAACACCAAGATTGGTTTCGTCGCTGGACAAGGATACTGTCCCTGAAGCAAGAGGCTGAAGACAAACATCCAGTACCTCAAGCCCCGCACGCTCAACACACTTCAAAGTGTTATGTAAAACGGTTTTAGCACACGTAATAATCATACCTTCCATTTCCAATCGAACGCCAATCATTCCGCGAGGATCGGTAATTTCATCCTGTCCATCCACGATAAACTGGCGGGGTATGACATCAATAATTTCTCTTTCTGGAGGTATAGATAGCACCTGGGCTGCGTCAATCACCCGTGTAATGTCTTCATTACCAATCTCTCTGCTTTCACTTGAGACAGCAACCACTCCATGGCAGGACTGCAGCTGAATATGATTACCGTTAATACCTACCACTACACGGTCAATTTTCATATCTACCATGCGCTCTGCCTGTTCTACTGCTGAACGTATAGAATGGACCGTCTGATCTATATCAACAATTGCCCCTTTTTTCATACCGTTTGATTTCGCTGAGCCTACGCCAATAATATTGAGGGTATCATTTGAGATCTCTCCAATAATTACCTTTATACGACTCGTTCCTATATCTAAACTAACTAATATTTCTTCTTGTTTCACCAGTGGCGCACCTCCTATTACAAGCCATTTGAGTAGTTCAAAGCATATCGAATTTACGATAAAAAAACAATCTTTGCAACCATTTCGTAAATCAAATGATAAATTTTGAGACTCCGGCTTTTCTTTAGATCATTTTTAAAGCTATTCTTTAAGTTGATTTCCACAAAGTCTAAAGAATATCCTTTTCATTCATCGCATTTTTTCAAATTTAAGTCAAGGAACATTCACTGAATCTACATGAATTGACTCTGCTCTGCTGCCGTCGAAACATTTATAACTTTTCCATTACCCTTATCAATTGTCTAAGGTTACTGCCCGGACTCTTCCGAGCTGGAATCGTCTGTAGAATCAGATTCATCACTATCTTCTAGACTTCCGCTTTGCTCAGTGCCCTCCTGTTCAGAGGCTGGAGTGTCTTCCCTATCAGGATCGGAATCCTCATTTGTTTCAGGTTGAGGGGTTAACTCCGGATCTTCCTGAGGAGTGATATTTGTTTCAGATTCTGGTGATGATTCCGGATTACCTTCGGGATCATTATTTGCTTCAAATTCAGAGATTGGTTCATCAACCTGATCCGGGCTCTCGGCCTGGACTTCACCTTCCGTATTTCCTTCTTCCCCCGCGCCGGCATATTCTTCAAAATAAGCACCTACATCGATATGAATAATCCCTTCAGCGCCTTCTTCCAATTGAGCCACAATGGATGGATAAATGGTCATTTTATTAGAAAAATTACGGATAGAAGCAAGTACCTGAAAGCCATCGTTCATATACAGCCTAATTTGATAAGGGTTGTCTTCTTTAGGCTCCCAATGAATTTCGGAAATTAAATTTGTTACACTCTGAGGTAATTCCTTTAACTCTTTGGACATTTCTTCAAGATAAGTCTGTTTTGAAAAGCCGGCCAGGATCGGCGCATCTCCTCCAGGAAGTGAAGAAGCGGCTTCTAGTTTAGTTCCATTTTCAAGAATGGCAGAGAATTCACCGTTCGTTTGCACGTATCCGATCCGTTCTGCTTCTTCTACTTGAATCTGAACAGTATTCGGAAAATCTCGATTCACATTCACACTCTTAATTTCTTTATGAGATTCAACATTATTTTTTATAGAATCAGTATCTACTTTCCAATAATTAGTCTCTGTGGTTATATTAGCCAGTTCCTTAATTTCATCAGCAGTTACATGCCTTTCCCCCTGGACTTCTATATTACCTACATTACTCAGCGGTGACTGTAAATAAATCACAACCGCAATAAGTATAAAGAGAATCATCAAATAAAGAATCAGTCTTCTGTTTGCTTTTTTCCTTCTTGTCTGCTTCAACTTAGGTATGCGATCTTCTATGGAAACGACTTTTCTCTCTTCCATAACGGGCATTTCTCCTTACTGCTAGACACCCTTTCGATGCTGCATTAAGCTGTATGAAAGAATGATTTACCATTACTTAATTCAATGAAGGGGTTTCTTCATCTAATGACTCCCATTATATCACAAATTTTCGCTAACGGATTACGTGAGTTAAACTAGTTTAATAATATTTTCTTCTATTTTCTCATTTATCCGCTTTCATTGACTAGTATGTCAGAATTACAGCTTCTCGTCATCCGTTTTCCACGAGTTTCACAATAAAATTATAGAAATAGACCTGTTAGATTTGAATGTAGATTTTACAGATAAGCTTCCGATGCTGTATAGACTCAGTTTCGAGATAAATAGGTCTATAAAAGCCTGTTCGACTAATACCGCCACGTCCTGTGGCAACATCGAACGACCCTGCGTCGCGCAGCAGGGTCTAATAATTCAATGAGCCTCTCAAATAATCTATTAACTACGTTTAATAAAGTCAGGGAAATAACAAAAAGACGATGCAGATAAATCTGTATCGTCTTTTAATGACTTGAAAATCTGCTGACGCTAAGCAATAATCCTAGCGAGGCAAGAGTAAGAGTGAGAGACGATCCGCCATAACTCACTAAAGGAAGCGTAATCCCAGTTACGGGAATCAGCCCCGTTACTACACTAACATTAATCATCACCTGAATGGACACCATTCCTACAATGCCCAGAGCTAGAAGTGAACCAAAAAGGTCAGGAGCGTAGAGACTGGTCCTAATTCCTCTCCATAGGAGAATGAAAAATAAAATCAGGATAAAAGCTCCCCCCAGGAACCCAAGTTCTTCTGCAAGTACCGCAAAAATAAAGTCTGTCTGAGGCTCAGGTAAGTAGAAGAATTTCTGCATGCTGTTGCCTAACCCAAGACCAAGCAATCCCCCTGGACCAATGGCATACAAAGATTGGATGATTTGAAATCCGCTTCCAAGGGGATCTTCCCATGGGTGAAGAAATGCGGTAATACGCTTAATTCGGTAAGGGGCGGAAGCAATTAAAGCGATCATTCCAGCCATACCTGCCGCGGCCATCCACATAAAATGGCTGATTCTGGCTCCAGCAGTAAACATCATCACCATACATGTCCCTACCATAACAACGCCTGTCCCTAAATCAGGCTGCAGCATAATTAATGCAAACGGGACGAGGATTAAAGCTAGTCCAGGAAGAAATCCCTGCTGAAATGAGTTCATTTTCTTTTGACGTTCAGATAAGAAACGTGCCAGAAATAAAATTAACCCAAGTTTCATAAACTCGGAAGGCTGAATACTGAACATTCCTACGCCAATCCAGCTCCTAGCTCCTCCACGTACCATACCCACACCTGGAATTAATACAGCAACTAGAAATACAAGACACATGATCAAAATCCACTTGGAATGGCTGTGCCAAACGTAGTAAGGAATTCTTGATAACGCCACCATAGCCACCAGCCCTACAGAAGCAAAAAGCATTTGACGCTTCGCAAAAAACCACGGGTCATCAAACTTATACTCAGACCAGATGCTTGATGAACTGTAAACCATAACAATCCCCATGATCAATATCCCTAGTATAGCGGCAACTAACCATAAATCCGGCTTTCTTTGTTTTTCTTCCATAAAAAAAGCCCTACCTCCCATCAGAATGGAAAACAGGGCTCAAGCTTGTCGCATAAAGCCCTTACTTCAGCTTATGCACAGCTTCTGTAAACATGTTGCCTCTTTCTTCGAATGTACGATATTGGTCCCAGCTCGCACAAGCCGGAGATAATAATACGACATCATTTTGATTGGATAGACGATAAGCTTCAGTTACAGCCTTATCCATAGTTTCTACGTTAATGATATCTTTGATACCGACAGACGTACCGGTCTCTTTTAGAAGGTCAGCCGTTTCACCAAATACGATCATTGCTTTGACGTTTGAGAGATACGGAGCAAGCCCTTCAAAGCTGTTCCCCCGGTCCAGCCCCCCTGCGAGCAGAATAATCGGCTGCTGGAAGGATCGCAATGCATAGGAAGTGGCTAATATATTGGTCGCTTTAGAGTCATTGTAAAAGAACCTGCCGTTTTTCTCCTGTACGTACTCCAGTCGGTGCTTCACGCCGGCAAAGGTCGTCAACACCTGGTGAATGGCTTCATTGGAAATCCCGATTGTTTTCACCACAGCTAAAGCGGCCAGGATATTTTGCAGATTCTGCTCCCCTACCAGTACGATTTCCGATTTCTTCATAATAGCTTCCTTATTAAAATAGATCCATTCTTTATCTGCCCATGCCCCACTGCCCTGCTGATTAAGAGTAAAAGGGACCTGTTTCGACTTGGCACCCGGAAGGTAGCTCATGATCTTCTCATCATCGGCATTGTAGACAAAAGTATCTTCTGCGGTCTGGTTTTTTATAATTTTTGCTTTTGCATTATGATAAGCCTCAAGCGTACCATGATAATCTAAATGAGCTTCGTAGAGGTTTAATAACACCGCAACGTCCGGTTTGAACGTTTCTGTACCCAGCAACTGAAAGGAGGACATTTCAACAACCATGGCCTCTTCATCGCTGGTCGAACGAGCTACTTCACAAGCGACTTTTCCAATGTTCCCTGCTACGGAAACAGGCTGATCATCAGCCTTAATGATCTCGTGGATTAATGTTGTGGTCGTGGTTTTTCCATTGGAACCCGTAATCGCAATCAGCGGACCGTCATGAAGTCTTCCCGCAAGCTCTACCTCCGTAACGACCGGGACTCCCCAGTTTACAGCTTCAGCAATTAAGGGGTTTTCATATGGGATGCCTGGGTTTTTAACGATCAGTTCTATTCCTTCAAGCGCTTCAAGCGGATGGCCACCTGTAATGACTTCTGCCCCTTTTTCGATTAACTTCTGAACTTCTTCACTCTCTTTATCAGCCTTCAGGTCGTTGATTCTAACGTTGATCTCTGAATCAAGCAGAAGATGGGCGGCCGCCGTGCCGCTTTTAGCTAAGCCTACGACTAACACATGTTTATAAGGAAAATTCGTTAACGTCTTCATCCAAACATCACCTCAATATAAATCCCAAGTACAGCAAATACAAGACCTACTGTCCAAAACGTTGTGACGACGCGCCACTCGGACCAGCCTTTCAGTTCATAATGGTGGTGCAGTGGGCTCATCTTAAAGACTCTCTTGCCTGTTGTTTTAAATGAAATAACCTGGATAATAACGGATAGTGTTTCGAGTACAAACACCCCGCCGATGATTACAAGAATGAGTTCCAGTTTTGTTAAAATAGCTGCAATTGCAATTGCTCCACCAAGAGCGAGCGATCCGGTGTCCCCCATAAACACCTTGGCGGGGTGTGCATTAAATACGAGAAAACCTAGTAATGCTCCTACAACAGCAAGTGTAAAAATAGTTACTTCCACATTAGACTGATCCGTCCACGCGAGGATAGCAAAGGCTCCGAAAGCAATAGCTGCTGTTCCAGCAAGCAGGCCATCCAAACCGTCTGTTAAGTTAACCGCGTTGGACCCTCCTACAAGCATGAATAGAATGAGCAGGCCATATCCCCAGCCCAGTTCCAATTCAAAAGACGTGCCAGGCACCGTAATAAAAGTAGGAAAACCTGTTCGTTCTAAAATAATGTAAACAACAAGTGCGATAATAATTTGGCCAGCCATTTTCTGTTTTGAAGTTAACCCGAGATTTCGCTTTAAGGCTACTTTTATATAATCATCTAAAAACCCGAGCAGCCCATACCCGAGCAGTACAAATAAAACGAGAAATAGGTGGACGTTGGAAGAACCCGGTGTAAACCAGTATGATGCGCAGAGCGTAGTGACAAGTACCGCAATGATAATCATTACCCCGCCCATCGTAGGCGTTCCTGATTTTTTCTGGTGAGATTCGGGCCCTTCTTCTCTAATAGCTTGACCGAACTTCAAACGTCTCAAATAAGGAATGATGATCGGTGATATCACTACTGTAAGAGCGAATGATAATGCCATAGTGATTAGTAATATGTAGTCGTTCATTTTCTAGTACCTCCTGTTACTTCGTTGTCCATCATCTCCTATGAATCATTTTACGAGATCGTTCAGTAATTCCTCCAGCTTCATTCCTCTCGAAGCTTTAATAAGAACCACGGTATCGGCCGTTAATGCTGCACGTACATGATGACTTAAAGTTTCTTTATCTGTAAAATGCTTTGTTGCTATCTGCGGCTGCCGTTCTGCGACCGCCCTGGATATTTCTTCGGAATGCTCGCCAATGGTATAAACGGCGTGAATTTTATCGGTAACGGCTTCAGCTACACCGCGGTGTAAGATGCGGGACTGTTCCCCAAGTTCAAACATATCCCCGAGAATCAGAACCTTGCGAGACTTCGTAGTTAGTTGAGCCATCACTTCTATCAGAGCCTTCATTGAGGTCGGCGAGGCGTTGTAGGCGTCATTTATGATTAAAGAGTCATTTATTCCAATATGTTTTTCATAACGCATGCTCGACATCTGAAGATGGTCAAAGCCTTCTTGAATTTGATCAGTGGACAGTCCAACTTTTTTTGCCAGAGTAATGACGTAAGACGCATTTTTCACATTATGTCTTCCAGCGAGAGGCAGCTTATAAGTTTCTTTTCCATTAATTTTGAATTCACTGGCATCGTCTGAAGTGTTGATTATTTCCACTTGGGTATCGCTGGTGCTATCGAACCCGCATAATATTGATCTTTCATCCTGTTTGACGGCATGTAACAGCGGTTCATCCCCATCAATGATTAACGCACCATCCTCTAACATCCCATCCTTGATTTCCAGCTTAGCAGAAGCGATGCCCTCACGGGAGCCAAGGTTTTCAATATGAGATTCACCAATATTTGTTATGATGGCATATTTAGGATGAGCAAGTTTTGATAAGACGGAGATCTCACCCGCCCGGTCCATCCCCATTTCCAGGACGAGAACTTCTGTATCCTCATTCATGGCAAGGATCGTTAAGGGAAGTCCGATATGATTGTTATAATTTCCAGCTGTTTTATGCGTCTTATACTTCCGGCTTAACACGGAAGCCGTTATATCCTTTGTGGTTGTCTTTCCATTGGATCCGGTTATTCCAATGACTAAAGGACGAACCTTCTGCAAATAATACTCGGCCACTTCCTGAAGTCCTTTCGTTGTATCCTCAACAAAAAAGACAGGGAAATCGGTCGGTACGGCGTAAGGCAGATCTTTATCCTTTTGCCAGAGCGCTGCGACCGCCCCTTGTTTAATCGCGTCCTTTATAAAATCATGGGCATCAAAATTCTCACCCACTATAGGTATAAACAAACTCTGCTTAGCTTCCACTCTTGTGTCAGTTAGAACTTCTCTTAATGTAATTCTGTCTTGTGCCGCTCCTTTAAATTCAGGGAAGAGGGTAGTCAGTTCTTGCACTTCTAAAATCATGATGGACGCTCCTTCATTCTCTTTAATATCATTTTAGCTACTTCACTATCATCGAAATGGTGTCTCACACCATTCACTTCCTGATAGGTTTCGTGTCCTTTTCCAGCAATAAGTACCATATCCCCTGACTTTGCTCGCTTAAGAGCATGTTCAATCGCCTGCTCCCGGTCTTCAATTAATTCAAATGGATCGCTCAAGTGACTGGTCATATCTTGAAAAATCTGCTTAGGATCCTCCGAGCGTGGGTTATCTGTAGTAAAAATCACATAGTCGGCCCTGCTCATCGCGGCATCTGCCATATACGGGCGCTTACTCCGGTCTCTATCTCCCCCGCACCCCACCACTACGTAAATGGAACCTTCACAGAATTCTGAGAGGGTATTTAAAGCATTTTCCAAGGAATCCGGTGTATGGGCATAATCAATCACTACTCCATACTCCTGCCCTTCCCGAACCGGTTCAAAACGTCCCCTCACTCCGCGGGTCATTTCGAAAGCATGTTTGATGACGGTAAGAGGAATACCCGACAAAATTGCTGCTCCAGCTGCGGCAAGCATGTTATAAATACTGAAAAGCCCCATTAGAGGGCTGTTAATGGCAATTTCCCCTTTAGGTGTTACCAGAATATAAGCAGCGCCTGTCTCTCCTAGTCTGATGTCCTTTGCCATTATATCTGCATTGGTGTGAATCCCATACGTAAGCAGGGATTGTGAAGTCGAGCGGATAAAACGCTTCGCCTGCTCAGAATCTTTATTTATGATAGCAAACTTGCGCCGCCCTTTATTATACCCGTTACCTAATTGAGCAAACAATAGGGACTTAGCCCGAAGATAATCATCAAAGTTATCGTGGTAATCTAAATGATCGCGGGTGAGATTGGTGAAGATGGCAATATCAAAATCACAGCCATAGACCCGGCCTTGATCAAGCGCATGCGAGGAGACCTCCATTATTGCTGTAGTTACCTTCGCCTTGCGCATTTCCGCAAAATAACGCTGAAGTGAGAGACTGTCCGGAGTGGTATTCTTAACTGGATAGGTTTTTCCTGCGATGGACACTTGAATCGTGCCGATCATCCCTGTCCGTTGATTATTGTTCCGAAAGATTTCGTCCAATAAATACGTAATGGTGGTTTTCCCATTCGTTCCGGTAACTCCGATCACCCTCAAGTGTTCAGATGGAAATCCATAAAAAATAGAAGCCGCCATTGCAAGAGCCCTCACCGTATCATTCACGATCACAACAGGCAGGCTGGTTGTGACTTCTCTTTCCGCCATGACGACAGCAGCCCCTTTAGCTTCCGCTTCTTGCACATACTCATGTCCATCAGCTTCTACACCGTGAATGCAAATAAAAAGGTCGCCGGGACCCGTGGATCGTGAATCCATCGAAATCCCTTGAACCGTAATGTCTGACAGGGGTTGAGTTACTTTATAAAAAGGCATAAGCTTCAGTAACTTTTTCATTTTCATAACTGTCACCCTTACCCACATACAAGATTCATTATAGCAAATTGCCGAACCTTCTGTATGCCCATTATTGTTTTTTTGAACGGTTTATCGTTACGGTTTGTTCACCAAGTTGAAACAAATTGCAACAGACTATTCTAATTGCCCATATAAACCCGGACCTTGGATCCGCTTGGCACCTTCACTCCAGCCTCAGGAGCCTGGGTAATCACTTTATCTCCTTTTCCACTTGCCTCGATTTTTAAGTTGGTGAGCAGCTGATTGAGCTCTTTCTTCTCAAGTCCCGTAACATTCGGAACTTCAACCAATGGCTCATCTGGCCATGTGTATTCTTTTTCCAGCCCATCTTTACGCGGTTTCACCTCTAAAGCCCTCAGGCTGTCTTCCATGATATTCCCAACGATCGGAGCCGCGACCACGCCGCCAAACTGGACGGTATCCTTCGGGTTATCGATGGCGAGATAAACCACTAATTCAGGATCATCTGCAGGCGCAAAGCCAATGAAGGAAACGATATGGTTGTTTTCCATATACCTTCCGTCAGGTCCAACTTTCTGGGCAGTACCCGTCTTACCACCTACGCGATAACCTTCGACGTAAGCTCCGCGACCTGTTCCTTTAGCCACCACGCTCTCCAGTGCCTTACGGATTTGTGCGGATGTTTCTTCTGAGATTACGCGATCCTTTACTTTCGGCTCATTCTTTTCTTCCGCTTCTCCTGTGACTGGATCAAGCCAGGCTTCCTGAATATAAGGCTCGTAATAATATCCTCCATTCACAGCTGCTGCTACGGCCATTACCTGTTGAATAGGGGTAACAGAAACTCCTTGTCCAAACGCTGTCGTTGCCTGTTCTACAGGACCAACATTTTCAGGCTTAAACAAGATTCCTTTTCCTTCCCCTTCCAAGTCTATACCGGTCTTTTCACCGAAACCAAACCGGTCAATATATTCAAAAAGTTTATCTTTTCCTAAGCGCTGGCCCAATTGAACGAACCCTGGGTTACAAGAGTTTTGAACAACTTCCAGAAACGTCTGATCCCCGTGTCCTCCCCGCTTCCAGCAGTGTAATGTGGCTCCATCTACCTTCACAGCACCTGAATCGTGAAAATGTTCCTCGTGAAGATCGACCAGATTTTCTTCAAGAGCCGCTGCGAGCGTAATAATCTTAAAAGTAGAACCCGGCTCGTACGTACTCCAAACCGGCAAGTTGCGATTATAAACCATTGGTTCAACTTCCTGATAATTTGCTGGATTAAAATTCGGACGCGAGGCCATAGCTACTACTTTCCCAGTATCAGGATCCACCGCTAAAGCGACCGCTCCATCTGGATTGTACTTGCTTTGGGCAATATCCAGCTCTCTTTCAATAATGGCCTGCACTTTATAATCAATCGTGAGCTGAAGATCTTTTCCATCCACCGGGGGTTTGTAGATATCGGCCATGTCAGGCATTCGTTTCCCCTTTGCATCGGAGAAGAAAGAAAGGGCTCCCTTTTCACCTTTAAGTTCATCATCATAGTAGGCTTCAAGACCAAGCAGTCCCTGATTATCAATGCCGCTGAAGCCAAGAACATGGGAAAGAAACGAACCATGAGGGTAGTATCGCTCCGAATCTTCTGCGATGTAAACACCAGGCATACCCAGGGATTGGATAGCTTCTGCTTTATCCTCAGAAATTTTGCGGCCTTCTGGGTGGATTTTTTCAATAGATATTTGTTTCGTAACGTGAGTGTACGCTTTCTCCACACTCATCTCAAGAATTTGAGCTAAATTCTTAGCCGTGGTTTCAGGATCCTTTACCTGTCTTGGTACGACCATAACGGTTGGAGCCGACTGATTACCGACAAGCACTTCCCCATTTGTATCCACAATGTTGCCTCTTTCTGGTTCAAACGTGATATCACGGCTCCATGACTCTTCTGCTTTGGCGATCAGAAAATCACTGAGTACAAATTGCACGTACCCGAGCCTTCCTATAATGACACCAAAAATAACCATTCCCACAAGAAAAACAGTGATCAACCGCTTCTTAACAATGACTTGTGATACTCTTCTCATCCACATAACTCCTTTTGAAAGTCGGTAGAGTCAGCTTGTATCACTATATGCATTGTAGAAGCGATTAGAACACTGTCTGGAATGGTCTTCCTATGATTCTGGCGGTGCTAGTTCCACCACCAGATAACCTTCTTCTTGAATCTCTGAACCTGGAGCTATACTCTGCTTGGTTACGTACCCATTACCCATCGTTTCTATATTGAAGCCAAAATACTCGGCAAGACGGTGGACATCTCTCAAAGAATAGCCTGTCAGGTCAGGCATCGTTGGTTGATCAGTTATTACCATAACTCTCTGATTCTTTACTAGCTCGGCGCCTGGTTCAGGTAATATTTTCTCTACCTCACTGCCTTGACCAATCACTTCCACCCGATTGAAGTTTTCTTTTAATCTGCTGGTCGCTTTCTCCACAGAAAGATCGGTGACATCAGGAAGTTTTACTTGAGAGACTTTGGTTTGACTCTCCTCATCTGGTTTAATATCGAGATAATGGAGGCTGTTTTCCATGACCGTTTTCACAATGTGAGATACAGGATCTGAGCCATACTCGGTATTATCCAAATTAGGCTGCTGGACGGCCACATACATTAATAGTTCAGGATCATCTTTCGGAGCCATGCCCATGAAAGAAAACGTGTAGTTCTCTCTTCCAGTCATATAGCCGCCTCCTGGTTTACTAATCTGTGCGGTTCCGGTCTTACCCGCAAGGGAAAAATCATCAAGTTTAAATTTCTGACCGGTTCCATTTTCCGAAGTGACTACCTGCCCCATTAAATCTCTCACCTGAGAGGCTGTTGATTTTGAAATAGGTTCTCCAATAACTTCAGGGGAGCGCTCTTTTAAAATTTCCCCGTCCTTACTTGAAGAAATCTTTGATAGAATATAAGGTTTCATCATCTTGCCATCATTTGCAATGGAGGTAGCAGCTGTCATGAGCTGGATCGGTGCAACCGTTGAGCCTTGACCAAACGCGGTCGTAATTTGCTCAATTGGCTTATCAAAAACGAATGAACCTGTTTTCTCTCCAGGTAAGTCAATTCCAGACTGTTGATTGAGATGAAAATCAGAGAGATATTTCTTAAACATATCGGGTCCCAATTTCTCATAAGCAAGGATGGATGCAGCAACGTTTGAGGATCGCTGAAACCCTTCATTAAAGGAAATCATACCCCAGCCTTCTCCGTTGTTATGATCACCAATAGTACTTGAATTCTCAGTTACTTGATACCTTCCGGATTTATATAACTCATCGCCATCATAAACTCCTTCTTCAATCGCTGAAGCCCATGTGAACATTTTCATTGTGGAGCCTGGTTCGAAAGGATAAGCTATCAAATCATTGTACCAGTTCTCTACCTCCCCAAGGTCATTAGGGTTATAACTTGGACGATTACTCATGGCTAAGATCTGACCTGTATCTGGATCCATAACACCGGCCATGATCTTCTCCGGATTGTATTGTTCATCTACTTGAGACATAGCATCTTCCAGAAAGGTCTGGATCTTCTGATCAATCGTCAGGTAAACATTTTCTCCGTCATCCGGCTCTTTCATCACCTGATTCGGATCCAGCAGTTTTGTTCCGTATTTATCACGTTCATAGCTTATTTTTCCTTCTTCTTCTTTCAAATACTTCTGCATTTGCTTTTCTATTCCTGTAACACCTTTGATATCGCCGTCTTGTGACCGGGCAAACCCAATGAGATGGGAGGCAAAAACGCCGTTAGGATAATAGCGCTTAGCTTCTTCCTGAAACGTGATACCATTTAAGTTTAAATCTTTAATCTCTTCCATTTCTTCTTGGGAGATTTCCCGTCCATTAGCTCCAAACTCTACTTGGAAGCGATCATTCTCCTGACCATTCTTTATGGTTTCAATCATTTCACTTTCCTTAAGTCCAAGTAAAGGAGCAAGATTTGAAGCCACTTTTTCAGGATCCGTTACGTGTTTGGGATTTTCAAGATTGGCCGAATAGTCCGGGTCTACAATCGCCTGTAAGCGATACATAGGGCGATCATAAGCCAGCACCATTCCATTCTTATCATAGATTTTACCGCGGTCGGCATCAATCTTGTAAGAGCTTGTCCTGATCTCCTCCGCCCATTCTTTTAAGTCTACACCTTCTACAGTCGCTGTAGTTTCAATATAAAGGAACCGGCCGACAATAATTAGAAATACAAAAGAAAACACAAGGATGAGCAGAGCTGCACCCCTATGTGTGTTTGGATTTTTCATATATACATCACCAGTTTTAAGATTTTATTACTCGATATTAGCCGCTTGTTTGACTTGCGCATTTTGGATGTCCAGTCCATTCTCTTTGGCGATCTGAAGAATGCGGTCCGGGTTGCTCAGTTCTTTTACTTGAAAAGCCAGGTTCTCATTTTGAGTTTCCTGTTTAGAAATATCCTGTTCCAAGCTTCGAATATCACGATTCAGCTCATCCGTTGACGCCGAAAATTGCACAAGAAATACAGAGGCTGCGAGAAATAATGTTGTGGCTGCCGAATAAAGCATTTTTTCCCCTGTACTGATCCATTGCTTTTTGCGTAGCTTTACTTTTTTAACCTGTTTCTGTCTCTCAGGCTGATGAAAAGGCTGCTCCTCTTTTCTTATTTTCTCTACACTCATGTTTGCTTCCACCCTTCTTCAAATTGAAACTCTGAATTCCAAGGTTTAATCTTCTCTACAACTCTTAACTTTGCTGAGCGTGAACGACGGTTTTCTTCCAATTCTTCACTTTCCGCAACAATCGGTTTACGTGTAACCATCTCAAATGGCGGCTGTTTATCTTCAGGGATAACGGGGATATTTTTGGGCAGAGGCGGATTAGAACTCCATTTTTTAAAAGCTTGCTTACATAAGCGGTCTTCTAAAGAATGGAAGGTAATCACGGCAATCCGTCCATTCACGGCACACACTCGGGCAGCCTGATGCAGACTATCCTGAAAAGCACCCAGTTCGTCATTTACGGCAATACGAATCGCCTGAAAAATTCTCTTCGCCGGATGCCCACCCTTACGCCTGGCGGGTGCAGGGATTCCCTCTTTAATTAGGTCGACAAGTTCACCTGTTGTTTCAATCATTTTCTCAGCTCGTGCGGCTTCAATTTTTCTGGCAATCTGTTTAGAAAATTTCTCTTCTCCATACTTAAAGAAAATTCTTACGAGACGCTCATACGGCCACTCATTCACGACTTCTTTGGCACTTAGTTCATTAGATTGATTCATCCGCATATCTAAAGGTGCATCTTGATGATAGCTGAATCCACGTTCCTCAACGTCTAATTGAGGACTCGATACACCAAGGTCGTATAAAATCCCATCGACTTCAGTGTAACCTAATCCTTCCAGTTCACTCTCTAATTCTCTAAAGTTGGCATGCACAAAAATCATTCGATCCGAATATTCATCCAAACGTTCACGAGCCGCTTCCAGGGCTGCTTCATCCTGATCGAATGAAATTAAACGGCCCTTCTCGCTTAACATGGAGGCAATCACTTCTGAGTGCCCTCCACCCCCAAGCGTACAGTCGACATATGTACCGTCAGGATGAATGTTTAAGTGCTTTATAGTTTCTTCTTTTAATACGCTGTAGTGTTCAAACATGTACTCACTCGTTTCTCATCTTCAAATATCAAAATCAAGCATATTCTCCGCAATTTCAGAGAATGATTCTTCCGATGCCTCAAAATACGTTTCCCAATGCTCGTGGCTCCAGAATTCAATCCGGTTGGATACGCCGATAACTACACATTCTTTCTCAAGTGAAGCGTACTTCCGAAGCGGAGGAGGGATATTGATCCTTCCCTGCTTGTCCACCTCGCATTCGACGGCACCTGAAAAGAAGAATCTGGTGAAAGCGCGGGCATCTTTCTTGGTGAGGGGGAGTTTCTTAAGCTTCTCTTCAAGCAGCTTCCACTCGTTCATAGGATAAGCAAATAAGCATTGATCTAAACCTCGAGTAAGGACAAACGTTTCCCCAAGATCTTCACGAAATTTGGACGGGACTATGATCCGCCCTTTCGTATCAATGTTATGCTGGAATTCACCCATGAACATGTTGGTTCCCCACCTTCTGTCTTCACCTTACCACATCGCCCCACTTTTCTCCACATACTTTTAATTTTTCTGCACTCACAAAAAAAATCCTGCCTGAAAAGGCAAGATTTTAAAGGGATTAACGATATTCTTATGAGGTGGAGAAAGGTGGAGGGTTTTTACACATACACCACATAATGATCCTGATCAAACGTTAACAAATGCTGATTTAGTCGCTGGAAAACGTCCATTCCCTGCTGATTTACCCACGGGAGGATACTCCATATCCGTTCTTGAAGACCGCCTGCAGGGTGGAGAAGTAAATCCAACTCATTAAACTGGGTCACTTCTTTTTCGTATTTCTCTTCCAAAGTTTTAGCCATCCGTTTTTCTAAATAATCAACATGCTGATAAATGTAATGAAGATTTTTATCTGCAAGACCTTCAAGATCTGGTCCCAGTTCCGCAGATTTTTCTCTAAGAGGCTTATGAATACGCTCAATTTCCTCTTTCACCTGAGCACTAAGCTGAGGAATAGGCGGGGCACTCTTGGACGCAATCCACCTCATTTTCTTTTCGCCGGTACCAAATTGTACAGCTTCCTGAGGTTCTATGTGGAAGTGTTTCAACTCCTGCTCGGCCTTACGGTCAATCAATGTAAAGGATAAACGAGGAAGTACCGGAGGCATTTGAAGACCGACGGCTTCAAAGCCAGGTTTAAGTACAGACCAGTAATTAATCTCGCCTGGTCCACCTATAAATGCGAGTACAGGGAATAAGAAATCCTGCATGAGCGGTCTTGACACTACATTATTGCTTAAACACTCAGGGTGGTGTTCTGCTATCTCTAATAATTCCTGTTCCGATAACAGGACTTCATTCTGTTTGCCCCTGAAGCTCCCCTCTTTCTCACGAGTGAGAAGAACACGCTCTCCCTCATGATGGTAGAACAAATGAGCATCTTCTGCTTCACTTTCTAACGCAGTCTCGTATCCTTCCTGGGCATTTAACTGAATGGATGAAAAAACACGATGAGCGATTTCGGCATTATGCTGAATCATTGAAGTAAAGTAAGCAGACTCAAGCTTACGCACTTCCGGACGATGAGCATCCATCACTACCAGACCTTCATCTGGAAACAGGAGATAAACCAGCTTAGCAAAGAAATCACTATAGCTCTCCGACTGCTCCAATAAGCGCAGAGTCTGTTGATAAAAATCACCCGTGTATTCGGTCTCATCTATCTCACTGAATATTTGCTTCAACCATTCTTCTCCAGCTCTCTGATCAATTTTAATATCAGAGACAGAAGCTTTCCGGTCTGGTTCCTGGGAGATCGCCATCTTTTTCATTCTCCCATGACTATTAACCATAATGTGGTTAATCTCATCAAAATCATGATCCTCTCCCGCAATCCAGAAAACCGGGAGAACAGGCTTACCTAGTTCCGCTTCCTTCTTTTTAGCCAGCTGAAGAACAGAAATGATTTTATGAACCGTGTACAACGGACCTGTAAGCAGCCCCGCCTGCTGTCCCGCTATAACCACGGTTGCGTTTTCATCCTTTAGCCTTTCAATATTATCCAATGTACTTTCCGGTGCCCCCCACCGCTCATTCATTTCTTTTAAAACCTCTGAAAGATTGCTGCGCTGGTAGGTTTGGCCTTGCAGAAACTGCAGCCGCTTCTCCCAGGCTTCCGGATCTCCGGGCGCATATGAGAATTTATCTTTTACGTTTTCGAAGTTATATTTATAATCATGAAACAGTCTCTGTTTCGGCTTTAATTGAATAGGATCGATACGCATTTATGAACTACTCCTTTGTCGGGCAAATATTCTTTGTAGTATGTATCCTCTTAGTATTGTACAAAAAAGATTCAGGGAGTTCATCTAATCTGTTTCTTATCCCAATAATCGATCGACCAGACCATATACAGTCAGCCCTAAATAAAAAAGGGAAAAAACTAAAAAGCTGACTCTCCAAAAACCCTTGAAAGCCCGTTTGAGCTGAACATCATGGTCCTTTCGATACTGGACAATAAGGGAAAGACCCAAAAGAATCAGTAGAAAAATCATAATAAAAGCAAAAAAATTCTGTTCAAATATAACGAGCAAAAGGACGTGCACAGATAAGATGAAAATGGGCGCGGTGAAATTAGCAGTCTGATGAATAGCTTTCCACTTGTGACGCTTGAATTTCCTGGCAAACACATAGAAAATCAACAGTACCGGAACTGGCAAGGTGAGGATCGCAGCTAATGAGAAAACCAGGAATTCCATCATCTCTTCGTTTGTCTCCCCTCATTTCGAACTTCAATGGCGTGCACGGCATCCACTACAAATTGGTGGTTCGGCAAAGGATGAACGCTTCGTTTTACCAAATACTCATTTATGGCTTCAATTTCAGTTTTTCTTCCGTATTCTAAGTCCATGAGCATAGAAGATTGATTTTCAGACGTGAGTTCTGCGATCAATAATACACGCTCCCATTCCTGGTCCACGCTGCGACCTAATACCATACAGGCTTCCTGGCACAAACGCCAGGCCAGGGATCTAATATAATGATTTGTGCAAACAGCTCCATTTCTAACTTGAAACAGGCCTGTTAGAGGATTGATTACAGAGTTAATCAGCAATTTCGAAGCAAGCATTTCCTCATAATCTTCTCTAAAAGAAATCGGGAACTCTTCGGTATGCAACGCTTTTATCATCTGTTGAAGACCAGCTTCCTGAAAAGGCAGGGCGGCCAGATTCATTTTTCCTTTTCCTGTATGCTTTACACGCGTGTCCCCTACTCTTAGTGCGCCGTGTTCAACCACCCCAAGCCAGCATAAATTCCGAAGTTCTTTTATTCGCTCCAGGTGGCCCATCCCATTTTGTAAAAAAAGGAATGGAACACCTGTAGGTAAGTTCATATCTAATAACGGATCAACATCTTTTTGCTTAACTGCAATGATTAACAGATCATGATTCTTTACACCCTCTTCAATGGTATGTACTCGCACCCGAGTAGATTCCCCCAGACCATCACAATACACGCCTTCTCTTTCTATATCATTTCTCTGCATTTCTCTTCTTACATACAGATGAACTTCGTGGTTCCTGCCCAAATAGGCAGCCGTTAGCAGCCCTATGGCACCTCCCCCAATGATTCCTATATCCATCGATCTTCCCTCACTTCGCTCAATATTTTTTATTATTGTAGCAGACTCTTGTGTACAATAGCAGTCGATAATTGTCAGTCCACTAATTGTTCATTTCATTCTGAAAATTTTTATATTATAATAAAGGAAGATAAAGATAAATTGAAAGGGGAATCTTCATGATGACTTCCACGAAAGTAAAACCTTTACTGGTCAATTATAAAACACTAGAAGAATTCAAACGTTTCAAAGAATATGGCAACCAGGAGCTTGCTATGCTTGAAGATCTGGAGAGCAACATTGTAGAGAATGACAGCGAATCGCCTTTTTTTGGCGTCTATTATGGAAGCGCTTTAGTGGCTCGCATGAGCTTATACCGTGTTCGCGCCAAATACGATAAGTATTTCGTTCCTCCTCAGGACTATCTCGAGCTGTGGAAACTTGAAGTCCTTCCTGACTACCGGGACATGGGCTTTGGAAAAGACCTGGTCGAGTTTGCGAAAAGCTTCGAGCTCCCTATAAAAACGAATCCCCGCATTAATTCCCACGGTTTCTGGGAAAAAATGGGCTTTCAAAAGGCGAATTATGATGTGGAACGTGACTTAGGTGAAAATCCACTCATCTGGATGCCTACAGGTGTCGAGGAAAGGGATACAAACGCTTAATAATATAAACACAAACAAGGCCGCTACATGACGTGTAGGGGCCTTTTCCTTATCCGGACTTTACAGCGAGAAAACCCGCCAGCAGGGCCTATCAATTAATGAGAATACAATAAAATAGCTTTGTTCGTTTACATAGGAGTCTTCTGATGTTGTTTGACCCAATGAACGAGTTTATCCATTTCATTCCAAGCCGCTTCCCACTGTTTCAACTGGTGTCTGAGCTTCTGATTGTCTTCACTCAGCTGTTTTAACTCATATTCAAGCTTCTGTTTCCCTTTTTCGTCATACTGTTTTACTTTCATTTCTTTTAAGAAGGATATTGCAGCATCAATCGATAGTGGTGTATCTTCAGCTGAAGGAATACTTGTATAAATCGTGCGCTTTTCTTTGCGGTTTTGTTTCGCCTCTTGAATTTCTTCGTAGTAATCTTTTCGTACAGTCGCATTCCATCTAAACCCACAGGCTGCAGGGGTTCTATTCAAATGTTCAGCGACTTCCTGAAAGGCTTCAAGCTGTGTTTTTCCTTCCCGGATGTACTTAAGAACCGTGTTAGCCAGAAGTACATCTTCTTCTTCCTTCCAGGCGTCTTGTCTAGGGGCATCCATACCATCCCTCCTCTATTGTTTGTTTATAGTTATGCAGAAAGGATGGTTGATAGAATAGTATTCATAAATTTTTTCTTGTGCTCATAAACTTTTCCACCGCTAGTTTGTGTTCCTCTGTTTCCCATAACTCTGAACAGAGCCGCACCTCTTCTTCCATCCGCTCATAAAGATCCTCTGGAAAGCTTTCTTTGAGCAGCTGTTTTTTAAATACACGCATTTGAGCCGCCGTTTTATTTAAGAAAGGGTGAATATCTTTTAAACCTTTTATATCTTCCAAAGAAGATATTCTATGCAGCCAGCCTATATGAAGCGTTCTCTCTGCTTCATACATTTCCGCGTCCATCAGCCAGTGAGCGGCATTTCCTGAAGTTAGACGCTGGTATAGAAGGACCCCTCCGCCCCATCCAGGAGTGATCCCGAGGTTGCCCTGAACGAAGCCGAACTTAGATTCCTTACGTCCATAACGGAAATCACAGGCCGTAGCAATTTCACAGCCTCCTCCTCTAGCTTGACCGTTCAATAGAGCGATCACGGGTATAGGAAGTGTAGCGAGTTGATGGAGTACCTCCATCATGGGACGTAGCAGATTATAAGCTTCATCTGCTGACATATCACCGTGAAATTCGTTTAAATCGCCCCCTGTGCAAAAAGCACGCTCCCCTTCCCCAGTGATGACCACAAATTTCAGCGTATGATTCGAACTTACCTGATTCAACGCTTCCTTCAACTCTCTAGTCATCTGTCGAGTAACCGCATTCATTTTTGCAGATCTTTGAAGCGTGATTACTGCATAGTTTTCCTCTTTAATGTCCAGCCGGACCTGTTCCATCTCCATCACCTCTATTCATTAATTTAACACAAAAACTCCTCAGTGAAGATCATCCAGAAAAGCTCCCGTTTGTGTAAGACTCAGTTTCGAGATAAATGGGTCCTTTACGTTAGATGAACAGGGGCTGGTGGGGAAATAACTCGCTTTCCTATGGAGGAACGGTGAGCTTCCTCGCTCGTTTCACTCCCTGTGGGATCTCACCTAGTCCCTTCTCCCATGGGAGTCTCGTCATTTCCCCACCACCCCAACTATAATGTTGCGAACGGACCCTTCCAGAAGAGATTGGTTCTCCTCCGTAATCTGTATGAAGTGGTTTCGAGCTTCTGATTTGGCAAAGTCCGGAGGGGGATAATGAAGACTCCTGCGGGATGAACATGATCGGTGAGACCCCGGAAAGCGTTAGCTTGAGGAGGCTCAACACATGCCCGCGGAAAGCGAATTATCCCCCTCCGGACCTTTCTTCTCATAAAATATCTCGAAACGGAGTCTTCCACAATCCGGCCCGATTGTGTAATAAGCCGATCATGAAAAAAGGTGCAACGCTTAAAAGTTCTGAACATAAAAAAAGAGCCTGACTTATGTTCAGACTCTTTCTCCAACAAGAATTTAGTTGTTAACCACTTGTTTTCCGTTGTATTGTCCACAAGATTTGCAAACATGGTGTGGCTTAGTGAACTCACCGCAATTTTCACACTTGTGCATTTTTGGTGCGTGAAGTTTTTTGTGAGTACGGCGTTGATTTTTGACTTTTTTAGACGTTCTGCGCTTAGGTACTGCCATGTTCTACACCTCCTTTTATTTACGATTAGAAAACCGAAACGATTTTCTTATTCGTCTTCTTTTTCATCTAATAATGATTGCAGTTTAGCCATTCGAGGATCCACTTTGTTTTCCTCTGGTTCCTCAGTAACTACTTGCCAGCCTTTCCCTTCCTGGGGGGCTGCATCCTGAGCCTCATTATCATTGGAAAATACTCTAGTTGGAATCTCCAACTGTACATTTTCCTTGATATAAGGCGTCAAGTCAAGCACTTCTCCCTGCACTGGATGAACTTCGGAATCATCTTCTTCCTCATGATAAGGAGAAAGACTGAAGGCTTCCAGTGCATCAATTTTAAACGGATAAGTCACATCGACTAATGTCCGGGCACAAGGTAAAACCATTTCTCCATCAATTGAAAAAGTCACCGTAATATCATTTCCGTGTGTGACGGCTTGACCTTTGACATGGACAGGGGAAATCCTGCGAATGTCATTTTTCATTTCTTCTAATTCGCGAATATCTACCTCTTCTTCAAAAACAAACGGTTCGTCACCTGCTTGTTTAAGTTTCTGGAGAGGAAATTTCATAGTTATCACCTCATGGCAACAAGAGTTATTGTAAAAGGATTTACGTCATTTGTCAATATTTTTTCTTTACAGCAAATGCTACCCATTTCTCAATGGTTTCATTAAGATAACATATTTTACCCTTTGTATGCGAATTTTCTTCCTCTTCATGATAAAATAAATTCAATACATGTTAAAATCTACTTTATTTTGAAGGAGGAACTCATTTGAAAGCATGCGGGGTTATCGTGGAATACAATCCTTTTCATAATGGTCATCTTTATCACCTGGAACGTTCGAAAGAAACTGCAGAAGCTGATTGTATGATTGCCATCATGAGTGGAAACTTCCTGCAGCGCGGGGAACCTGCCATCATTGATAAATGGCACCGGGCTGAAGCAGCTTTAAAATCTGGTGCCGATCTCGTACTGGAGCTTCCCTACATATATGCTGTTGAGCACAGTGACTATTTCAGTCAGGGAGCCGTGCAGACTCTTTCTGAAATTGGGGTGGAATCTATCTGTTTCGGCAGTGAAAGTGGTGATATACAGGCTTTTCTAAGCGCTCACGATCACTTGGAGCAACATGCGGGGCTTTATGATGAAACCGTAAGGAAACATTTAAATCAGGGGTACTCCTTTCCTGAAGCCTCTTGTTTTGGTTACCAGGCTGTTGAATTGCCAACGAACAGTATTGATCTGGCTCAGCCCAACAATATTCTGGGCTACAGCTACGTAAAACAAATCCTCGCCTACAATAATCAGATTCGTCCTCTTACCATTAAAAGAGAAAAAAATCATTACCATGACGAAACGATTGAGGGAAATATTGCAAGTGCCACCAGTATAAGAAAAGAACTCTTAGCTGACGGTATGAATCACCTTGTTCAGGACTCTATACCAGAAGTCACTCGGGACCAGCTGCTTTTATATAAGGAAAACAAGGGCATGTGGCATGAATGGAATCAGTATTTCTCCTTACTGCAGCACAAAATCTTAACTTTGAAACCGAAAGATCTTCGTTCTATCCAAGGAGTCGATGAAGGGCTTGAATACCGGCTTCAACGAATCATTAAAGAATCTGAGAATTTTCAGCAGTTTATGGAAAAATTAAAGACGAAACGTTATACGTGGACAAGATTGCAGCGCACGCTCGTGCATATTTTAACAGGCACTGAAAAGCAGGATGCTCAATTGCTGCTGAACCAGCCTCCACCTTATGTACGCGTATTAGCTATGAGTGACACCGGGAAAGATTATTTGCGTTCGATTAAGAAGCAGATGAGAATCCCTTTACTCACTCAGCCACAGCAAATGAATCATCTTATGCTGGATATTGAGGAGAGAGCAGCAATCGCATACTACAGTGTTTTAGAAGCTTCTGTAAGAAACGCTATGATCAAAGCGGAGTACGGTGCCCCCGTTCAACATTAAAAAAGAAGCAGCCTTCTGAGAAGGCTGCTTCTTTCTTATCAGGCTGGTTCAAGGTCCTTTAGATAGGTTAGAGCCTCTTGGAACGTATCCACGGGAACTACCTTCATTTCTGTCTCAATGTCCTCTGCGGTCCGTTTGGCTACTTGATAATTTGAGTTTTCACGTCCTTCTTCATTCGGAGCAAAAAAGATGTCCGCCCCATCATTCGAGGCCGCTACAACCTTCTTATCTATACCGCCGATTCTTCCTACTTGCCCTTCGTAGTTAATTTCACCGGTCCCCGCAATTTGAAATCCTTTCGTAACATCGTTTTCTGTTAACTGATCATAGATCTCAAGCGAGAACATTAAGCCAGCGCTGGGTCCGCCGATTTCACCGCTCTTCACTTTAACTTCTGGATCAACCTTAACGGATCGATCCGTTACAAGCGAAATTCCTACCCCTACTTTATCCGGATTGTCAGGAAATGGAGCAAGCTCGATGTCTTTTTGAAGCGTCTCCTCGTCTCTTTTGATCGTTAATGTTACATTTGATCCTTTTTTCATATCCGTCACATAATTAATTAAGTCGCTGGACTCCTGGATTTTGTTTCCATCAACTTCCAGAATTTCATCTCCTGATTGCAGTTTTTCTTCTGCAGGCATTCCCTGAATAACACTCATGACAAAAACGCCTTCGAAATTAATTTCAATGTCTCTATCTGCTGCCTGATAAGCGACCACTTTAGCCGCTTCCTGAGAAGATTCCATCATTTGCAGTTGAGCATGGTAATATTCTTCTTCTGATATACCTTCTGGACGGATTTGTTCGATCGGATAAACTTGGTTGTATGGCCTGATTTTAGCCATCAGCCACTGAATTGGTGTTGCCTGTCCGCCTCTTACGGTTACCAGATGCATATCACCTTCACTATCATACCCATCGACGACTTCGACAATCGGATCCAAAGCGTCAGCAGAACCTGGTTTGTAAATATAAAACGGTAATCGATATGCCGCTAAAAATGCAATAATCACTGCGGTTATGATTCCAGTAATGAGTACGCGCTTATTGGCTTTCATTCTTTTAGGGCTCCTTCCATGCAGCAAGCCTGGTTTGGATATTTTTAATCTGGTCTTCCGCTGCTGCTTCCCCGGCGGCTACGATATCTTCAATATTCGTAAAAGCTCGGGAACTATATTTGGATACATCTGGACGAATCATAACATCAGCATCTGTTGATACTCCCATAGCATTCACTAATTCATCCTGCATGATGTCTATACTTTGCGTAATAACATCATAGATGGTATTGATATTGGGATCGGCGTCAAAATGAGCGCAATCTACTGCGATTACAATGTCAGCGCCCATCTGTTTCACAACAGAAACGGGAACACGGTCCATTACGCCTCCATCAATATACAAACGCTCATTGATTCGTTCCGGCACAAAAATCCCGGGGATGGCGATGCTAGCCCGGACTGCCTCACTGGCAGGACCATCTGTAAAAATCATCTTTTGCCCGGCGTACAGATCTGTTGCAATAATCGCCATAGGAAGAGGGAAATCTTCTATGTTCTTTCCAAAAGTAAAAAGACGGATGTACTCTTTAATCCGACGTCCCTGAATAAAGCCCATCTTCGGGACGGTGAAATCCAAATAATATTTTCGTTTAAACGTAAAAGCGAGTTTGTACATATCCTCAATCTTTTGTCCAGCCGCAAAAAAAGAGCCTACTAAAGCTCCCATGCTGCTCCCCGCTATCATATCGATTGGAATTCCGTAACTTTTGAGAACCTTGAGAACGCCCAGGTGAGAAAAACCACGTGCTCCTCCCGAACCTAGCGCCAAACCGATCTTCGGACCTCCCACCTGC
Organism: Halobacillus sp. B29; assembly: GCF_052246755.1. Lineage (NCBI taxonomy): Bacteria > Bacillati > Bacillota > Bacilli > Caryophanales > Bacillaceae > Halobacillus > Halobacillus sp. B29. Next base: position 27,430 of record NZ_JBQQCM010000004.1, read on the forward strand.
TATTCCCCCTTCAAGACTTTGCTATATTTTATGGAATAAATCGTTATCTTATGAGCGTACATATGGAATATAGACTAGCCTTCCTGTTACATGTCCAAATATATCCTCATTCTACTATGGATGATATTAGAAGTACAGAAAACCGCGCACGTTGAGGAGGCGTTCCTTATTTCCAAAATAAAGACGATGTGGCTGACCTGTTTAACACTTGGTTTCGCCGTATCCTTAATTATATACCCTAAAGCTGCCTTGACCGCCAGTTTAAGGGGCCTTGATCTGTGGTGGGAGGTGGTCTTTCCATCTCTTCTCCCCTTCTTTATTACGGCCGAATTGCTTATTGGATTTGGAGTGGTTCATGGTCTGGGAGCCCTGAGCGAACGATTTATGCGCCCTTTGTTCAATGTACCCGGGTCCGGCGGCTTTGTGTGGGTCATGGGAATGGCAAGTGGTTACCCTAGCGGAGCCAAATGGACAGCTGACCTTAGAAAAAAAGGTCAAATCTCTCAAATTGAAGCAGAGCGCCTTATCTCTTTTACCAATGCATCCAGTCCGCTTTTTCTTTTTGGAGCTGTAGCTGTAGGTTTTTTTCATAATGCTTCTCTCGGAGTAATTCTTGCTATCGCTCATTATGGAGGCAACTTCATCGTAGGTATAGCGATGCGTTTCTACAAGAGAAAAGAAGAATCTCCCATTCGAGACCAAACCTACCCGACCTTCAGAGAAGCTTTCATCACTATGCATCAGTCTCGTTTGGACGATGGTAGATCAATAGGAAAATTAATGGGGGATGCCGTGTCCCGATCTGTTGACACCCTTCTGATGGTCGGCGGGTTTATTATGCTATTTTCCGTTCTGACAGAGCTGCTGAAACGAACAGGTATCCTGCCTGCCTTATCCCCTTTGATCCATATGCTCGGCCTTCCTGAAAGCTTTCCTATACCCCTTATGGCCGGGATGCTGGAGATGACTACCGGAATCGGGGCTGTGACTCAAACACATGAATCCTTACTAGCTCAACTCATGCTTGTAAGTTTCATCTTAGGCTTTCACGGCTTCTCTATCCAGGCTCAAATTGCAAGCATTATAGCAGAAACAGATATCCGCTTTAAGCCATATGCCCTTTCCAGACTGACTCATGGAGCCATTGCAACCCTGATGATTGCTTTTTTATACCTTTATGTCTATTCCCCATCAGAGCCGGCCGACAGTCTTCCGATATGGAACCCGACCGAACAGCTTACCATCCCGCTTTTGGAATTCTTTCACCATTACGGGCCGCCGATCACCATTGTCATGATTATGTTTACGATGTTTGTGAAATGGCAGTCCAAACGTACTGAATCAAATGAAGATGAAAATGACCACTACGAACATATTTCGTAGTGGTCATTCGTTATTCAAACTTATTAAATAAAGCTTTTTCTACAGGAGGAGGTACTAAATCTGAAATACTCGCTCTGTATTTGGCTACCTCTTTTACGATGCTGGAACTTAAAAAAGAATATTGGTTATTTGTCATCATAAAGAACGTCTCAATATCAGCGTTTAATTTGCGGTTCATCGATGTAATCTGCATCTCGTATTCGAAATCGCTGACGGCACGCAATCCACGGATGATCGCCTGGGCATTCTTTTCTTCTGCATAGTCCATTAATAAACCACTGCAGGAATCAACAGAAACGTTGTCCAGATTTTTTGTTACTTCCCTAAGGAGCCCGCAGCGTTCCTCCACATCAAACAGAGGCGCTTTACTCTGATTATTAAACACAGCAACAATAACGTGGTCGAACACTTTTGCACCTCGCTGAATAATATCTAAATGACCGTATGTAACCGGGTCAAAACTGCCTGGACATATAGCTAATGTGGGCATTGTAATCCCTCCTTACTTAAATATTGTCACACCTATATTACTTCCATATACATCTGAATCCATCTGATCCAATCGACCTACCGATGCAGGGATTTCTTCAGACGCATCGTGTTCACAAATAATAACTCCCTGCTCTGCCAGCAATTCATAATCTAAAAGCGCTTCCATTAATTCCTTGTAGGAAAACTTTTTGTAGGGAGGGTCAAGAAATATGTAGTCGAACGTTAACCCTCGCTTGCCCGCTGCTTTCATGGCACGTTTGGCATCCGTTCTGAACACTTCTGTACGGTCCGTTAAATCCAATGTATGGATATTTTCATATATGGTCTGAATCGCTTTTTGCTGCTGATCTACAAATATACAGGACGACACACCTCTGCTCAACGCTTCAATGCCCAGTCCCCCACTTCCCGCAAAAAGATCCAAAGCTTTACCTCCATCAAAAAAAGGACCAATCTTGTGAAAAACCGCTTCCTTTACTTTATCCGTTGTTGGTCGAGTTTGATGAGTCGGGACAGATTTTAACTGACGCCCTTTAAAGTCACCCGCTATTACTCGCATCGTTTGTACACCTCTTTTGTCATCATTCCCCATAATCCTACCACAAAATGAAGGCTGCAGGAAATTGAAGGTTTTAATAAAGAATTCCGTTTCTCATGAATAAAAGAAAAAGTGCGAGTCCATACTAGAATTGAAGCAGATGACTGCTTCTGAAAACGGAGAAGGCTTACATCCCCATAAGTACTTCCTCCGGTTTCTCCTCTCCCTTTACTTTCTTGAATCTCAGGGTTCGAGAAAGAAGGGCTGTCTATGATGGACAGCCCTATTTTTTTTGCATTAAAATATCAGCCTGTTTATTACGCTTTCATTCGACAGGAAAACTTATCACTTCTTCTCATTCCAAAAAATATCGCCATCAAAGAGGTTCCTTTTATTAAATGTATCCATCTCATAAATGGAGTGTTCACAAGCCTGCCGATTTTTGCTAGTGTAGTCTTGAATGCGTTTAGGAAAGGAAGTAGACTGATATGATCCAGAAATTCATCGAACTAGGCGAAGGTTATGCAGATATTTATGAACTAATTGAACTGGGTTCACTTATGCCAGATAGAATTCAGCATGCGATCGCTTTCTACAGCGAAGTAAATGGCAAACCTCTGGCCTCATTATCCCTGGTCATGAAGCCGGCACGTGGTGATAAGTTTCAGCCTATATATATCTGCCGGGAAGGGATACCAAACCCTCATGAGCAGCCTAATAAACGATTTGATTTGTTTAAGGAGATGGCTGAAAGTGCCGGAAAAGAGGTAGTCGAATTCACAATCAAACCATCAAGCTTATTTCCGGAAACTGAATTATTTTACCAGCATTTAGTCGGTATTTTACGAATGAACAAATTTATCGCTCCACTCTCATAATAAAAGAGGCCTCCCTGAAGGAGACCTCTTTTTTATATGCCCATTTTGTAGTCATATTGCTTCGCTTTATCAGGTTTTGCATTTTCATAATCCGTCTGAATTTCAGGTTTATGTGAAGGAATAACACGGGAAACAAATGGTAACCGCTCTAATTTTTCCATTTTGAATTCTAAATCTTCTTCATTCACATATAGAACCGCATATTTTAACTTTTTAGAGGCATGAATGAGATGACCGTGTTTTTTAATCTGTCTGACATTTTTCATATGTTGAAAATATACAATAATACCTTGTCGTTTCGTTTTAATCATGACGACACCCTGCTTTACGTAGTATTTACCGTCAGTGTACCAAAAGATAAGGTGAACGGCAATTATTCTCTAATTATTCTTTCTAAAAGGAGTCCTTTTTATGAAGACGGACCACGAACGGGCAATTGAGCTTTTTTCAAAAGATTTGCAGCAGTCTCCAGTTGTGAAGAGAGTGCAGTTCAAACAAATTACCGGGCTGCCTTTTGTGTATCTCTGGCCGGATTGTACAGCTGACCAATCAGTAGTGGAAGATCAGCTTAAGAGGTCCGCTGCTAAAGCTATGAAAGGAAAACGCCTGACCCTTGCGATGAGTTATGTACGCAAAAGTCAGGCGTTCTATGTGTACCGTGTGCGTTTTCTAGTGCCTCAACGGAAAATGTTCTGCTGCGGTAACTTCTGTGACGACTGTATCCGATTCACTTAAGTTTAAGAGCACCCACAGCTTCCGCCGCTTCCGCATCCGCCACTGCAGCCAGAGTCGGTAAGAGCCATTCCGTTTTTTGGAACTTTTATTTGTTCACTTACACTAAAAGCCACGTTTTCGCTAATCTCATCCAACAGCTTTTGCACTTCCCGCTCCGCTTTTTTGAAATGAGCCACGGTTTCGTGCATGTCCATTTCTCTCTTCACGGAACGGACTTTTTTCATAATATCATTATAATCCGGATGGTAGCGCCCGAAACGCTGAACATCCTCGTAGTGTTCTTTTATATCAGCAAATCTCTTGATGAGCGCCTGAGCGTCGCGATCATTCTCAAGAGCGTACTTCGCTTCATTATAATGATGCATTGTATCTGAATTCATGACCATGTGGCCAATCGTTTCTGAACTATCAAGCAGATCAACAATTTCCATTGTAGCTAGCATTTTAGATGTCCACCTCCACTTCCATCTTATCAAATAGGACAGCAGATTGAAATGAGTTTCCTCATTCCCTGCTGTCCTATTTGATAAAGAATTTTTTTCCTCTGCATCTGATAAACACTTTTTATATAGATGCCGTGGACTTTAGGAGTCTCGAAGCTTGATCTTAGTAATAAGGGTACTCTAACTCTCTACGATCTTTGTTGGAATCTTTCTTAGCTTTAGATAAGAATTGTTGAAATTGTCCTAATGCCCCATTCAGTTCATCCATATGGCGAGATACCTCTTCCCAGTCCAGCTCTTCCATTAATGCTCCTAACTGCTTAAACAAATCCTTCTTATTTGATGAAGTACTCTTCTTCACCGCAGGCAGGGATTCCCAGAAAGGATCCTCCGCCCCCAAAATCATCCACTTCTCATAATAACTTTGAATCAGTTTATGATTTTTCCGAATTTGTTCCTTCACACGAGGATGATCATCTACAAATTCTTTAAAGCGCTGGACATTCGGGTGCAATTCATTTGTACTCATAAGTTCACACCTCACTGTTAGATCTACTCTATAGCCTATGCACCTAAAATAAGGACGTTCTTACCCCATGAAGGAAATTTGCGAAAAACAGCAATTTCTAGTTTAATCTTTCAAATCCGTTGATTTTAAACCTTCCATCTTCTCTCGTAAATTCGAATCGGTATGGATGCTGGACTATATCTGTTCCAAAGGAGCGCTTAACTTCTACAGTTAAATGAAACCTATAGTAGTCCCGAGTTACTTCAACCGTATGTATTTCGACTAGTTGTCCTTTTGGGTTTTGTTCAGATTGTAAAGTGGCAAATGCCAGCATTTCCGTCATCATTGTTTGAACCTCTTGTTTACGCTGCTTGGCTGATCGTATATCTTCGTTAAGCTGGAAGTACGATTCTACCTGCATCACCCCAGCTTTTTCTAAATGATTTGTGGAATAAAAATAAGGAAAAAAGAGCTGGTAGCTAAAAAACAAGAGGATGGTACCAGACAGGAGAGTTTTTACGATAAAGGAGTATTTGAAAGAACGCAGCCATTTACTCAATTGAACTCCAGTCCAAAGACTAGCCGTGACCACACCAATCGAAGCAAATAAAAGTAGGACCTGTTTTCCATCTAAAAGTGTAAATTTATTAACGTTCAAAACGAATATGTAAAATAAAAACAGGGAGAGCAACATAACAAACGTATCATCTGTAAACTTGCGCATAGATCTTAAACCATTCCCCTTTCCTGAAGCTATCCTGAGTTTCCATCCATCGTTCTTTGATGCGCTAAGCTTATCATAGGTTTAAGTTGTCTTCATATACAAATTACCGCTTTTCTCAGCCCCTACGGGAAGGAAATGGTTACAAGAAGAAAAGGCAGAGTGCTTTCTATGTATTTTATTTGATGCTCATCTGACTTTTCTAACTGACGAAAAGTTCGAACCCTGAATAAAGACGCTTTCGCAGGATTTGTATAAATAAAAGACCTGCTGAGAGCAGCAGGTCTTCTTATTGAATCACTTAATGAAGTTCAGGGCGTTCAGAAATGTCTTGAAGAGCTACTCCAGCCGCATGGTCTGACATATCTTCTACAGATAAATCACCAAGAGAGATGATCCCTGATAATTTTCCATTTTCCACGACTGGAAGTCTGCGGATTTGATGCTCAGCCATTATTTTGCTCGCTTCTTCAAGCGTAGTCTCTGGGCTGCAGTTGTATAAACGATCGCTCATGACCTGCTGGATTGGAGTAGTTTCTGGTTTCTTATCGGCATAACCACGCAAAACTAAATCACGGTCGGTTACCATACCCATCAACTGACCCTGATTATCGCATACAGGAACAGCCCCTACGTTCTTCTGCTTCATAATTTGAGCAGCGGAACTAAGCGTATCATCCGTACGGCATACAGATACATCACTAGTCATTATGTCTTTCACTGTTTTCATAGGAAATCCTCCTTATAGTAATTCAATATCAATGCTTAGTGTCCCCATTTCAACAAAATTATTACATGCAACCATGATCCTTATGTAGTATAATTAAATCGATAACGTCTATAATGCTGAATAAAGGTGCATAAGAAATCACAGAAATTGCAAGTTCAGCTTTTTCGTACTAAAATTAATGAAATACATACTATTTGTGAGGTGGAAAAGATGAAACTAGAAAGCACAGGTTTAGATGGACTGGTTGTAGATTTCAGACCCTTAACGGAACTAATGGAAAGTAACGGTTTCATTCTAGGTGGATCATGGGATTACGAACGCGTGACCTACGACTATAAATTGGATGCCCCGGAGAAAAACGTGACATATTATGTACGTGTACAGGGCTTCGCCATTGAAGGAGATGTCGACCGTGGTGACGCGGTGATCCGACTGATGGATCCTCTGCTAGGACGTCATTACTATCCGCACGGCGTGGAATACGGTGAACAGGAAGGTTTTTCTGAAGGTATTATTGAAAAAGCAAGAAATTTAATTAAGAAAATTCAGGAACCCGCCAATAAGTACCACAATCAGGTGCCTGAGCATATCGTGCTTGAGAAACTAACCAAATGGGCCGAAGAAAACCAGAATCAGGAAGTTCTTCAAAAAGTTAAAGAGCTTTCCAACAACCCGGAACAGCGTAAATAAACGACTTCCGATGGTTGCCCCCCATCCGATGTTCGGAATGTTCCAATGGAGTCGCACATCATTACTTAAATGATGAGCGGCTTTTTTTAAAAATGCCTTCCATATTTGTCGAGTTGGTTTAGGGAAAGGAGATCCATACATAAATTGTTCCGATATCTAACTAAAAAACAATGGGTCCTCATAGGGCTTTTCATACTACTTATCATTGCGGGATATTATATACTGCCAGTCTCTATCCCATTAATTTTAGCTCTGGTGACCGCTTTATTCCTTAACCCATCCATTCGATGGATGCAGTTCAGGTTCCGAATGAACCGAAAAATGGCTGTTACCATTGTATTCTTGCTGTTTCTAGTCTTCCTTGGTTTACTTGGGACGTTTGCGGTTACCAGGGCCGTTGCTCAAATTGTTCAGCTTGCCGATCATGCGCCGGAATATATTAATCAAATGAATCAAGTACTTCTAAATTGGCAGAACAATATGGACAGTTTCACTCGCAATATGCCCCAGGAATTCGTTGATAAAGTAGCGACTGAATTGACGAATGCTTTTGATCGCACTACTACGGCCATCTCTCAGCAGCTGCAGCTATCCAATATCGCGTCTGTAGCTGCCAAAATACCTGAATACTTAGTTAGTTTTCTCGTGTATTTAATTGCGTTATTTTTATTTATGCTTGAACTACCCCGACTCAGGGAAAAAATGCATGCTGGCTTTACGGAAGCTACTTCTGAGAAAGTTAAGTTTATGAATGCACGTTTAGCGTATGTAGTTTTTGGTTTCTTAAAAGCCCAGTTTTTAGTGAGTATTATCATTTTTATCGTCTCTTTAGCAGGGCTTTTGTGGATAGCTCCCGAAGTGGCTCTGATCATGTCATTGATTATATGGATGATTGATTTCATTCCTATTATCGGCTCTATCGTTATTCTCGGGCCCTGGTCGGTGTATATGCTGATTATTGGCGACATTTCTATGGGAGCCAAGCTCGGTATATTGGCGATTACCTTATTAGCCATTCGCAGAACGGTGGAGCCGAAGGTCATGGGGCGCCATATAGGACTTTCCCCCCTCGCCACTTTAATAGCCATGTATCTTGGTCTCCAACTAATCGGGCTTGTTGGTTTTATCTTAGGTCCACTTGTGGTCATTGCCTTTAATTCCGCCAAAGAAGCCGGAATTATCAAATGGAACTTTAAACTATAAAAAAAGCCTGAAGCTAAGTAGCTTCAGGCTTTTTTTATAGGCCTTCTTTATAGCAGTCAGGCTTTGGGTTATGCACCTTTTTAAACCGTAAAATGTCACCATTCTTTCCTGTATGAGAAAACCCATTATTGATCAGCACTTTCTGAGAAGCAATGTTTTTTCGATCACACTCTGCCTCCACACTCTTTACTTCAGGATGACTAAACGCCCATGTACACAAATGATTTACAGCTTCAGAAGCATAGCCTGCATTTCTTTCTGAATGAACGATGTGATATCCAATTTCAATTATTCCATTATCAGTAGGTCTCCCTTTAAATCCAACATCACCTATGACACGTTTTCCTGATGCATCCATTATGACCCAGGGTCCAAAACCAAGTTCTTCTTCGTCCTGTTCAAGTCTTTCTGCATAAATAGGCATAACAGCCTTTAAACCATAGTGTGGCCAATTCTTATTCCAGGGCAGCTGATACTTATAATAAAAAGCCAGTGGATTTTTCATTAGCGTCTGAGCTAACTCCAATGAAACAGGTATCAACCGCAGGCGTTCTGTGTATATACTCATTCAATTCCATTCCTTTCCTATGTATCCTCATATAATTATAATCTTCTATATACCTGTTCTTCCTCTACCTTAAACAACCTAAACGTACCATAAAGCCTGTTAAAAGGATATTTTCTCTAAAGCTTTATAAAAGCTGAAGACGTAATAGCTAAAAAAAACAGCGAACGCTTGAGCACGTCCGCCGCTTATTTATGAATGTTTACGTCCCTAATATAGCTTCTATCATGCTGGTTGTTGTTCCGCCGTCATAAATAATGTATAGAAGTAAGTACACCGCTACGCCTGTAATAGCAGTAGAAAACCAGATGATACTGGTTACCGGCCCTACTTTGCGATGCTTAGGAATTCTACGTTTAAACGCAAGCGTTAAGGTAACAATTCCGAAGACCGCACCTACAGTGGCCAACAGGATATGAAAAATCAGGAAAACCGTATAATAAATTTTAATTTCCTCAGGGCCACCGAAACTAGTATTTCCGACAAAAATAGTCCGGCTCACATAAATAATAAAAAACGTTAACGCGCTGATGGCTCCGGCAATCATCACTTTTTTATGACCAGCTCTCTTATTCTTAGCGATGAGTACCCATCCAATGGCTACAAGTACAGCACTTAACACAATAAAAAAAGTACTAAGGGTCGGTAATAATGGCATCTTTCCACCTCTTTTCGGACAACTGAAAACAATAGGTCAGGGAAAGTCTATTCACTGTAATAGACTTTCCCTGATCTTATGATTCGCTTGGTATATGAGCAGGCATTGGATCAATTGTATTTCTCTCCTGGTTAAACCAGCTGAAGAATATATAGGCAATGATCGCTCCGAAAATTATTTCTTGAGTAATTTTCATGATGATCCCGCCCAGTTGCTGATCTTCAACTAGAGGCATCGGCGTAAAGTAACTTGGGCCGCTTAAGTTGGCTGCAATATCATTTAGTACGTTAGCGGGCACACATAAACTCATCGCCTGGATCCATGCCCCGGATTGGGAATAAGTTTCGTATAAAGGACTTCCTGCAAAAATGATTAATCCACACGCAGGAGTTATTAGTACTCCATTGGCAAAGATAAAACCAATCTTCATGATCGGGCTGAGTCTGTTTAACTCCTCTAATGGAGGAAACACAGATATCCACATCACAAAAGCGGTAAACAGGATGACCGTCGTAATAATAGCATGCGCGATTTCATCGGACTTGGCATAGTCAAAAATAACAGGCATGTGGTAAAGAGAAAATAAACCGTTAAATAATAGAAGCGACAACAGAGGCTTCGTGAAAAACCGTAGTATATTTCCCAGTCCTTTTACTTGAAAAAGCTTCTTCCAAATCCAGGACGGCAAGCCTTTAATGACGAGTATCGGAAATAACAGATAATAAAGGGCCATCTGCGTCATATGGGCCGTAAACATAATATGGCCTAATAGATCTACAGGAGAACCTTTGACGACGTAAAGAAGAACCATACCTGAATAGAACATCACTTGTTGTGATATAGAAGGCTGTTCAGCCTCTTCCGGTCTTTTTGGTCCTGTTATATAAAAATATAGAGCCGCTAACAAACAGACAAATAGTAAATAAAAAGGACTCCATAATGCTCGGAAGCCGAATATTTGAAGTTCTAACCACATTGGCATCTCACCTCAGTTTAATTTCTTTCTTCTCTATTTTAACTAACTTTACATAAAAAAACGAGTCCTGGAAAGGGAGATCAAGCATTGTTCATAATTTAGCCATAACTTCCGCAGGCATACAAAAAGACCGGGTACCCGGTCTTTTTGTAATAAGTTACCTATTATCTTTTAAATTGGATTACCACCAAATAATGGAGGAAAAAGTGATAATGGTAAGTCCCGCTACCGCAGCGCCACCATACATCATTAAGGCAGGCATATTATGTCCTTTATTCTTCATGTGCATAAAGTAATAAAGCTGGAATGCCACCTGTACAATAGCCAGGATAATTAATGTTGGGATGACGAAATAGGAACTCACTTCCATGATCACCATGCCAAAAGCTACAAAGGTAAACAGAATCATAAGCACAAAGGTGATAACCTGCTGCTTCATCTCCTCTTTATGCTGCTTCTTTTCATATTCCATCTGTCTTGTTGGCTTCGAATGGGAGCTATTTGCCATTGATTAACCCACCTTTCCCATAAGGTAAACGACTGTGAAGATAAACACCCATACGACATCAATGAAGTGCCAGTAAAGGCTTGCTACATAGAATTTCGGAGCGTTATATAAATTCAAGCCGCGTTTTTGATTTCGGATCATTAACGTAACGATCCAGGAAAGTCCAAACAAAACGTGTCCTCCGTGAAATCCAACCAATGTATAAAAGGCGGAAGCGAAGGCCGAGGACCCAAAGGTAAACTCGTACTCATGAACATAATGGAAAAACTCATAAATCTCAAAACCTAAGAAAGCCAGACCTAAAAGAACGGTAATAGCTAACCATGTCTGCATCTTACGAAAATCGTGATTCTTCATATGATACATGGCATATACACTTGTGAGGGAACTTGTTAAAAGTAACATGGTCATTAAAAAGACTAGCTCAAGACCAAACAAGTGTTCAGGGGTGTTTTCCCCTACGGTAGAACTGTTTAAAGCAATGTAGGTGCCAAATAGACTGGCGAACAATACAGTCTCTCCGCCTAGAAAAAACCAAAAAGCAAGAAATTTATTTTTACCTTCAAGGGTGGCTTTTTCCGGATCATGCGGCATATGTTTTGGATTCAATACATCTTCATGACTCATTATTTGCCAACCCCCTTCTTAATATCTTCTTCCAGCTCTTCTTTATGAATATGGTGTCCAAGATCATCTTTCAAGGAACGAATCAACATGGAGCCTAGTGTAATTGCCATACCAACCACGGCTGCCACAAGCCACAGTTTATCATCCGTTTGATAAATAAATCCAAAACCGGCGATGAATAGACCTAAGGACATCATAAATGGCAGGATGGAAGCGTTAGGCATGTGAATGTCACCAAGTGGCTCTGCTGGAGTCATTCCTTCTTTACCTTCCGTTTTTTCAACCCATAGCGGATCTAAACCACGTACTAACGGTGTTTGTACGAAGTTGTAGTGAGGTGGCGGCGAAGGCATCGTCCATTCTAGCGTACGACCATCCCAAGGATCCCCACTCACTTTCTTCTCCTTAACTGCTGTGTAAACAATGTTGATTAAGAAGATAACGGAACCAATAGCCATTAAGAAAGCGCCAATCGTACTAATCATATTACCAGCTTCAAGTCCTTGTCCCTCAAGGAAGACCCAGTAACGACGCGGCATTCCCATTAGACCAAGGAAGTGTTGGATAAAGAACGTTAGGTGGAACCCGATGAAAAATGGCCAGAATGCCAATTTACCAAGCTTTTCATTAAGTACTTTACCAAACATTTTCGGCCACCAGTAATGTAATGCTGCAAATATACCAAAGACTACACCACCAACGATAACGTAGTGGAAGTGACCAACTACGAAATAAGTATCATGGTACTGAAAGTCAGCTGCTGCCGCTGCAAGCATAACACCCGTCATCCCTCCGATAGTAAAGGAAGGAATGAACGCTACAGACCAGAGCATAGCTGAGGTCATTCTTATCTGTCCGCCCCACATCGTGAAGAGCCAGTTAAATATTTTGATCCCGGTCGGAACAGCAATTGCCATCGTTGCTACAGCAAAGATGGAGTTTGCGATTGGTCCCATACCTACGGTAAACATATGGTGAGCCCACACCATGAAACCAAGGAAACCAATCAAAACGGTTGCGAAGACCATCGCTGAGTAACCGAACAATCGTTTTTTAGAAAAAGTTGAGAATATATCACTAAATGCTCCGAACAAAGGAAGAATTAAGATATAAACTTCCGGGTGTCCGAATATCCAGAATAAGTGCTCCCAAATAATGACGTTTCCGCCTTTCGCTACATCGAAGAAGGCAGCACCAAACATACGGTCAAACATCATAAGGAACAATCCTACAGTCAATGCAGGGAATGCGAATAGAATTAGTGTACTTGTAACAAACGTAGACCAAGTAAACAGCGGCATACGCATGTAAGTCATACCTGGTGCCCTCATGTTAACGATGGTTACCAGGAAGTTAATTCCACCAATTAATGTACCAGCACCTGAAATCTGAAGCCCCATCACATAATAATCGACTCCATGGCCCGGTGAGGTGGTGGATAGCGGTGCATAGTTCGTCCACCCAGCATCAGGAGCCCCTCCTGTAAACCAGGAAACGTTTAGCAATAGGCCACCAAAAAGAAACAGCCAGAACCCTAATGAGTTTAAGAATGGAAACGCTACGTCACGCGCTCCAATCTGCAGTGGAACCACCGCATTCATTAAAGCGAATATAAGCGGCATGGCTGCTAAGAAAATCATGGTGGTACCATGCATCGTAATCATTTCGTTATAAAGCCCGGCAGAGATGAAATTGTTATCTGGTTTCATCAATTGAATTCGTATTAACATGGCTTCGAGCCCGCCGATTAAGAAAAACAGACCGCCTGCTACCAAGTAAAGATGTGCAATCTTCTTATGGTCTACAGTAGTCAAGTAATCCCAAATCGCAGCGCCGAGCCCACCTTTTTGCGCTGCTGTAGTACTCACGCTTTAACCTCCCTTTTCAAACCTCTTTCTCAATTTTTGAATATTAACTTACTTATCTGTATTTTGTGTTGGGATATCATTACCTACATCTGAATGCTTAAGTTGAAGTAAATAGTCGGCAATTTTACCCGCTTCCTCTTCTGACACAAGGTTTGCCGGCATGTTATTGCCTGGCTTAATTTCATCAGGGTGCACAATCCAATTCACCAAATTCTCTTTGGAAGGTTCTAATATACCGGCAATTTTCTCGCGGTTTCCAAAGTTCGTAAGGTTTGGACCTACCCCTGCAGAGGATCCTCCAATCGCATGGCAGCTCATACAGTTATTATTAAATAATTCCTGCCCCTCTTGAGCTGAAGTAGTCTCCGGTGTTGCTTCAGGATCTACGTTCTGCATGTCTTCTTTCCATTGTTCGAATTTATCAGGACTGACCGCTACGACCCGGAAGTCCATTAAAGAGTGGGAAGGACCGCACAGTTCTGCACAATGACCCCAATAAACTCCTTCTTCATTTGCTTCTAAGTACATCGTGTTCATGTTCTCACCAGGATTTGTATCCATTTTTCCGGCAATTGAAGGCAGCCAGAAAGAGTGAATAACGTCACTGGATTTAAGATTTAAGTATACGCGTTCCCCTGTAGGGATGTACATCTCCTGACTTATGGCAATTTCCTCTTTCGGATAGTTGAAGTGCCACCAATACTGATTTCCGGTAACTTCAATCGTCATAGCGCTTTCATCTTCTTGGGACGACTGATCCGCGAGTTCAAAAGTAGCCTGCACGGTAGGCACAGCTAATACAAGAAGTAATATAATTGGAATTACTGTCCAAATTACTTCCAGTGCTTTATTACCTTCCGTCTGCTTTGGAATAATGTTCTCTTGTCCTTTCTTCTCTCGATAACGAATAAGAACAAACGCATAAATGGCCATTACGATAACGAATACAAAAATCATGATCGCAATGCTGATCATCATAAGATCTAATAATAATTCCGCTCCGTAACCCTTAGGTTTCAAGGCACTAAGATTATCTACACCACAACCCGACAGGATTAAGGTAAGAGCTCCGAACAGCGCCAGAGTACGGAATTTTCCCATCCAACCTCTCATAAGTGATACCTCTCTTTCTCTTGTATAGTACTTTATTTATTAAGGAACTGACTCAATAAAAATTGAGTCAGTACTTTAAAAAGGAAACGGCAGTGTAACTACAACCATCATTAAGAACATGATTGTCAAATAGTTCAAAGAATAAACAAACATCCATGTAGCCCACTTGTAATCATCTTTCATAAAGAACCCGTAGATGCCAAGTACCAGCCAGCCCGCTGACAGCGTGAAGGCAATAACTAAAAAGATGCTGCCTAAAGAAGCCAGATAAATCGGCAGCGGAAGTAGACACGCTACATAAATCACGATTTGACGCTTCGTCATTTCAAAACCATGTACGACAGGAAGCATAGGAATACCAGCTGCTTTATAGTCTTCCTTTTTCTTCATCGCTAATGCCAGGAAATGAGGCGTCTGCCATATAAACATGATTAGGAACAAGATAATCGCTTCAAGCTGAAGTCCAGGATCGATAGCTGCCCAGCCGATTAATGGAGGTACAGCACCTGAGAAACTTCCAATCACCGTATTAATGGTGTACCGTCTCTTAGACCACATCGTATAGAGTACGACGTAAACAAACCATCCAAACGCTCCAAAGAGCGCGGCTTCTACCGTGGTAAATAACAGAACCACAACCCCAAGAAGAGAGGTGCTGATTCCGAGTCCTTTAATGAGAGATAATGACATTGTTCCGGTCACGGTCGGACGATTCTTTGTCCGCGACATAATCGGATCGATATCTCTATCATACCAATTGTTAATAATACAGCCGCCCGCTATTACTAAAGCAGTACCGGCCATGGTCAACAAGAAAGTGACCCAGTGGTCTATAAAAGAAGATCCTGTAAAATGCAAAGCAAGCCAGAATCCTGCAAATGTTGTTATTAAATTGGAATTGATGATACCTACTTTAATCAGACTCTTTATATCAGCTAACATTGAAGATTCACGGACAGGTGTCTGCCCAATCATGTCTGTAGAAGCGGATTCGACTGTTCTAGGGTTGTCCATCGTAATATCCTCCTCCTTCTACCTTCTTTACACTTCCTTTACATCTTCTGGCGAGCGTAAAGTTAAGAGCTGTTTCTGACTGTAAAATCCTCTGAGGTCAAGAAACATCAAGGTAATTGTATCATGGAATTAGCCTTCTATCTATTTAAACAATAGATTTTTATTAATTTGTGACAAATCTGTGACATCTTTCACAGGCCAAAATCCCACGTTTATACCTATTGTAACGTACAGATGGTCTTTATAGGTTTACATTTATTGACTATTTCTTGACGATTGTCATCCACCTATTTATTTCTAGCAAATTCCAGACCGGAATGCAAGGTTTCGTCTATAAAAAGTAAAAATAATATTACATCTCGGGAATGGTTTTTAAAGATCCCCCGGTCTATAAGTTCAGTTTATAGCTACGATCTCTCAAAGTGATTTCAGAGTAAAGCTCCCGCTTGCGTAAGACTCATTTTCGAGACATTGAAGAAGCGGAAGGTCCTCCGGGGGACGATTCCTCTCACGATATATCTCGAAATCGGGGCTTACACACTCCGGCCCTTTAGTTTAATAACCTACATATTTAATATGCCAAAAACGTACAAACTTTCGTTTATGATCACTAATAATAAGTACAGGCTTCCTTTGTTCGCATCTACTCTGTTACCTACGTAGACATCAAAAAACGATCTGCCTTTAGCAAACAGGCAGATCGTCCAAGCTATTTTACTCAAATTCGATCAATAGGTCACCTACGTGAATAGCTTCATTATTCTCCACATAAATATCCTTAATTACACCATCAAATGGAGCCTGGACGGTCGTCTCCATTTTCATGGCTTCCGTAATCATCAGGTGGTCACCTTTTTTCACATTTTCACCTTGAGCAGAAATTACTTTAATAACCGTTCCCGGCATACTGGCGCCGATATGCTTTGTATTTGATTTATCTGCTTTAGGACGCTTTTGAACAGTGGCTTTAACATTTTCGTCACGCACCACTACTTCACGCGGTTGACCATTCAACTCAAAATAAACGGTTCTTGTCCCATCCACTTGCGCTTCACCTATTGAAACCATTTTTACAATCAACGTTTTCCCTTGTTCAATTTCCACTTCTATTTCTTCACCGAGGCGCATTCCATAAAAAAACGTAGGCGTATCCAGTACGGACATATCTCCATACTGCTCTGTGAATTTTTGATAATCCATGAAAACTTTTGGATAAAGGGCATAGCTGATCATATCAAAACTTGTCACTTGACGATCAAGTGAATGAAATAAAGTCTCTTTCAGGTTATTGAAATCTACTGGGTCCAGGAGTTCTCCCGGTCGAACCTGAAGGGGCTCTCTGCCCTTAAGAACAATGCGCTGCAACTCTGCAGGAAATCCTCCGTAAGGCTGGCCAAGGTAACCTTGGAAAAATTCCACTACACTGTCTGGAAAATCAAGAGAATCACCACGTTCATATACATCATCTTCATTTAAACCGTTTTGAACCATGTAAAGCGCCATGTCTCCCACGACTTTTGAAGAAGGCGTCACTTTTACAATATCACCGAACATGTCATTCACACGGCGGTACATTTTTTTCACTTCATCCCAGCGGGGACTTAACCCTACTGCTTTAGCCTGCTGCTGAAGGTTACTATACTGTCCGCCCGGCATTTCGTGTTCATACACCTCTGTATGAGGGGCCATCATGCCACTTTCAAAATCAGCATAATACTTTCTCGTATCCTCCCAGAAGTGCCCAAGCTTTTCATACGACTGGATATCAACGTCAGGCTTTCTTACACTTCCTTCAAGCGCATAGTACAGGCTGTTTGCACTTGGCTGTGAAGTTAAACCTGCCATCGGTCCTGCAGCTACATCCACCACATCTACTCCTGCTTCTACGGCTCTAGCATAGGTGAAGATTCCGTTACCACTTGTATCGTGTGTATGCAGATGAATCGGGATGTCAATGGTTTCTTTAAGAGTGGAGATTAGCTGATAAGCAGCTTCAGGTTTTAAAAGTCCTGCCATATCTTTGATCCCTAAAATATGCGCGCCCGCATCCTGTAACTCTTTCGCTACTTTCTTGTAATATTCCAGATCATATTTAGGTCTTGTGGAATCCAGAATATCCCCGGTATAGCAGACAGCAGCTTCCGCAACCTTATTGTTCTGACGCACAGCATCAATGGTCAGCTTCATGCCTTCCACCCAGTTAAGACTATCGAATATACGAAACACATCAATACCTGCATTGGCACTTTTTTCAACAAATTCACGGATCAGATTATCCGGATAATTTTTGTAACCAACAGCATTGGAGGAACGCAGCAACATTTGGAAAAGGACATTAGGTGCCTGTTCTCTTAATTTAAGCAATCGCTCCCATGGGTCTTCCTTCAAAAAGCGGTAGGATACATCAAACGTAGCTCCGCCCCACATTTCCAGTGAAAACAACTGGGGAAGAAGACGGGCAGTTGGTTCCGCGATATTCTCTAAATCTTTCGTCCGGACTCTTGTCGCGAGAAGAGACTGATGAGCATCACGGAAAGTGGTATCCGTCAATAATACTTCAGGACGTTCCTTCAGCCATTCTGCTAAACCTTCCGGCCCTCTCTCATCCAGGATCTGCTTTGTGCCTATCGGCATAGATTCTGAGTATTTGAGATTTGGTACTCTTGGATTATGAAAGGTGGGCTTCTTCCGGTTTCCATAGCCCTCAAATCCATTGATGGTTCGATCAGCTATATAGGACAACATCTTGGTCCCTCGGTCTTTTCGTTTGGGAAACACAAATAATTCAGGAGAACGGTCGATAAACATCGTATTATATTCACCGTTCAAGAATTGCTTGTGCTGAATCACATTTTCCAGGAAAGGGATATTCGTTTTGATGCCCCGAATCCTGAATTCTTTTAAATTACGGACCATTTTGTGTGCAGCCTGGTCAAAATTAAGTGCCCATGTTGATAATTTAACGAGCAGAGAATCGTAGTAAGGAGAGATGACAGCACCCTGAAACCCATTTCCTGCATCGAGACGTACACCAAAGCCTCCTCCGGTCCGGTACGCCATAATCTTCCCGGTATCCGGCATGAAATTGTTAAGCGGATCCTCGGTCGTAACTCGTGACTGAATGGCATATCCATGTGTTCTGATTTCATCCTGGTGAGGAATGGCTACTTCTGAGCTATGTAAAGCATGACCTTCAGCTATCAGGATTTGAGTCTGAACGATGTCGACTCCCGTAATCATTTCCGTAATGGTGTGCTCCACCTGGACTCTCGGATTGACTTCTATAAAATAAAATTCGTTTCCTGTAACTAGAAACTCTACGGTTCCTGCATTTATATACCCTACGTTATCCATCAACTGCACGGCAGCTTGACAGATCTTTTCTCGTAACTGTTCATCTAAAGAAACGCTGGGTGCCACTTCGACCACTTTCTGGTGACGGCGCTGCACCGAGCAGTCTCTTTCATACAGATGAACGATATTTCCTTCATGATCCCCGATAATCTGAACTTCGATGTGCTTCGGTTCTTCAATCAACTTCTCTACATAAACGTCATCACTGCCAAAGGCTGCCCTGGCTTCGGAACGAGCCCTGTCATAAGATTCTGACAGGGTTTCAGCACTGCGGACGACCCTCATTCCTCGTCCACCTCCGCCCATAGCAGCTTTGATCATCAGCGGATAGCCATGTTGATCGCCGAATGCACGAATCTCTTCCAATCCGTCTACAGGTCCATCGCTTCCCGGAATTACAGTTATGTCTGCTTGCACAGCCTGATCTCTGGCCTTTACTTTATCGCCGAACATATTTAAATGCTCACTTGTCGGCCCGATAAAGATCAGTCCTTCTTCCTCACACCTGCGGGCAAAAGCGATATTTTCCGATAGAAAACCGTACCCCGGATGAATCGCATCCACTCCGACGCTTTTAGCAACTTCGATAATGTTTTCAATATCGAGATAGGCATCAATTGGTTTTTTTCCTTTTCCTACCAGATAGGCTTCATCCGCTTTATAGCGGTGATAGGAGCCAGTGTCTTCTTGAGAATAAACCGCTACCGTTCGTATATTTAATTCGGTACATGCCCGAAAAACTCGGATAGCAATCTCTCCGCGGTTCGCTACTAATACTTTATTAATTTTTCTTAGTTCTGCCACGACCTCACTCCTCCATTAGTCCTGTATCGATTCGTACTCGTCTGCTCAGGCACTTCGTACTCCTCGTCCTCTTCTTCCTTCGCTTTAACAGTCCGGGCAATATTATTCAAGATCCCGATCGCAAACATGAGAATGATCAGAGATGAACCTCCGTAGCTTACAAATGGAAGTGTAACTCCTGTAATCGGCAATAGTCCGCTCATGGCTCCGAGGTTAATCATGGTCTGTATCGCAACCATCGAAGAAATGCCAATGGCGAGCAGTGCACCGAATGCATCACGGCATTTTGAAGAAATATAAAGCCCTCTTAAAACAATCAGCCCTAAAAGTCCCACAGTAATTGCGACTCCAATAAACCCAAGCTCTTCTGCAATCACAGCCATAATGAAATCAGTATGAGGTTCTGGTAAGTAGCCCAGTTTCTGGACCCCCTGGCCGATCCCCTCACCCAGTAGTCCTCCAGTTCCAATGGCTACGTAAGATTGTATCAAATGATAGCCATCCTCATCTGGTGACTCAAAAGGCTGATAAGCTCCTGAGAAGCGCTCCAATCGTTCATCTGTTACCATTTGCGAACCGCCTACCACAAGGATGGCGACCGTTACACCAACTAAAAACAATATATGTTTTCCACGAATCCCAGAACTCATAATGATAAGGCTCGCAATTAATCCGATAACAGCAGCTGAACCAATATCCGGCTGTCTTATAATCAGCCCGAGGATCACACTCGTTAAAATAAGCGGTGGAACGACGGCTTTTGAAAAATGGGTAATGTACCGTTGTTTCTTTGCAAACACAGAAGAAAGGTAAATAATCAGCCCAACTTTAACAAACTCAGCCGGCTGAAAGTTCATAAACCCTAAATTATACCAGGACACAGCATTATTCACTTCAGACCCAAAGAAAAATAAGCCTCCAAGTAATAGAATCATGAGGAGTACTGCGAGCTTCGACAGGCGCTTCCAGTGCCGGTAAGGGATTAAAGAAACGATAATCATCAGAAACAGACCAATTCCAAACCATTGCAGCTGTTTGATTAGAAAGTGGTTACTGGCAACATCAAACCGGATCGGTCCATAAACCATACTTGCACTATAAATCATGACGGTGCCGAAAGCTACCAAAGCAATAGGGGCAAATAATAAGCTAAAATCATACGTTTTTAAATGTCGAATCATGTTTATTCATCCCTACTTTATATATTTGTTCTCTTTCATACTGCAAAAATCCTTCTTGTCTGACATTTCATTTCTATATGTATGAGCTTCACGCTCATTTTTACAAAAAAAACTCAAATTACAACAGAACTTGTCGCAATTTGAGCTTGTCCATTCATGATCTTTGAGCAGCCTCATGTAAGACGTTTAGTTGTTGTTCCAAATTATCTAATATTTGTTTACCTTCCTCTTCGCTAATCAAATCCAACCGGACAGCGAAATGGATTTCGCGTGATAAACCGAACATTTGTGTATCTAAAACTTCCTCATAAAGTGGACACTGAGGCATAGTCAAATTGTCCATCTGTACTTTTATTAATTTTAAAATCTTATCAGCGTCTTCTTTTAGAAGGGCGTAGGCTTTCTCACGATGATCCACAGCCACATCAGACAACATCATTATCCCCTCCCATTACAGTCATTCTTTTAATAATATTATCGTCTGGGAAGGAAAATTGCAAGATTCAATTAGCTTATCTAATTAAAAAATTGACAGATCATAACGATTCGACAATAGTTCCAAAAGTCTGAGCCCTACGACACTATTCCCCTTCTCGTCAAGGCTTGGACCATATACAGCAATTCCGCCGAATCCGTTAAGAGAAGCCACCACTGACCCGGACACACCACTTTTAGCAGGCATACCCACTTTAATCGCAAATGATCCAGAAGCATCGTACATACCACAAGTAACCATAAACGTTTTACAGATCCGTGCAAAGTGTTTAGGAATGATCTGACGGCCGGAGTCTAAATCTCTTCCTTCATTGGCAAATAGAGCGCCAATCCTTGCAAGCTGAGGAACATTCACTTCGATTGCACACTGCTTTGTATAAGCATCGAGCGTTTCTTCTACGCTGCCAGTAACAATCTGATGCTGCTTCATATAGAAAAGGAGAGAACGATTCAAGAAGGCCGTTTCAAATTCAGAGGCTGCTACCTCTTCGTTATATCCGATTGTATGATCGTCCGTCATTTCATGGACAAAACTGAGAAGACGCCCCACCTTTTCATCCGGAGTATCACCATGAATCATGTGTGTAACTGAAAGAGCTCCAGCGTTGATCATAGGATTTAAAGGCTTGGAAGGGAGCTGCTCTAATCGATATATCGAATGGAACGGATCGCCTGTCGGCTCCATCCCGACATGATCAAATACATAGTCTTCGCCATTATCCATTAATGCTAAAGCCAGTGAGATGACCTTCGTAATACTTTGAAGGGTGAAAGTTGCCTCAATCTCCCCGGCATGGATAGAACTTCCATCTATATAATGAATGGCAACAGCCAGTTCTTCTGGATTCTGTCTGGACAATGCAGGAATATAATCAGCCACCTGCCCATCATAGGCATACGGCCTGACGTTCTCTAACCATTCTTCAAGAATTTCTGTAGTGATTTCTTTATTCATTGTAAAAGACCTCCTTTTAATGAAATCGACTTCATTTTTTGCTATGATTTGGATGGATGATTTATAAATGAAAGGTGGCTGCATCCATGATTGTTCAAATACAAGGAAATGTTAAATTTCCAATCACTCTAGATCCTACAGTTTGGATATTTGATGACCGTAAAATGACATTCGATCAAGTATTTCACCCTGAGAAAGCAAAAGCCGAAGAGGAAGAAGAAGATGAAATAAAAAGAAAGTCTTTACGATTCACCAGGGAAGTGTACCAGCAGAAGCTGAACCCTCCCGTCAATAAAAGCATACGCCGTCAGGAAAAAGAACAAATATTAAAAGGTACATTTCTTATGCCACTAAAACCTTTTCTTCATACTAGTGAGCCAGACTCAGAAGTGAAGGAAGCGGCCCTTGTGACGGATGAAGGCGAACAGACTATCTCTGCTAATCAGCTTGCTGAATCAGTCCTTCTATTCGCCGAAGAAGGAAAACCACTGAAGGAAAATGGGCCGGTACATCTGTATTTTAACGATGGTTCTAACCGTTCCCATCCAATCAAAGGAATTAAAAAAATCGTAATGAAATAAAGAATGGGGCAGCTTTTTCAGCTGTCCTTTTTTGTATAATTTTTCAGTTAAAACGCAACCTAGAACTAAAAAGTGGTGTGCCAATTGAAAAAATTATTAATTGCAGTTCTATTGCTGCTCCTCGCAGCGTGTCAGCAAAATGACGAAGAATCTCTTTTACAAGAAAGACAAGGGGATTCTGAATTTCAATATGTCAGCGATTCTGATCCCATTAAGCGGAAAAATATGACCAGTCAGCAAATTGCCCGCCGTCTGGCGAACCTCGCCGTTGAAGTCCCTGATGTTCATGATGCTACAGCCATCGTATTAGGCAATTATGTAGCCGTAGGAGTGGACGTAGACAAAGATTTGGATCGTTCCAGGGTGGGTGTTATAAAATATTCTGTCGCAGAAGCTCTTAAGCACGACCCTTACGGAAAACAAGCGCTTGTCATAGCTGACGCTGACGGGGTAGAACGCTTGCGCGGCCTTGGCAAGAAAATGTCCCAGGGTCATCCAGTGGAAGCTGTGACCGATGAACTTAGCCAGATCGTTGCTCGTTACATGCCGGAAGGTCCAGCCAATGACACTCCGCCTACTAATCCTAACCAGGAGTCAATCCCTAAGAATGAAAATAAGAAACTGAATCAAATTGAAAAAGAACAATCCAGGGAACAGTGACAGAAAAACAGCTAAATCCTTAAAGGATTTAGCTGTTACTTTTTTCTAAGATTTCTCTCTCTTTCTCTGTCAGCTCATTGTAGTATTGGACACCAAACTGAGAACCTTCAGACACCATCTTCGCATTATCATGGTCTGCTGTTTCTTCAGGTCTACCGGCTTCCTCTACAGGCAGGTCATCTTTTTGACCGAAGTTACTTTTTACTGATTTAGCCTTGTCCACGACTTGCTTCCTATTCTCTTCATCTTTCATAAAGTAAGCAATCGCACCTCCTGTAACGGCTCCTACTGCGGTATAAATCCAACGTTTTTTCACAATAACCATCCTTTCTACTGCTTGTATTTAACCTTTCCCCTCCATGTAAAACTCAAACATGAAAACGGATAAAATTACACTTATATCCATCAAATATGTTATGATAGTCACTAAGATAGTCAGTATTGAGGTGAGAATTGTGCGTGTACAGTGCGTTATTTGCGACAACATTGAGAAAATTGACAGTTACTGTCTGCAAGCTAAACGATTGAGAAACAGACGGATTCACACTTATATGTGCCAGACCTGCCACGACCGTATTGAAGAAAACACAAAAAAACGGCTGGCTACCGGTCAATTCCGCTTCAATCGTGAAAGAAAAAAAGAACATCATCTTCCATAGTTGATATTTACTAATAATAAAGGAAGGCTCCCGATAGATGGGGAGCCTTCCTTTTTAGGATTGTTTCTCTTTTCGTTCCCGGTGCAGGCGCAACCTGTAAACACCCATGATCACCGCAGCTACCATTAAGCTTTCTGGCAGGGGCAGGTTCAAACCTAAAATCAACGTCAACAGAAAAGTGCCGATAATTAGTACCGCATAAACAACTACCGTTTTCATAAGCGGCAGTTTCCTGGCAAAACCCAATTTAAATGTAATAATAGCCAGAATTACAGTGGTTAAGTATAAAAGCAGAAAGGAACGAAATAACATCCCTACTTCCGATTCATCATTCATATTGACTTCATTGCCGAGGCCCTGAAAAAAGAAATCAGCGATCGGCCATAAATCACCAGGGACGGTCAATGTTGTGTTATCTGCCATGATGTTCCTCCTCGTATTCTCCTCTATTTTGTATTTTATGATACTAGATACGATCTAAAGAAGCTACCCATTCAACAATTTTCATTTTTTGGACAAATCCTTTATAATAACTTTTGAATAGGGGTGAACTTGTTGAAGAACTTTCAAATGAACATGGGTGTATTAGCCTTCTTCGTCATACTATCATTTATTTCTGTAGGCTTTGCCATTGGCCAGGAAAATTTCTGGCTCGCCGGCTTCTTTTTTTTACTCGGTTTTATCATTATGAGTTTTGGATTACGATTAAAAAGAAAACTGAATGCATAAGAAAAGCGACCCCTTTTAGCGGTCGCTTTCTTTTGTTTTGAGCTGTACATAATCATCGATAATTTCGTCATATATATTGGAGCGGCATGCTAAAACAGTGGTTGAATTTAAAAGATCAAGCTCACCCTTATCCGCACGTGTAACGGTTCCGCCTACTTCCTGTACCATAATGGCACCAGCCGCATAATCCCACGGCATCAGTGTCATAGTCAAATACCCATCCACAATGCCTTCGGCTACAAAGGCTAATTCAAGAGCAGCTGAACCATAAGAGCGTGTACTCCGAATGGTCTTAACTAATTCCTGAATGCTTTCATGCTCCACATGTGGATTTTCAGGAATCAACCACGTGGTATTTAATGTAAGAATGGATTCCTTGAGTGGTCTCGAATCGTTAAGCTCAGGAAGCTGTTTTTCGTTTTTAAAGACTCCTTGTCCTCTTTTAACTGAATACAGCACGTCCTCCATAACATTATAAATCAGCCCAATCTCTCCAACCCCATCTTCATATATACCAATCGAGATCGCAAAATTTCGTTTTTGATGAACAAAGTTCATCGTACCGTCTATTGGATCAACAATCCAAATGGTTCCTTTTAAATCTTCAAGAGAATCCCCAAAACCTTCTTCTCCTAATAACAAATGGTCGGGATAGTTGTCTCTTATTTTATCGGCGAAAAACTGTTCTGTCTGCTGATCCATTTCCGTTACTAAGTCATTAGGGTTCGATTTCGTCTCAATCGACCTTGGAGCATCGATATGGTCGCGAATATGGGAGCCTGCTTCCAATATCCATTGCTTAGCTTGTTCAAAAAGCTCTTCTTTTCTTTGTATATCCATTTTCTCATACTCCTTTGCATCAGATGGTTTCTATCATATCAAATCACGGTGGTTTATTTCACATATTTACCTCTAAAGCTAAAGTATATCTACGTTGATCTTCACAGATAAGCTCCCATTTGTGTAAGATTCCATTTCGAGTTAAATGGGACCGTTACTCTAAATGGTAAAGGGTTGGTTGGGAAATAACTCGCTTTCCTGTGGGGGAACTGGCAAGCCTCCTCGGTGGTTATCACTCCCAGTGGGGTCTCGCCTAGCTCCTTCTCCCACGGGAGTCGTGTGGCAACGTCGAACGACCCTGCGTCGTGCAGGGCCGCGGAAAGCGAATCAGCCCCCGCAGAACCTTTCCTCTCATAAAATATCTCGAAACTGAGTCTTCAACTATATGACCCTTTAGTTGAATAAACCGTTTGTGAAAAATTAACAAGCGCGTTTAACAGGACAAAATCAAAAAAAACAAGCAACTATATGTTGCTCGTTAATTGATAGACCATTCAATCAGCTGTTTACGAAGTTCGGCGAGCCTGTTTTTACTTTTCTTTATCTGGGCTTCATCCTCCGCTAGCATTGCATCATGCAATGTAACTAATTCGTAATCAATCTCCAAACGGATCACCGGGAGCTTTTCTTCAGCTTCTCTTTTACGCAGCGCTTCCATGACATGTTTCATTGCCAATCCCTCCCTTTCAAATCCTTACTATATATATATGTGGCAATTGCTTGAGAAGTTTCAATTAGATTACTTATATGTAACCCATTTTTAGAAAATTCAAACCCTTGAAACAGATTGCTTAGTAAAGATTTTTACGTGTGGTAAAATAAGATCGATTGTTTACCTAGGAGTTGATAGAATGACTAATTTTAAAGGATTTACCCAAAGAGATTTCGACGTTTTCACCATTCCGGGACTTGAAAATCGCATGGAAGCTTTAAAGGAGCATATTTCTCCCAAGCTAGAAGCAATTGCCTCCGAGCTTGCTCCAGATGTAACGGCGATGACCGGGGATGAGATGTTTGTACATGTTGCACGCCACGCGAGGCGTAAAACGAATCCTCCAAATGATACATGGGCGGCATTAGCTTCGAACAAGCGAGGCTATAAAAAACTCCCACACTTCCAAATAGGCTTGTGGGAAACGCACGTATTTATCTGGTTTGCTGTGATATATGAAAGTCCTATTAAAGAAAATTATGCGGATACGCTACAATCTCATAAGAAAGAAATTATGAACCATATTCCTGATCACTTTGTCTGGTCTGGGGATCACACCAAGCCTGAAGCCATCTCTCACGGTGAGGTGGATTCTGATAAATTTGATGCCATGTCCGACAGACTCAAGAATGTTAAGAAAGCAGAGATCCTGTGTGGACAGCAAATCGAGCGGAATGATTCCAGACTTAAGGATCCTGAGGGTTTCATAAATCTTTGTAGAGATACGTTCCAAACTCTCGAACCATTGTACCGCTATACAAAAAAACTTGATTAAAAAAGCAGCCGCTTTACATTGCGGCTGCTTTTAAATTATTGTTCCATTTTTATTTTGTCTCCTGCTGCTGATTCCTTTGCTTTTTTAACTGTACGATAGCAGGAATATCCTGATTCTTTCTCAAACTGGCCGCAAAGCTTCTTTTCTTCACTCTTAGATGGCACAATTTGTTTAAAACGTGTGTAAGACAGTAGAAGGTCGTCACGGTTCACTTGCTTTTCGTACGCTTGCTCGACCATCGAATAAAAGTTTACAACATCGATAATTTCCTCTTTCGTCCAGTATATTTCATCAATTGGATAATGATAACTCATTCTATCCCTCCTTATGTACCTAATTCCATTTACTGCGTATATCTTCGGCCTCTTGAATGATACGCCGGAACAGTTCAGCGACTGAGGGTACATCTGTGATACTGGAAGCAACTTGCCCTGCCCAGGCAAACCCCTCTTCTACTTCCCCTTCATAAATGTATCTCTTATTCGCTTCGCCGCCAATGTAATCTTTTAAACCTTCATAACCCCGATCCTCGGATTCAAGCTTCAATATTTCCTCCGTCCATGGATTTTTCAAGGCTCTTGCAGGGGCCTTTAAGCTTCTTTTTATTACGGTAGTGGATGTCTCCGTTGCATCAATCAATGCTTGTTTGTATGCGGCATGGGCGTGATGGCATTCTTTTGTGGCTATAAACCTGGTCCCCATTTCGATACCTTCGGCCCCCAGTGCCAGAGCAGCCATAAGTCCCCGGCCGTCCCCAATCCCGCCGGAAGCAATCACAGGAATGGATACCGCATCTACTACACGCGGCGTCAAAACAAAAGTACCGACGTCATCTCTTCCTATGTGGCCGCCTCCTTCCTGACCAACAACCATAACTGCGTCTGCACCTAGTTCTTCAGCTTTCTCTGCCTGTCGTCTGGCAGCAACCAGTACAAGGGTCTTAATGTCTTTTCCCTTTACCAGATCCAGTACAGGCTTAGGATTACCACCTGTAACCGAAATAGCCGGGACCTTTTCCTCTACAGCCACAGCAACCATATCTTCAAATGGCCTACGTTGTTGACCAATGGCAAAATTCACACCGAATGGATTCCGAGTTAAAGTACGTAATCGCTTAATCTCCGCACGCAATTCATCCGGGCTATTCATGCTCATCGCTGTTATCTGTCCAAGGCCACCTGCGTTGGAAACGGCAGCTGCCAGCTCCGCGTATGCGAGATAGGCCAGTCCCCCCTGGATAACAGGGTAGGTAATCCCTAATTTCTCTGTTACTTGGGTTTTCCAGTTCATGGCTTCTCCTCCTTTTAAGAACAGTTTACCATGAGGTCTAATATGAAGCACAAGCCCGGTTTTTTTACTAGCAAATATAAGGGTACTTTGCTATAATTCACATGCTTTCTATTTATAAAGAGGTGCTTATACGTTATGAACCAAAACCAAACTCCTTTATTTACAGGGGTTAAAAACCATGCAGATAAAAAACCAACGCAATTTCATATACCCGGCCATAAAGGCGGCAAAGGGATGGATAAAGAATTTCAGCAGTTTTTAGGCGATAATGCCCTATCCATTGATTTGATTAACATTGAGCCTTTGGATGACCTTCATCATCCTCAGGGAATGATTAAGGATGCTCAAAGTCTTGCAGCTGAAGCTTTTGGTGCCGATTATACATTTTTCTCCGTCCAGGGAACTTCCGGAGCTATCATGACGATGATTATGAGCGTCTGTCAACCAGGAGATAAAATCATTGTCCCCCGAAATGTTCACAAATCGATCACGACAGCCATCATTTTTTCAGGTGCTAAACCTGTATTTATTCACCCAGAACTTGATAATAGGCTCGGTATTTCTCACGGAATTACACCGGAAGCTGTTGAAAGAGCCTGTTTGGCACATCCCGACGCTAAAGGTGTGCTTGTCATTAATCCGACTTATTTTGGAATCACGGCTGACCTCAGTCATATTGTAGATATTGCTCATTCCTATGATATTCCTGTACTCGTAGATGAAGCTCACGGTGTACACATCCATTTTCACGAGCGGCTTCCGCTTTCTGCCATGCAGGCAGGTGCAGATCTTGCCGCTACAAGTGTCCACAAACTCGGCGGGTCCCTTACTCAAAGTTCGGTGCTGAATTTAAGAGAAGGTCTCGTATCTCATGAACGAGTGCAAACGATCATGTCGATGCTCACGACAACATCTACCTCTTATATTCTGTTAGCTTCACTTGACACAGCAAGGCGCCACCTGGCCATGAATGGTCATGAACTTATGGAGAGCTGTATCAGGCTTGCGGATAGTACGCGAAAAAGCCTTAATCAAATTCCATCTATCTATTGTCCAGGAGACGAAATTTTAGCGAGTGATGCAACGCATGACTATGATCCCACAAAGCTGATCATCTCTGTCAAAAATTTAGGCATCTCCGGGTATGATGTGGAAGTATGGTTAAGAGAAAACTACTCCATTGAAGTCGAGCTTTCAGATTTATACAATATCTTATGTATTATCACTCCTGGGGACAGAGAAGAGAATGTTGAACGGCTAATTGAAGCTTTAACAGATCTTTCAGAGCAATCCTCAGGGACAGTCGAAACAAAGGAAATAGTCGTAAAGGTACCTGACATTCCGGTACTTTCACTCTCTCCCCGCGAGGCGTTTTATGCGTCGACAGAAGTATTGCCCCTGCGCGATGCTGTAGGACGGATCAGTGCGGAATTTGTAATGGTTTATCCACCAGGTATTCCAATTTTTATACCCGGGGAAATTATAACGTCTGATAATATTGCTTATATACATGAAAATATTCAAGCAGGCCTGCCTGTACAAGGTCCCGAGGACTCAACACTTGAAACGATTCACGTCATTACGGAACAAAAAGCCTTTAAGTAAAAGCTCTGCTAAGCGTTGTAGTTGATTTTTTTCAGAAAAGGGCTTATTAAGCTATAGTACCGTTTAGTTGAAGACTCAGTTTCGAGATAACTTAGGTCCGTTGCTGATATAGAGAGGGGCTGGCTACGGAAACAACTTGCTTTCCTGCGGCCTTGCATGACGCAGGGCCGGAACGCGAAATCGTCCCCCGGAGGACCTTCCTTATAACCGATTTATCTCGAAACTTGGTTTTTCAGTATCGTGAGCTTTTCTGTAAGATTAACACTTCAATTTAAAAGAGACGAAATAAAAAAGCCCGCTGCTTTTCAGGCAGCGGGCTTTTTGGGTGTCTTATTTTTCCGTTGTATGGCACGTAGGGCATGTGCTGTAAAGGGTAGATACCTTTTCATTTTCGTAGTGTTCAATCACTTTTTGACAGTCCTGACAAACGATTGTACCCATTAACATCCACTCCTCATAATTTGTAATCGCTTTCAATGTATATTCATTTTAATATGGCACAATCTAAAAATCAAGCCCAAAAGTATAACATTTTTTAAAATGTGCCACACTAATGAGTTACACTCATTTCATATTATGTTTTTAACGTGCATAATAGTCCATTAAAAAAAGGATGATCGAGTGATCATCCTTTTTTTAATGTTTTGGCGTCTTAATGAGAGCTGGATCAAGCAGGTCATAACCTTTACTGCGAAGTCCCTTCACAATGTCCTCAAGAGCCTCTTTAGTCCATTCACGATCATGCATAAGAAGGTTAGCGCCATTACCCAGCAATTCCGTATTTACCATAATATCCGCAAGGTTATCGGCATCCATATATTCTTCATTCCAATCGTACCCATAGGTCCAATTCATAAGCAGCATCTTCTCTTCTGCTGCTAACTGTTGGGAGTAATCCGTGTTTTGACCAAAAGGCGCACGAAAAAATTTAGGACGTTCGCCAGTAATTTCTTCAATTTTATCATTCAATCCCACAATCTCTTCTTTTTGTTCTTCTTGAGATAAGTCAGGTAAAGAAGCATGAGTCATCGTATGGTTCCCGATCGGGAATCCTAGTTCGTGAATCTTTCTAAGTTTTTCTTTCCCTTCTTCTGAATCAATAAAGTGGCCGTTTACAAAGAATATAGCTGGAGCCTCCGCTGCTTTTAACGTTTTCGCCATTTCCAGTCCATGTTTATCTGGAGCATCGTCAATCGTTAAAAGAGCTACCTTGGGCTCGGCATCATTTATAGGTTCAAATGACCAATTACCCGTAATCTGATATTGAGCCTCTTTTGGCTCATCTGGTGACGCTTCGGCAACAGCTTCTTCTGATTTCTCGCTCTTCTCTTCTTTCTCGACTTCATTATTTTCATCCTTTTCTTCTTTAGCTGAATCTTTTTTCTCATTTGCCTCCTGCGTTGTCTGATCTTTATTCTTCTCTTGATCTTCTTCCCCGCTATCTTGACCATTTGCACCGCCACAAGCCGCTAATACCACAATTAAAAACAAAAATATGCCTAACCTTTTCATTGAATACCCTCCACTGTTATGTATTTCCAACTACACTATTATATAAGAAGAATGTGGATTTCGGCTATCGTTATATGGAAATTTAGGTTATAATATTTAATCGTTAACCTTTGGGCAGTTATTAAAAATTTAGGTGGTATGTATGTTTCAAAAATTGAAGCGTTTTAAGATTCTAGGAGGACGTACTTTAAAAACGGGGATTTCTGTATTTTTAACCGCACTAATTTGTGGTTTTTTTAATTTGCCTATTGTTTTTGCCGTTATAACAGCCATTGTTACAGTGGAGCATACGGCAGCTGATTCGATTAAAAAAGCGTTGGTACGATTTCCAGCCTCTGCTATCGGGGCTTTGTTAGCGACCGTCTTTTACAGTTTTCTTGGTAAAGGAGCTTTAACCTTTGCCCTTGTAGCCATGCTGACAATAGCGGTATGCCATAAATTAAAACTGGATGACGGAATTATTGTGGCCACTATTACAGCTACGGCTATGATCCCGGAATTTCAAGACCATCATATTGTTTCGTTTTTTAGTAGATTGGGTACTACTTCAATTGGCATCGTTCTTTCGACCCTTGTAAACTTTTTCCTTTTACCACCTAACTATTCCCCCATGATTTACAAAAATATTAATGATTTGTATAATCAGGCTGGTGTCCTGCTTCAGCGTATAATCTCAAGCATTACTGCAGATTCTAAAGAGAAAAATCGTGGGATTCAAAAATCCTATCGTCAGTTAACTGCCCATTTGGAAAGAACATATCAGCTGTCTCAATTTCAAAGAGAAGAGTGGAAATATCACAGACATACGAAAGAAGAAATGTTAGCATTTCAATTTTCTCAGAAGAAGCTCAGAACTTTTCAGCAAATCGCTTATCATCTGGGGAACCTTCAGTATGTAAATACGAAGGCTGCTGATTTTACAGACGATGAAATCGATTTGCTCGAGAGTCTGACTGAGGATTATGTTAAAGTACTGCAAGACCCCACTCATACTATTAGTGAAGATCAGTTTACAAGGGTCGAAAGGCTGGACCAAGTCTTTTGGAAATGGAAAGAAGAGCATGTGCAAAGGGATTCCAAGTATAGACACCATCTGCCACCGCAAACGATTCTCATTTATGAACTTTTATGTTTTCATGATGTACTGGAAGAACTTCAAAACATGTCTCATAAGCAGCAAAAGTTAGTCCATGACTGTTATGGACAGTAACATTTTTACCAGAAACGCTGGAAAAATAAAGTAAGAAGGGATGATCAAAGTGAAACAGGTTTCAAAAGTATTCTACATTTCAGTAGTTGTAGCACTATTATTTATCGCTTGGGGAGTCATCCCTGAAAGCGTGCTGCCTACTTGGAATTTAAGTAACATAACATCTAATGTTCAAGGTTTCTTGACGGATAAGTTTGGCTGGTTCTATCTATTATCAGCTACTGGTTTCGTTATCTTCGCTATTTATTTAATCTTTTCTAAATTTGGGAAGTTAAAATTAGGAAAGCCAGATGACGTACCGGAATACCCATATATCACCTGGTTCGCTATGTTATTCAGTGCAGGTATGGGGATTGGACTTGTATTCTGGGGAGCAGCGGAACCAATTTCCCACTTCCATACTCCACCTATTATAGGACAAGAGCCTGCAACGGAAGAAGCCGCACAATCAGCTATGAAATACAGTTTCTTCCACTGGGGCTTACACCCTTGGGCTTTTTACTCTGTAATTGCTCTGGCACTTGCTTATTTCAAGTTCAGAAAAGATGCGCCAGGTGTGATCAGTGCGACTTTAGTTCCCTTGTTAGGGGAGAAACGAGTTAAAGGCCCACTTGGAACACTGATTGACTTTATTGCCGTATTTGCGACAATCTTTGGTGTAGCCACTTCCCTGGGACTTGGTGCCCTGCAGATATCAAGTGGACTAGCCTTTACAGTTGATGGGCTTGAAGATACTTTCACTCTGCAATTAATGATTATTCTTGCGGTAACCGTACTGTTTATGGTCTCAGCGATGACCGGTTTAAATAAAGGAATTAAGTACTTGAGTAATACCAATATTGTGTTGGCTCTTTTACTTATGATCTTTACGCTGTTCGCTGGACCTACGAACTTTATTTTGGAACTCTTTACGACCACGTTCGGTTCGTACGCACGTGACCTTCCATATATGAGCTTCCGACTGACACCGTTCGCAGAAGATAGTACGTGGGTGAAAGACTGGACCATTTTCTACTGGGCTTGGTGGCTTTCCTGGGCTCCATTCGTAGGAACCTTCATTGCCCGTGTTTCTAAAGGCCGTACGATCCGTGAATTTATTCTAGGCGTACTTCTAGTACCAACCGTCTTTGGTGCTCTATGGTTCTCCGTATTTGGCGGTACAGCCATTTCTCTAGAATATTTCGATGGAATTAACATCATTTCCGATGTAAATGAACTTGGTAACGAGGTTGCTCTCTTCTCCATGCTTGAGCACATTCCTCTAGGTGGAGTTATGTCCGTTATTGGTCTTCTATTAATCAGTACATTCTTTATAACGTCAGCTGACTCAGCTACTTTCGTTCTTGGAATGCAGACAACCAATGGCAGCTTAAACCCTAAAAACCAAGTGAAATTTACTTGGGGTGTTATTCAAGCCGGAGCAGCTGCTGTGCTTCTTTGGCAGGGTGGATTAGGCGCCTTACAGACAGCAGCTATTATTTCAGCTTTCCCTTTCACCATTATCATGATTCTTATATGCTTCTCGCTATATAAGACGTTTAATGAAGATGCAAAAGAAGCTGGACTCAAAAAGAGGAAAAAGTCTAACCAACAATAAATTCTCCCCTCCTTTATAAGGGGTGTTACTAGACCGTCGAGACTCTCTCGACGGTCTTTTTTATCTTCATTTATAAATGGTTTTGGTGGAGTGCTAAACCCCAAAATCCACCTACTTCGTTTTTTATTTCCAAGACTTAATTAAACCAAATCGCTGATTGTCCATAAAAAGCTTATTACGTTAAAGGGCCGTATACTGGAAGACTCAGTTTCGAGATATCTTAGGTCCGTTGCTGATATAGAGAGGGGCTGGCTACGAAAACAACTCGCTTTCTGCGGCCCTACACGAAGTAGGGTCGATCGACGTTGCGTCGTGCAGGGCTGGAAAGCGAAATCATCCCCCGAAGGACTGTCCTCTCAGCCTAAATATCTCGAAATCAAGTCTTAAAGAAACGGGAGCTTATCTTTAAAATCTACACAAGCATGTTCATCTGCATGTTCTCCCCCCCCTTTTTTGTTACAAAATTGATTATTTATTAACATATGGATTAATGATAAAACACTCGGTTATCATTTCAATGACATATCCATTACAATGGCAGGTTCTCCTTTTTTGTTTGTTACACTTGTCCTGCAACAGATTAGAAAGGGGTGCAGACAAGCCATGACGTACAGTAGAATTATTTCATTAATACTCATCATTTTATTAGCAGGCTGCATTCCTCAATCTGACAATGTGGAAGTTTTACAAGCCCACTCTGAATCTTACGGTGTTTATCTATATACGGAGATAGATAATGACCATCCATCAGAAGCCGATAACTATTTAACTGCTCTACTTGATTGGAAAATGAAACACGATCACAAATCCCTTTCGTTTGAGCAATCAGAGGCCAATACAGGACAGATTGATGTCGATGAGGACCAACTCCCAGCCCTTGTTGTTAAAAGAGATGGGAAGGTCATCGAATTGATTTCTGGAGATTCTGGATCACAGGATATTATGAATAAATTAGAAAGTTCTATATCTTTAACTAATAAAAACTCCTGAACGAATTCGTTCAGGAGTTTTTCAATTGAATGTATAAGAATTAAAACCTATCTCAACCCGAAAGAAATTCCCACCATCGTTTTTCTCTTCATAGCTTTTCGCACATAAGTGATTATCATACTTAAGAATATTTCTATAGTGTAATGGGATATTAGCGAATTAGGGATAGTGGTCTATTAGCATAATCCCCCACTTACGAATCATCATCAACTGACAAAAAACTCCTGAACCAGGATGGCTCAGGAGTTTTTTTAACATTATTTAGTGATGTGAATCGGGCTGCCCATGGCTACTTCAGCCGCTTCCATTGTAATCTCACCAAGAGTTGGGTGAGCATGGATAGTTAAGGCAAGATCTTCAGCGGTCATGCCTGCTTCAATGGCAAGTCCTAATTCAGAGATCATGTCACTTGCATTTGGTCCTGCAATTTGAGCACCAATTACTAGATTGTCATCTTCACGAGTAATCAGTTTCAAGAACCCGTCACTATCATTAAGAGAAAGCGCGCGTCCGTTAGCTCCGAATGGGAACTTAGATGCTTTCACATCATATCCCGCTTCCTTAGCTTCATCTTCTGTATAGCCAACAGAAGCAAGTTCTGGATCGGAGAACACAACAGCAGGGATGCCTAGATAATCAATTTCTGATTTTTCACCGGCAATAACTTCTGCTGCGATTTTACCTTCATAAGAAGCCTTATGAGCAAGCGGAGGTCCATCAACGATGTCACCAATCGCATAAATGTTATCAAAGTTTGTGCGACACTGCTTGTCGATTTGAATAACACCTTTATCGCTCATTTCAACACCAAGTTCTTCAAGACCGATTTCGTCTGTATTTGGACGGCGTCCTACGGTTACAAGCACGTAATCAGCTTCGATGGTTTTTTCTTCACCTTTTACTTCATAGGTTACTTTTACGCCATCTTCCGTTTCTTCTACCCCTTGTGCCATAGCATTAGTAACAATATCTACGCCTTTTTTCTTCAGGCGTTTCTTAACGAGAGAAGACATTTGCTTCTCAAAGCCGCCAAGGATGTCTTTCATGCCTTCAAGGATAGTTACTTCCGTATCGAAGTTCGCATAAGCCGTACCTAGCTCTGTACCAATGTAACCGCCGCCGATAACGACCATTTTCTTCGGTACCTCATTAAGAGCAAGTGCTCCAGTAGAGTCAATCACGCGCTCAGAGAACTTGAAGTTAGGAAGCTCAATTGGACGGGAGCCAGTCGCGATAATACAGTTATTAAACGTGTACGTCTGGGAGTTCTTATCATCCATAATACGCACTGTATTTTTATCTACGAAGTAGACTTCACCTTTTACGATATCGACTTTATTGTTTTTAAGAAGTCCTTCTACACCGCCGGTAAGCTTCTGAACAACTCCGCTCTTCCACTCTTGTACTTTAGAAAAGTCTACCGTCGTGTTTTCAGACTGAATACCCATGTCCTCGGCACCTTTGGCGTGCTCATAGCGGTGACCCGCCTGAATAAGCGCTTTGGAAGGAACACAGCCTACGTTCAAGCAGACCCCTCCAAGGTTACCTTTGTCTACGATTGTTACGTTTTGTCCAGTTTGAGCGGCACGGATGGCAGCTACATAGCCGCCAGGTCCCGCTCCAATGACTAACGTATCTAGTTCAATTGGAAAATCTCCTACTACCATACTTTACGCCTCCATCATAATTAGTTGTGGATCGTTCAGTAAACGCTTGATGTTATTCATTGCATGCTGAGCTGTTGCACCATCGATAATACGGTGGTCAAAGCTTAGGGAAATAGCAAGAACAGGAGCTACAACTACTTCGCCATCACGAACCATTGGTTTTTCAGCAATACGTCCAATTCCTAGAATAGCAACTTCTGGATGGTTGATTACTGGAGTAAACCATTGTCCGCCGGCAGATCCGATATTTGTAATCGTTGTAGATGCGCCTTTCATTTCTTCGGATGTCAGTTTACCATCGCGAGCTTTGACTGCCAATTCATTGACTTCACTTGAAATGGAGAAGATTGACTTACGGTCTGAATCTTTCACCACTGGTACAAGCAAGCCTTTGTCGGTGTCTGCTGCAATACCAATATTATAATAGTGTTTTTGAATAATTTCATCTTTATCGTCATCTAGTGACGTATTTAATACTGGATATTTCTTAAGCGTCGATACAAGCGCTTTTACTACATAAGGCAAGTAAGTAAGCTTAATATCCTGTTCAGCAGCTACTGCTTTGAATTTCTTACGGTGAGCAACAAGTTCTGTCACGTCTACTTCATCCATAAGGGTTACGTGAGGAGCTGTCTGCTTAGAATTCACCATAGCTTTAGCAATGGCTTTACGCATACCGCTCATTTTCTCGCGAGTTTCAGGATACGCTTCTCCAGCTGCTGGGGCTGTCTGAGCCGCGGCTGCTGTTTCTTGCTCTTCTGCTTCTTCGCTTGCTGTATCCGCTGCCGCCTCTGTTTGGTCGCCGCTCATGAAGCTTTCGACATCCTCTTTCAAGATACGGCCGTTTTTACCAGAGCCTTGTACTTTACGGATATCTACATCGTTGTCGCGGGCAAATTTACGTACGGATGGCATAGCTACTACGCGCTTGTCTTCATCTACATCACTGTCATCTTCAGCTGCAGGCTGTTCAGAAGCAGATTTTTCTTCTTTTTGCTCTGATTGTTTTTCTTCTTTCGGCTCTTCTTTAGTTTCCTCTGCGGAATCATCAGAAGACCCTTCATCAGAACCTGTGTCTTCGGAGCCGTCATCGATTGTGATAATGACCGTTCCTACTGTAGTTGTTTCGCCTTCTTCGACATGGATTTCTTTTACTGTACCATCGACTTGAGACGGAATTTCAACAACTGCTTTGTCGTTTTGCACTTCGCAAATGACGTCGTCTTCTTTAATTTCATCACCTGGTTTTACAAACCATTTGGCAATTTCACCTTCGTGGATACCTTCACCGATATCAGGCAGTTTAAATTCAAATGCCACGCTTACTACCTCCCATTATTAAAATGATTAAAAGTTCATTACTTGGTTAACTTTTTCAACTACAGAATTGTAGTTTGGAAGCCAAACTTCCTCTGCTTGAGTGAATGCATAAACAGTATCAGGTGCATGTACACGCAGTACTGGAGCTTCAAGATGCAGAATAGCTTTTTCTTGAATTTCGGCAGCTACGCTTGCTGCAATACCTGCCTGCTTTTGTGCTTCCTGTACAACAACTGCACGGTTTGTTTTCTTAACAGATTCAAGAATGGTTTCATAGTCAACTGGGCTGACTGTGCGAAGGTCGATCACTTCAGCACTCACACCATTTTCTTCTAGCTCTTCAGCTGCTTTCAGGCAGGAGTGAACCATTGCGCCATACGCTACTAGAGTAACATCGGTTCCTTCGCGTTTAATATCTGCTTTATCAAGTTCAATTGTATAATCTTCTTCTGGAACTTCGCCGCGGAAAGAGCGGTATAGTTTCATATGCTCAAGGAAAACGACTGGATCGTTATCGCGGATTGAAGAAATTAATAGTCCTTTAGCATCGTAAGGTGTAGAAGGGATAACGACACGCACACCAGGCTGCTGAGCAATTAGCCCTTCAAGACTGTCGGCGTGAAGTTCAGGTGTATGAACACCGCCGCCGAAAGGAGAACGAATCGTAATCGGCATGGAGCGTGTGTTACCTGTACGATAACGGTAACGAGCCATTTGACCATTGATTGCGTCCATTGTTTCATAAACGAAACCAAAGAACTGAATTTCAGGTACTGGACGGAAGCCAGTCAAAGCAAGTCCGATGGACATACCGCCAATTCCAGACTCAGCTAGTGGTGTATCGAATACGCGATCTTCACCGAATTCGTCTTGAAGACCTTCTGTCGCACGGAATACTCCGCCGTTTTGACCAACGTCTTCACCGTAAATCAGCACGTTTTCGTCGTTTTTAAGCTCGGTTTGCATCGCGTTTGTGATAGCTTGGATCATTGTCATTTGTGCCATGGTCTACTTCGACTCCTTTTCCTTATATTCTTCCATCTGCTCTTCTAGGTTAGGTGGAAGTTGTTCGTGCATGTTACTGATCAGATCCGTAACTTTTTGTTTCGGTGTATTGTCTGCTTCTTTAATCGCAGCTTTGATTTCTGCTTTCGTATTTTCAATTAATTCATTTTCTTCTTCTTCGGACCACAAGTCCTTACCTTCCAAGTACTTACGGAAACGGACGATTGGGTCTTTCTTCTCCCATTCGCTGTCTTCTTCGTCTGTACGGTAACGTGTTGGGTCATCACCTGCCATTGTGTGTGGACCATAACGGTAAGTAAGAGTTTCAATCAATGTTGGACCTTCACCGTCAACCGCACGTTTACGCGCTTCTTTTGTAGCTGCATAAACGGCAAGTACGTCCATTCCGTCTACTTGGATTCCTTCAATACCAGCTGCAACTGCTTTTTGCGCAATGGTTTGAGCAGCAGATTGCTTTTCAACTGGTACAGAGATCGCAAAGCGGTTATTTTGCACAACGAAAATAGCTTGCGCGCCAAAGGCTCCTGCAAAGTTAATTCCTTCATAGAAGTCACCCTGGGATGCTCCGCCGTCACCGGTATAAGTAATAGCCACTGCATCTTGACCGCGTTTTTTGAAGCCTAGTCCCACTCCGGCTGCTTGTGTAATTTGAGCACCGATGATGATTTGAGGGCTAACTGCATTCACGCCTTCTGGCATTTGGTTTCCTTTAAAGTGGCCACGGGAAAATAGGAAAGCCTGGTAAAGAGGAAGGCCGTGCCAAATTAGCTGAGGCACATCACGGTAGCCTGGAAGAATAAAATCTGCTTTTTCCAGTGCGTATTGACTTCCAAGCTGAGAAGCTTCCTGTCCTGCTGTAGGAGCGTAGAAACCTAGACGTCCCTGACGGTTTAACGCGATGGAACGCTGATCCAATATACGCGTATAAACCATACGCTTCATAATTTCTTTTAAATCTTCATCTGACAAATCAGGCATTGCATCTTCATTGACGATTTCGCCTTCTTCGTTCATGATTTGAAACATTTCGAACTGATTTTCAATGTTCTCAAGAGTACGTTTCAAAATCGTTCACCTCTTCCTTTCTTATTCTAAAAATAGATGCTGTGATTAGCTTTCCCAAATATGAAAAAAAACTGTACCGATTTGCTCTTTACGTATTACCCTGTACACAACTTCACTAATCATACGTAAAATCTCAGCTAAACTGTTACATTTTCCCTGGAAGATTTAATGGTACAATGTAGATCCACTTAGTAGTTTAGCTCAATTCGCCATCATTCGTCAATTACAACCTTAGTTATAACCCATATATAGTTCTGTGCCTTGCGCACAGGGCGTGTAAAATGGAGAAAAAAGATAGAAATACCGCCTCTACTGTACCATTGAAAAATTAAGCCTGTATTAATTTTAAGTTTTTTCTCTGTATCATGCAAATAAAAAAACCGCCAGACGCTGACGGTTGATAAGTATGTATGGCTTGCTAAGTGATTTCGACAATTATTCGGACTTCTCAGTTTCTTCGTAAGATACATTGAGATCAAGTGCTTCGTAAAGTTCTTTCTTTTCCTTATTATACTGATCTGTATATTGGTTGAATTCTTTATTTGCCTCAATGACCTTATTATAGCTGTTATTAATACTTTCAATCTTCTTCTGCATATCTTCTTGAGCTAACTCTTTGTTTTGAAGCATATCATACAATTCTTTATCATGTTCTAATGCTTTGTTATAAGCGTCATATAATTTCTGATAGGCTTGATAACGGCTGTCCATTGTTCCAACAAGTTCCTCAGCCTTTTCTTTCGCTTCTGCCTGTTCTTCATCTAACTCATCGATCAACGGTTTGATCTCATTGAACTCTTCTTTGGCGGCTTCAATACTTTCTTTTTCCGCTTCAAGCTTCTCCTGTCTTTCTTCTACAATTCCAGCGGCCTCTTTCGAAAGCGACTGAATTTTATCAAATTGATCCATATTCAAATCAATTATTTTCTCATAAAGCTCCTGTTCTTCATTTTCGAGCTTAACGAGAGGCTGCTGCTGTTCCCGGAAACCTTCCTCTTTCTCAACTGCCTCTTCCAGATGATTGTACACCTCTTCCTGAGCAGATGGACCTGTACAGGCAGCCATAATAAAAACAACTGCTGCCAATGCCATGAACAAACGTAAACGCACGATCACTTTTTCCCCCTTTTATGCAGACTGCACCTAAAACATGATTGTAATCTTGTGATATGTACAATAGTATAATAAATGAAATTAAATTGGAAGTGACTTTTTTCAAATGTTTCCAATAACCTTGGAGCAAAGACACAGGTCCGCTTCCCTATTTATATAAGATGGTATAATGTTCAAGTGGGAAAGGATGTTTAGTATGATAACTATGGAAGATATCGTTCGGGAAGGGCACCCGGCCCTACGGAAGGTGACAGAAGAAGTAGCTCTTCCTCCTTCTGAAGAGAACAAGGAAACCCTGGAATCCATGCTTCAGTATTTAAAGAACAGTCAGGACGAGCAAGTGTGTGATCGATATGGTCTGCGTCCTGGCGTTGGACTAGCCGCGCCGCAGATTAATGTAAACAAACGAATGCTTGCCGTACATTTTATTGATTTAAAAGATAAACTTTACAGCTACGGATTATTTAATCCTCGTATTGTAAGTCATTCAGTGGAACGTACTTACCTTTCAACAGGAGAGGGATGCTTATCTGTTGACCGTGAAGTACCTGGCTATGTGCCAAGGTATC
Organism: Halobacillus sp. B29; assembly: GCF_052246755.1. Taxonomy (NCBI): domain Bacteria; kingdom Bacillati; phylum Bacillota; class Bacilli; order Caryophanales; family Bacillaceae; genus Halobacillus; species Halobacillus sp. B29. The sequence goes on from NZ_JBQQCM010000004.1 coordinate 69,789, forward strand.
GCCGGATTACAGTAAAGGCGACAGATCTTGAAGGCAACGAGGTTAAACTTCGCCTGAAAGATTATGCCGCGATTGTTTTTCAACATGAAATTGATCATCTTCATGGCATTATGTTCTATGATCATATTGACCCTGATGATCCATTCAAAGAGCCTGAAAATGCTGTTCCCGCTGATCGATAAAACCAATAAAAGAAGCCTGCCGGAACCCCGGCAGGCTTCTTTTATTAACTTTAACAGTGACCATAACGCTAATGCGCCAATCGTTATTAGTGATTTTCATAAGAGGCTTATTCAACAATAGGGCCGGATTGTTGAAGACTCAGTTTCGATATATCTTAGGTCCGTTGCTGATATAGAGAGGGGCTGCCTGCGGAAACAACTCGCTTTCCTACGGGGGAACTGGCAAGCCTCCTCGCTCGTTCCCCGCAGGACCTAACTCTCTCACTAGCTATCTCGAAACTGAGTCTTACGTAAACGTGAGCTTTACTTCAATAGCAATACTTCATAGTCAGGAGCGGTGCTTTATTAGTCCCAGGTCGAAGATGGCTTTTACCAATCCGCCTTCATTTACATCGGTGGTTACCATATCACTAACCTGTTTAGCTTCTGGCACAGCGTTTCCCATAGCTACTCCTGTACCCGTTTCACGCAGCATTTCAATATCATTTAACCCGTCTCCAAATGCAATGGAATCCTCAATTCGAAGACCAGCTGCTTCAATCATTTTCTTGATTCCCTCAGCTTTCGATCCTCCTCCTGGTAAAACATCACAGGAGTAAGGGTGCCAGCGGATGTAATCAAATGCTTTGTGAACACTTCTATAGTCTTCAATTTCCCCTCCCTGACAGAACAAAAGGGATTGAAAGATTTCCCGGCCTTTATAAAAACACTCATCTACCTGAGGATAGTCGAAATGAAGCGAACCCAGACTTTTTTCAATATGAGAATGTTCTTGCTCGGAAGCTCTCATGGTTTCATGGTTCATAAAAACCATGGGATGATTGTTTTCTTGCGCATGTTCATGTAACTTTTCCAAGTAACTTTCGGAAAGGGGGTTTTTGTAGACTACTTCCCCTTCAAATATGACGTACTGACCATTAAAACTTACATAGGAATCGATTCCAAGCTCTTCCCTTATTTCTTCGTACATGAATGGTGCACGTCCTGTAGCTATTGCGCAGTAAACGCCAGAATTTTGCAGCTCCTTTATAGCTTCTTTCGTTTCTTCTGGAAGTTGTTTTTGATGATTTAGTAATGTCCCATCGATATCGAAAAAGGCGATTTTCTTGTCCATAAAAGTTCCTCCATCTCTGTATTCCATAACTATTTGGTTATCCCATCATAATTAAGTTGATTGTTTGGCTATACTGTAGCACGAGAGGATAATTTTGAGAAGAAAAACAAACCATAATAACAAATTCTACTATGTAAATGTTTCATTCTTAATCAAACCGTATTATACTAGTAGTAACAGGGATTGGGCGGTTAACGTTTTAGTGCTTTTTTCATCAGTGGAAGGGGATGGATTCACCATGATGAAGCGATTGTTAAGGAAGCTGAAAAAACGTTGGAAAAAATTGATGGAACGTAAGACATATGCTTAGAGCCCACTGGCCGGATGGCTCCAAAAGCTAGTTCAACTACCGTTATCATTACCATACGATAATTAAACGTGCTATTATTAATGACAGGACAAGAATGTGGAAATTATATCTAGTTAGGAGCGATAATGTAATGATATACAAAGTATTATATCAGGAACTGGCGAAAGAAGTTCCTGTCCGTGAACGTACTCAAGCCATGTACGTAGAAGCGGAAACCGAAAGAAAAGTTCGTGAAAAATTGGCTAATAAAGGATTTAACATTGAATATATCCAGGTGCTTAATGAGGATCATCTGGCTTATGAACAACAATCCGAAGATTATCACGTGGAGAATCTGTAACGCATGAAATTTGTAAAAAATGACCAAACAGCCGTATTTGCCCTTGGCGGTCTCGGCGAAATTGGAAAAAACACATACGGCGTTCAGTTTCAAGACGAAATCATCCTCATTGATGCAGGTATCAAATTCCCTGAAGATGAACTTCTGGGAATAGATTATGTTATTCCTGATTATACCTATTTAGTTCAAAATCAGGATAAAATTAAAGGACTCTTTATTACGCATGGTCACGAAGACCATATCGGCGGAATCCCTTATTTACTACGTGAAATCAACATCCCTATCTATGCTGGGAAACTTGCTGCCGGCTTACTTCGAAATAAGCTGGATGAGCACGGTCTGCTTCGTAACACGAAGATGCATACGATCCAGGAAGATGATGTCATTAAATTTCGCAAAACATCAGTATCCTTTTTCCGTACCACTCACAGCATTCCCGATTCATACGGAATCGTTGTGAAAACACCTCCAGGTAACATTGTTCATACCGGAGACTTTAAATTTGATTTCACACCTGTCGGAGAACCTGCTAATTTAGCTCGTATGGCTGAAATTGGAAAAGAAGGGGTTCTCGCCCTGTTATCAGATAGTACGAATAGTGAAGTACCTGGCTTTACCAAGTCAGAACGTGTAGTTGGACAAAGCATAGATGATATATTCACACGTGTAGACGGACGTTTGATATTTGCAACATTTGCCTCAAACATCCACCGGTTACAGCAAGTTGTAGAATCGGCAGTTAAAAACGGCAGGAAAGTTGCCGTTTTTGGACGCAGTATGGAATCATCCATCCGTATCGGACAGGAGCTCGGTTATATCCGCGCACCTAAAGATACATTCATAGATGCGCAACAAATTAACCGTCTTCCGGCCAACGAAGTGGTTATCCTATGTACCGGTTCTCAAGGTGAGCCAATGGCAGCTCTATCCCGTATTGCCAATGGCACCCACCGTCAAATTCAAATTATGCCTGGCGACACCGTCGTGTTCTCCTCTTCCCCAATCCCTGGTAACACGATCAGTGTCAGCCGCACGATTAATAAATTGTATCGTGCAGGAGCCGAAGTTATTCACGGCCCATTGAATGACATTCATACATCAGGGCACGGCAGCCGTGAAGAAATGAAGCTGATGCTGCGTCTGATTCAGCCACGCTTCTTTATGCCGATCCACGGAGAGTATCGCATGCTGAAAGAACATGCGAAGTTAAGTCATGATTGTGATTTAGCCCCTGAAGATTGCTTTGTTATGGATAACGGTGATGTATTAGCTCTTGGTAAAGATGAAGCGATGGTCGCTGGTAAGATTCCATCTGGTTCTGTATATGTAGATGGCAGCGGAATTGGCGACATTGGTAACATCGTACTGAGAGATAGACGCATTCTTTCTGAAGAAGGCCTCGTTATCGTAGTGGTTAGTATAAACATGAAAGAGTTCAAGATCGCTTCAGGTCCAGATATCATCTCTCGCGGATTCGTCTATATGAGAGAATCGGAAGACTTGATTAAAGAAGCGCAGAAACTTGTAAATAATCATGTTGAAAAAGTTATGGAACGCCGTACGACTCAGTGGTCTGAAATCAAGAATGAGATTACAGACACCATTGCACCATTCTTATTTGAAAAAACAAAACGACGTCCAATGATCCTTCCGATCATTATGGAAGTATAAAGACACCGAAAACCCCCGCTGATTAAATTCAGCGGGGGTTTTTTAAAGATCTATTGACTACAACATATGCTTGCTAAATGGTCATAACGTTTAGCGCCGACACCGTTTTTTACAAATTTTGAACCTAAGAAAGACAGGACTGGTCTCTCTTGTTGGAAAATAGAACTTTTTATAATCGTTTTAAAGCTTTTTTCAAATCAGGCAGTTCTAAGCTTCCATTCTCAAAAAAGTTCTTAACTATATACTGGGAATAGTTAACGGCTGATTGATAGTCGATATGGCCCGGCAGTGGTGCCATATCTTCAATAGCTACATCGATAATAACCGGCTGGTTGGATACAAAAGCCTGCTTCATTTTTGGTGCCAGCTCCTCATAGCTTTCAATTCGATAACCTTGCCCTCCACAGGACTCTGCGAATTTTGCAAAGTTCATTTCTCCTAAATTGGTGGCATGGTTAGGATGGCCCATTTGAGCTTGTTCATATTTGATTAAACCAATTTTACTATTATTTAAAACGATGATTTTGACGGGAAGATTATACTTAACGGCGGTCACAAAATCATGCATCACCATGGAAAAGCCACCATCTCCGACAATACCGATTACTTGTTTCTCTGGGTAGGCAACCTGTGCAGCAATCGCTCCCGGTAAACCACTGCCCATCGTGGCAAGCCAGCCGGAAATAACAAACTTCTGGTCCACAAATGGCAGAAAACGTGATATCCAGACTGTTACATTCCCAACATCCCCTGAGATAACAGCTCCAGACTCCATATGATTTTCTAGTTCATACATGACTTGAGGCGCGTGTAAAGGATTCTCTTCCGAACGCTTCTCCTCTTGAAGAGCAATATGCCAGTTCTTCATTTTTTCCTGGTATTTTTCAAGGAATGGACGCTCTTCTATAGGTGTGATTCCTTGAGACAAAGCTTCCATCGTTTCTTTCGCATCCCCGGCTAAACCTAATTTAATCGGATAATACTTCCCTAGATGCTCTGGTTTGTTATCGATTTGAATGGCATCCACATGGTCGGGCAGGAAATCCCGATAAGGGAATTGAGTGCCTATAAGAATAAGAAGATCCGTTTCTTTCATGGCATGATAAGCCGGTTTCGTTCCGATTTGTCCTGTATGCCCAAGGCAGTAAGGGTGGTGATCTGGTAAGACCCCTTTTGCTAGAAGACTTAAGATTACAGGGGCTTTAATGGTTTCAGCAAAAGCCATTAGCTCTTCTCTTGCACCAGCTGCTCCTTTACCTGCTAAAATCACTGGTCTTTCTGCCTGCTCAATTCGTTTCTTCGCTTCTATCATGTGGTTTTGTTTAGGCATCATCTCCGGCTGAAATAGGTTACTTGCACGTAACCGTACATCGTCCGCTTGCTTTGCGGCAAAAAGATCATCAGGAACAATCAGCACAGATACACCTTTTTTAGCATAAGCTTCTCTCACGGCCTGATCCAGGAGATCCGGCAGCTGTTCATGGGAGGCAGCCCGTTTATTAAAGACCGCTACATCATCAAACATGCGCTCAAGATTCTGTTCCTGAAACGCTCCGGTGCCTACCTCATCACTTTGAACATGCCCTACAATGGCGAGCACAGGTGCCTGGTCCGCTTTTGCATCATACAAACCGTTTAATAAATGAATAGCGCCAGGACCTGTGATGGATAGCGTGACGCCTAACTTTCCGGTAAGCTTCGCGTAAGCTGCTGCCGCGAGCGCTCCTGTCTCTTCATGTCTTACCTGTAAAAAAGAAAGTTCCTCTTCTCTTTTTCTTATATCATCAATAAATTCATTAATAGAATCTCCCGGCATTCCATATATATGATTGACTCCCCAATCAATTAACTGCTGGGTTAATACTTCGCCTGTACGTTGATCGAACATAAGTATCATCCTTCCTAAGTTTCCTAGTGCAATGAATATTGTCTATAGCACTTTATATTTCCCTTTTGCTTAAGAAGTAAACTAAACTGCCACCAAATATTGTATATTTGTTTATCCCAAGCATCTTTTTTTATGCTCTCTTAAAGTATAATGTTGATTTTTCATAAGAGCCTTATTACGCAATAGGGCGGTTTAGTTAAAGACTCAGTTTCGAGATATTTTTATGAGAAGAAAGGTCCTGCGGGGGATGATTCGCTTTCCGCGGGCATGTGCTGAGCCTCCTCAAGCTAAAGCTTTCCGGGGTCTCACCGATCATGTTCATCCCGCTCTTACCCTTTAGGAAGTTGTAAACGCTAATCATGTCCTAAACGACATGTAGTGCTCTCCAGCTCCAGCACCTAGCGTCTAGTGAGACTTCCCTCACTTCTGTACGATAAGGCAACATCGAATCGCTCCGCTCTTCGTGTTTTCTTTATCTCCGCCAGCTCAGTCCAGTCCATACGCCGCTGACCAAGGTGCTTCCGCTTTTAACCTAGGAGTCATCATCATCCCCCTCCGGACCTTGCCAAATCAGAAGCTCGAAACCACTTCAACCATCACCTGCATAATGAAGTATTAGCCCATGTAGTTAGGATGTAACGACAGAGATCGCCCGTCATGAAAGCATTTCATACAGATTACGGAGGAGAACCAATCTCTTCCGGAAGGGTCCGTTCGTAACATTATAGTTGGGGTGGTGGGGAAATGGCGAGACTCCCATGGGAGAAGGGACTAGGTGAGATCCCGCAGGGAGTGAAACGAGCGAGGAAGCTCACCGTTCCCCCATAGGAAAGCGAGTTATTTCCCCACCAGCCCTCCTCCACATAGAGTAACGGACCCATTTATCTCGAAATTGAGTCTTACAGAAAAGGAAGCTTTACCTTAAAATCAACACGGAAGTTTAACAGAGCTTTTTTTTTAAATATCTCACCGTTCGTTATCATATGAGTTTCGTTTTTCAAGTATAGAAAACATAATAGTAATTGAAGCAAGGGCTGCTGCGGAAAACGATTATTACAATATAGGGAGCTTTATTTGGAAAATGAACACGAAGAGTTTACAACGCGTACTAATTGATTTGCTTTAAAAGCTAAAAAAACCTGCCAGCATGGCAGGTTTTTTTAAGATGATGATTAATCTTCAACTACAAGATTTTTTTCAAAACGACTGATGTCTTTATCTGCTCCGATGACAATCAATACGTCATTTTCACGGATTTCTTCTGTGGCCATTGGAGATACAATGACATCTTTCTTCCTTTTAATAGCCACGACGTTACACCCGTACTCAGCACGGATATCAAGATCCACCAGAGTACGCCCGCTCATTTTGCTTCCTGCTTTAACCTCTACGACACTATGGTCATCTGATAATTCAATGTAGTCGAGTATGTTGTTGGAGATGATATTATGTGCAATTCGTTTACCCATATCACGCTCAGGGTGAACAACGTGATCAGCCCCGATTTTAGCCAATACTTTTTCATGATAGTCATTCTGAGCTTTAACGGTGATCGTTTTGATGCCTAATTCCTTCAGCATTAAGGTTGTGAGAATGCTCGCTTGTATATTATCCCCTATCGCGACAATGACGTGGTCAATATTACGCATTCCAAGTTCTCGCAGAACGTTTTCATCCGTAGAATCGGCGATTACAGCATGAGCCGCTATATCTCTATATTCGTTCACTTTATCTTCATCAAGGTCCAGAGCTAATACTTCCATTCCCTCACGGCTTAGCTCTCGGCATATACTGCCGCCGAACCGCCCGAGTCCTATCACGGCAAATTCTTTTTTCATGATCTGTCCTCCATCTTTTCAGTGAAAATCTAACGTTATTCTATCACATTATACGCTTCTGCACATCATAAGTATGAATGTGTCAAAATCCTTCAATTACAATTTAAAAAAACTTGCAGAGAACCAAGCAGGTCCTCTGCAAGCTGCATGAACAACTTATTACTTCTTACCTTTGACATAATCTGCATCAAATAGGAACATCCGCATCAGCATGATAAGTGATGGAATGAGTAAAAATAACCCGGCTATAAACACGACAATTAAGGCCACCGCCATAGATTCACTTGTCACTCCGCCAGACAGTGTGACATACGGGTACAGCAGATAAGGTAGATGGGAAGCACCATAACCGAAAAAGGCTACAAAGAATTGAAGCATTACGGCGATGAACGCCCATCCATAATACTTCCCTTGATAGATTAGGAAAACTGCAGCCATAAAGAAAGCCACGGAAATTCCGAAAACCCACCACAGATCGATTGCCCGCTGGAAGTGTTCCGGGTTTTGCTGACTAAGCGCAATAAACGTGGTTAGACTGGCAATAATGGTTGGCGAACTCCAGAACAATGCGTACTTCCTAACTAAATCGAGCGCAGGTTGATCCCCGGCACGCTTTGCATAATAGGCCAGGAACATGGAGCTGATATACAGCACTGAGACGATGGCGAGAAAAACCACACTCCAGGAATAGGGACTGGAAAACAGCTCTCCGTACATTAGTTGGACCCCGTTCTCCGTTTCTTTAATATAACCACCTTCGGAGATCGTGAGGGCCGTTGACAGAGCAGCAGGTATCAACAAGCCTGTGGCTCCGTACAAAAACATGTACAAATGATTCTCTTTTGAACCATAGTTTTCAAAGGCGTAAAACGAGCCTCGAATAGCAAGCAGGACAATTGCAATACTTCCCGGGATTAATAGGGATTGCCCAAAGTAATAAGCCATATCCGGGAAAAATCCAATCAATCCAACAAAGAAAAATACGAAAAATACGTTGGTTACCTCCCAGACGGGGGAGAGATAACGAGAGATCAGTTTATTAATGATGTGATCTTTTTTCGTTACTTTAGCAAAATAAGCAAAGAACCCGGCACCGAAGTCAATCGATGCTACAATCAGGTAGCCGTAGAGAAACAGCCAAAGTACAGAAATTCCAACTAGTTCATAACTCATGAGTTAGTTACCCTCCTTTGTAGCTGCCACTTCAGGATAACGATGTTCAAGCTCATGTTCAGCCGGGTTTCCTTTAAATATCTTACGGAGCGCGATTACACAGCCGATCGACAGCACAATGTATAAGCCAATGAATAGAATAAGCATCCACCCAACATATGGAGAGGTGGTTGCTCCTTCAGAGACAGTCATAAATCCTCTTAGAATCCATGGCTGCCGTCCAAGTTCCGCAAATACCCAGCCAAATTCGACAGCGGCCATAGATAATGGTCCGAGAGAAGCAATCCCCCATAAGAGCAGCGGGTGATATTCGTTCCACTTCTTCACCTTCCAGAACACCAGGTACATAAGGGAAACTCCAAGTGTGAAGAAACCGATCGTCACCATTAAGTCAAACATATAGTGAATCCAAAGCGGAGGCTCTTCATCATCCGGAATTTGATCCAGTCCAGTTACTTCTGCATTAAAGTCGCCGTGAGCTAAAAAGCTTAAGCCATTTGGTATCCGAATCGCATTCTCCACTTCCTGATTTTCATTTAATGTACCGAAAACAACCAGGTCTGCTCCTTCTTCCGTTTCAAAATGCCATTCTCCGGCAGCCAATTTTTCCGGCTGCTCTTTAGCAAGGAACTTAGCAGATAAGTCACCTGCTATAGCGGTAGCTATTGCAAAAATGAATACAGAAACGACCGTAAGTTTCAAGGCCTTCATATGGTAAAGAGTATTTTTCTTTTTCAATAGATAAATAGCTGCAATGGTCGCAAGGACAGCTGCTGCGGTTAAATAAGATGTAGAAACGACGTGAAAAACCTTCGTGGGCGTCGCTGGATTAAACATCGCAGCTAATGGTTGAATGGACGTAACTGTGTCTCCTTCCAGTTCAAACCCTTGCGGAGTGTTTAGAAAGCCGTTCACCGATGTGATAAAGAAAGCTGATAATGTAGAGCCGATCACAACAGGAATGGACAACAGCCAGTGGTACATAGGATTTTTAAATCGGTCCCATGTATAAAGATAGATTCCTAAAAATATAGCTTCAAAGAAAAAAGCGAAAGTTTCCATGAACAGTGGTAAGGCGATTACCTTACCTGCCAGTTGCATAAAGCTCGGCCATAAAAGGGAGAGCTGTAATCCAATCGCGGTTCCTGTCACAACCCCTACAGCCACTGTAATGGTAAATCCTCTTGTCCAGCGTCTTGCCAGCAGCGTATAGTGAGGATCTTTCTTTTTAATTCCTATGAATTCTGCTATGGATATCATGACCGGAATACCTACACCAAGCGTAGCAAAGATCGCGTGATACCCAAGAGTAAGTGCAGTCAGCATGCGGCTAAGCGTAGCACTATCTAAATCAAACATCTTCCCTTCCCCCTCTTACTGCTAGTAAATCTTATGAATTCAGACAATCTACCCCTAGTATAATAGGTGAAAACGGTTTAAGTGCGATAGGTATATGACTATTTTGTGACAAACTTCACAAAGTCTTAATTTAAGTTTATGATACACGATATGGTCTTTGATGTCTAAATGTATGCCTAAAACGTTTTGTAAGTTCTATTCCCTATCCCTTATGGTTTCTAACGATAGATTGCACACAAAAAAGACACCCCGGTAAGGGTGCCTTTTATACTCAGGAAGTGATAGGTGAATACAAATCCTAGATGGCATCAAGCATTTGGAACTGGGCTTTCACTAATTCATAATACTCACCTTTTTGATCCATTAATTCATCATGTGAACCGTTCTCAAGAATGCGTCCATTCTCCAGTACATAAATGTTGTCCGCTTCACGGATCGTGGACAGCCGGTGAGCAATAATAATGGCCGTTCGACCGTGTAATAGTTTACGCAGGGCTTTCTGGATACGAACTTCCGTTTCAGTATCTATGCTTGCGGTAGCTTCATCTAAAATAAGAATCCGCGGATCTGCAAGTAAAGCACGGGCGAAGGAAAGCAGTTGTTTTTCTCCAGCCGATAAAATACTACCGCGCTCTTCTACTTCTGTATCGTATCCCTCACTTAAACGGTTGATGAAATCTTCTGCTCCGACCACTTTAGCCGCTTCTTTCACTTCTTCATCACTGGCAGTTGGACGACCAAAGCGGATATTCTCAAGAATGGTTCCGGAGAAGATAAAGGTATCCTGCAGCACGACACTGATTTGCTGGCGCACACTATCAATGGTCGCATCCTGCAAATCGACTCCGTCAATCTTAACCGCTCCTTTTGTTGGATCGTAGAAACGGCTGATTAAATTCGCAATAGTCGATTTCCCGGATCCGGTATGCCCGACGAGAGCTACCGTCTCTCCCTGTTTCATTTCTAAATTGATATCATGAAGAGCGATCCGTTTTTCATCATAAGCAAATTGAACATGGTCAAATTCTATATGACCTTTCATATCTTTCAGTTCAACCGCATTTGTCTTTTCTTCTACATTTGGCTGTTCATCCAGAAATTCGAAGATCCTTTCAGAGGAGGCCATTGCCATGAGCATTTGATTGTACATCATACCAAGCCTTGAAATTGGCTCCCAGAACATACCCAGGAAAAAGGCAAAGGAGACGAATTTACCAATGGAGATGTCCCCGCTTAGGATCAGATAGGCGCCGAAAGAGATAAGGATAACGGTTCCAACCGCATTACTCATCTCTACAAACGGCCGGAACATCGCACTTTTTCTAGTGGCTGTATTCCAGGACTGAAAGTTATCTGTGTTCACGCCATCGAAGTACTCTGCATTCTCTCTTTCCTGTGAAAAAGATTGCGTAATTCGAATCCCCTGAATACTTTCGTTCAAATGAGAGTTGAGACGAGACTGCTGAATCCGTACATCCTGCCAGGAGCGCCTGATATTACGGCGCAGTTTCGTAGAAATATAAAACATTAGCGGCATGATCACAAGAATAGCTAAGGCAAGTTTCGGACTCATCCAGAACAGGATTGCGATAATTCCGGTAAGCATGACCACATCCATAAGCAAGTTGATAATACCATTCGTAAACAATTCCTGTAGAGAGTTTATATCATTCATTATTCTTACAAGAATGGAACCGGCTGATCTTGAATCAAAGAACTTGTGAGAAAGCCGCTGAACATGCGAAAACAAATGCTGCCGAAGATCATAAATCACATTCTGACCTAAAATATTTACATATTTAATCCTCAGTGTATTTGCAATATAACTAAGCAGGTAAAGAATAGAAATACCGACAACAAGTTGAATTAAAAGATTTGTATCACTGTTGCCAATAGCTTTATCAATGGCTACTCTACCAATTAAGATCGGCACGACCAGACGGACAATTGTTGATACGAGCATCGCGATGATCGAAATCGGAAGCAGTGTTTTAGCATAAGGCTTCACATAACGCAGCAGTCTCCACATTTGCGACCAGTTGAAGGGCTTTTCAACCGCCTGATCCTGTGTATATTTAAAACGATTTAAGTGTTTATTCGTGACAGGTTTATGTTTCGGTTTTTTTGCCACCTGTTTCTCCCCCTTTCTTTAAGCGTTAGAAGCATTGAGTATTTTTTCTTTATCCTGATATTGAATATCGTAGATCCTCTGATAGGGCCCCCCGTTATAAACAAGGTCATCATGAATGCCTCGTTCTTTCACTTCCCCTTCTTCCAGTACGAGAATTTCATCCGCATGTTTTAAGGAAGAGATTCGGTGGGCAATAATGAAGGTTGTCCTCCCTTTCATCACTTCTTGCAGGGCTTTTTGAATTTGGAATTCCGTTTCCATATCGACGGCTGAAGTGGCGTCGTCTAAAATAAGTACGGAAGGATCAATCAAGATGGCTCTTGCAATCGCAATTCGCTGCTTCTGTCCTCCAGACAGCCCCATGCCTCGTTCTCCAAGCAGAGCGTCATAACCCTCCGGCATTTCCATGATGAAGTCGTGTGCCTGCGCCCGTTTGGCTGCATCCATCACATCTTCAATCGTGGCATCTGGATTGCCGTAAGAGATATTTTCCTTAATCGTAGTAGAAAACAAGAAAGATTCCTGCAGGACAAATCCGATGTTTTTCCTTAGAGTTTTTAGCCCAAATTCTTGAACCGGAGTTCCATCGAGTAAAACCCGCCCTTTCTCTGGTTCATAAAATCTGGTGATAAGTTGCGTAATACTGCTTTTACCTGCACCCGTTGCCCCGATTAAACCAATCGTCTTACCAGGAGGCGCATCAAAGGTAATATGTTTTAAGGCTGAATCGTCGTCTTTTGTATAAGTTAACGTCACGTCTTCAAACGTTACATGACCTTGTAAGCGATCTACGACGATCGGGTCCTCTTTTTCCTGGATATCCTCTTCCGCTTCCAGAATTTCAAGTAAGCGCTCTCCAGAAGCTTTCGATTGGGAGAACAGGTTGATGACGAACCCTAAGTTCATAAGCGGTCCAAGAATGTACCAAACTAGACTGAAAAAGGCGACCAATTCTCCTAATTGAAGCGACCCATCGATGACTAAGTAACCTCCGTATGCAAGCAGAGCCACCACACAGACGTTGCCGATAAATTCCATCAAAGGAAAGAAACGTGCCCATATATTTGAAGTTGTAATATACTTTGACCGATAGTCTTCGCTACGATCCGAAAACCTTCCGATCTCAAAACTTTCTCTGGACAGTGATTTCACCGTATTCATGCCGCTGATATTTTCCTGTACTCGTGTATTCAGTTTCCCAAATGACTTCCGGATTCGCCGGAAAGCTGGGTGTACTCTGCGATCAAAACTGTACACTACAACAGCCAGGAACGGCATGGCCGCCATTGTCACGAGAGCAAGCGGAATGGAGTAATAAAACATCACACTCAAACTGATTACAATTAACAAGGTAATACGAATGAGTTCTGAAAAACCAAAGGATAAAAAGAAGCGAAATCCTTCTACATCTGCCGTTAAACGGGACATCAGGTCTCCCGTCTTCGCGTTATCATAATACTTAAAGGATAGACGCTGCAGTTTTTTATATAACTCATCACGCAGAGTGAAAACGGAACTGATTCCAAAGTATTCTCCTAAGTATTGATGAAAATAAGTCGCAATCCCCTTCACGATCATTAACAAAATAAAAATGCCGCAAATGTATGGGATTAAATTATACTCTTCGCCCCGGATCACTTCATCTATCGTTTTTTGCAGGATGACTGGATAAACTACCGTAATTCCGGCTACGAATATGAGAGATAATACTGATAAGAAAAAGAACTTTCGGTAGGGCCAGTAAAACTGCTTTAATTTTTTAAAAGTCTCCATAATCCCCCTCCTCCAAATATTTTAACGTATTTATAAATATATCGGGTATCGAAATAAAATGCCACCCTTACGTGCCAATTTTTAAAAATTTCTGCCAGTTTGAATCATTCAGCCAGTGAAAATGGTCATATCTATTTAGCAAGCTTTATGGCAGTTAATTATGCCGAATCCCCCGGATATCTGCCGGTGTTCGGGCCTTTCATTAAATAACAGGACCACACGTGATAAAGCCTTCATTTAACTTGCCCCCTAACATAAAAAAAGCAATCCCCATAGTTATATGGAAATTGCTTTCTTGTCATTCCTTATTTTTGGTTAAGCCCAAGTACGCGATTCACACGTTTACGAAGCATTTTCATTCCGCCGCCTCCAGCTTGAAAGTGACGGAGGTTCCCTTCTTCATCAAATACATAATAAGCAGGTACGTACTGATTATCGAACGCATCCGTAAGAGCGTGCCGATTATCAACGTATATCGGCTGAGTAATGCCATGCTCTTTCGCTACTTCCTGAATTTGATCTAAGTCGAGATCTTTTTCAGACCGAGGCATATGCACAGCAATTACGTTTAGATCATCCCTATATTCATCACGAAACTCATTGACATTAGGCATGGCTTCTTTACACATTCCGCAGCTGACTGACCAGAAGTGAATTAATGTCGGTTTATCGCCGATTAAATCTTCTTTCGTTAATGGCTCGCTGTTATACCATGTGGTTGCTTCTGGCAATTCAGGCATCGGTGTTCTTAAACGCATAATCGAATCCTCCTCTTCCTTGTTTAAGATGGAAAAGGGTCTAACACCTGACATGTTAGACCCTAAATCTTTCGCTCATTCGTTAAAGGGAACTTATAGGGTTTCCTGACCTGGCTTCCAGTTAGCAGGGCATAGTCCACCCGTTTGAAGCGCCTGCAGGACACGAAGCGTTTCGTCTACATCACGGCCGATATTGTTGTGATTAACTACTTGATACTGCAGTTCACCTTCTGGACTGATGATGAATAGACCGCGAAGAGCCACACCTTCCTCTTCAATCAATACACCGTAGTCTTTAGATACCTGATGATTGGTATCTGCCGCTAAATGATATTCAAGGTCACCTAGGCCATTATCTTCGCGGGAAGTATTGATCCACGCAAGGTGTGTGTGAATGGTATCTGTAGATACTCCGATTACTTCAGCATCCAGATCTTCGAATTCATCGAAACGATCAGATAGTGCTGTAATTTCTGTAGGGCATACAAATGTGAAGTCCATAGGGTAGAAGAAAAGGACTGTCCATTTGTCGTTCTTCATGTTCTCTTCCAGTGAAACTTTACCGAATTCTTTGTTAGGAAGTACTGCATCCATTTCAAAGCGTGGCGCTTGCTTGGCTACCATACGATCTGCCATTTGAATCCCTCCGAAAAATAATTTAAAACTTGAATTACTGTCTTTATCACAATACCTAGTATAACGAGAACGTTAATTATAGTCAATTTCAGATAATAATTAATTTAATCTGACTTGTTCCCGTATAAATTGTACTTTTCTTACGATTAGTATGTACCACTGCCTTTCTCATTAAACAATAGTTCATCAGAAAAGTAAAACTATATACGTGTCACTCAAAATATTCTACATGAAATACAAAAAAACGAAATATTAATTGAAATGATTCTGGACTTTCCGATATTCTATAAAGGAACCCTAGCAAATTTTGGAGAAAGGAGTCGTAAAATGAATATATTTGAAGAAGGTTTTAAGTTCAATCCTTCTGTGGTTGTAGAGGATATCATAAGAGGGGGGCTTGAAATACTCCTTTTACTTATTGCCTTTGCTATTGTGAAACCGCTTGGTAAAAAAGCAATAGGTGCGGCAATGAAGCGGATGAGCAATCAGCGGAAATTATCAGATGGTCGAAGTCAGACGCTTGAAAAACTGGCTATTAATATTTTTTCCTATTCCATTACTTTCATTTTCATCGTCATGGTTTTAAGTGCCCTTACGATCGAAATTGGACCACTGCTCGCTGGAGCTGGAATAGTCGGTCTTGCCATAGGCTTCGGTGCTCAGGGACTGGTTTCCGATATTGTGACCGGTTTCTTCCTATTATCAGAGCGGCAGGTTGAAGTGGGAGACTACGTAACCGCTGGCGGATATGACGGAGTGGTTGAGGAAGTAGGTATACGGACAACTCTGCTTCGCAGTTTCGATGGAACTCTGAATTTCATCCCAAACCGGAACATTTCAGGCGTAGCCAATCACTCCCGCGGAAACATGCGCGCGCTGGTGGATATCGGTATTGGTTATGATGAAAACATTGATCAGGCTATGACTGTCCTAAAAGAGGTTGCTGACGAGTTTGCAAACGATGAGCGTTTTAAAGAAGGCCCAAGCGTTCTTGGTGTTCAAAGCTTAGGTTCTTCCGATGTTGTCATCCGCATCTTAGGAAAAACGGAAAATATGGAACAATGGGCTGTGGAGAGAGACTTGAGAAAAGCTATGAAAGAAGCTCTCGATCAAGCAGGCATTGAAATTCCTTATCCTCATCAAGTAAATGTAACGAAAAAAGAGAACGATTAATCGCTCTCTTTTAAAACTGGCCCGGGGAAACCCGGGCTATTTTAATGGGTATCTTCCCATGCTTCTACTTTTTTAATCTGACCGTCTTCCATATCCACAATTTTAAACTGTAATTTGTCTTCCGCTACAATGGTGCCTTCCCTTGCTTCATAATCGCGGGTATAAATCCAACCGGAAATCGTATCAATATCTTCGTGGTCTAAGTCTAATTCAAAAAATTCGTTGATATCCTGAATGGATGTTTTCCCTTCCAAAAGGAAGTGACCATTCTTCAGTCGTTTAATTTCACGCTCTTCTTCATGATCAAATTCATCCCGAATTTCTCCAACGATTTCTTCCAGAATATCCTCTACCGTCACGATGCCGGAAGTTCCGCCATACTCATCCATCAGGACAACCATATGTGTGCGAGCCTTCTGCATTTTCACAAGCAGGTCATGAATCGGTACATTTTCAAACACTTTCATTACCGGTCTAATAAAGGACCGGAGTGACCCCTGCTCCTGGACATCTTCATAAAAGAATTCTTTCATATGGATAATTCCGATTACCTGATCCTTATCCCCTTCTACAACAGGGTAGCGGGTGTATCGCTCCTGTTTCATCTCGCGCAAAACATTTTTAATAGAATGATTAACATCGATCACAGCCATTTCAGTACGTGGAATCATAATTTCTTTAGCCGTCCGGTTATCGAACTCAAAAATACGATCCACATAGGTATATTCGGAACGGTTGATCTCTCCTTTTTGATAGCTTTGCGTTAAAATATGTCTTAATTCATCTTCTGAATGGACTTCCTCAGACTCATTTGCCGTTTGAAAACCAAATAAGCGAACAAGTATATTTGCAGACCCGTTTAGCAGCCAGATCAGCGGATACATAAGTTTGCTGTACAGCATCAAAGGTCTGGCAAGAAGAAGTGTTATCGCTTCAGCCTTCTGTATGGCAACTGTCTTAGGAGCAAGTTCTCCTAGCACGACATGCAGAAATGTAATGATGAAGAAAGATATAGCAAAGGAAATGGTATGAGTGATCCCGGATGGTAAATTAAAATTACCAATTAAAGGATCGAGCAGGATCACAAGCGTTGGCTCCCCAAGCCACCCGAGTCCTAAAGCGGTAATCGTAATGCCCAACTGACAGGCGGACAAATAATAATCAAGATTGTTCAACACACGCAGCGAACTTTTGGCTTTTTTATTGCCTTCTGCAGCCTTTGCCTCTACACGTGTCTTTCGAACTTTTACGATCGCAAATTCACTGGCCACAAAAAAAGCTGTGAGGATGATCAAAACAGCTACCGCTAATAGTTTAATCGTCGATTCCATAATGCAACTCTCCCTGTTCTATGTACTGGAGGTAAAAACCTCCATCTGTTTCTTAGGAGAAACGAGCGTCCACTTCCTGACAAACTTCATCCGCAGTCTTCCCATGAGCATCAATAACAGAAGCTTTGGTTTCGGCATCCATGATACCCATTACGTTGCGGTCCTGCCCGGAAATAACACAACAGTCACAGCTCGCCGCATCCTCCTGTTTTTTCATCTCAACCAATTCATACCCTTTTTGCTGAAGAGCTGAACGTATATCACTTAGATTTTCTTCAATACCTATTCTTTTCATCACCATCCACCTCCCTGCTTTGTTTTAACAAGCATCTATTAGTGTTTACTGAAGGAAGGTGGGTATGCATCCATTTCGTTTACAGTCCTCTCATATGAGCTTCAACCAAATTCACTCCTACAAGCATTGCCTCTTCTTTTGGATTTAGCGCCGATTGGTGCAGCCCGGCTTCTGATTCCACTCCAAGCCAAAACATAAATCCTGGAATTTCCTTCAGCATGTAGCCGAAGTCTTCACCTGTCATAGCCATACTTGCATCTTTAAACTCGTAAGTAGAGCTATCTACCGTGTGTTTGAAGCTCTGGACAGCTTCTGTATCATTAAAGACTTGATAATAATTGGAGCCGTAGTGAATAGAAATGTGGCAGTCGTTGCTTATTTCAAATCCTTTGGCCAGTTTTTCAATGTCCGATTTGACTTGATCCATCGATTCAGGTGTCAGGGTACGGATCGTTCCTTCGAGTCTCGCTTCCTGAGCAATAATATTTTGCACGGTTCCAGCTTCCATTTTACCTATTGTTATCACCGCGCTGTCGAGCGGGTCTACGCGACGGGCAACGATTTGTTGAAGGTGAGTGACAAATGAACTGCCTGCAACGACCATATCCTTCGCCATATGAGGAAAAGCAGCGTGACCCCCAACGCCTTTAAAATCGATAAATAATTCACTTGTATTCGCAAAAAGCAATCCGGGTTTCGTGGATACCGATCCTACCGGGAGCTCTGGAGCAATATGCAGCCCAAATATGGTATCGGGTTTATGCTGCCTTAGAAAATCAGCCTGAAGCATAGGCTCTGCCCCTCCCGGACCTTCTTCTGCCGGTTGGAACAAAAAGACCACATGATGATCAGCCGGATCTGATGCAAGCCTCGTCAAGGCACCTAAAGCAATCGTCATATGAAAATCATGACCGCAGGCGTGCATCCTTCCTTGATGAACGGAACGGAAGTCCAAGCCTGTTTCTTCATTTAAAGGTAAACCATCAATGTCTGCACGATAGCCGATCGTTTTCTCCCCTCTCTTTCCATCCACTTTGACAAATATTCCAGTTCTCCACGTTTCAATGGTCAGAGCCTCCTGAGGAAGCTGCTTAATATAGTCCAATAAGAATGTCTGTGTTTTTTTTTCTTGAAATCCAAGCTCAGGAATCTGATGCAAATTTCGTCTTACTTCAATTAATTTATCCAATTCCACTGGGGAACCTCCTTATAAGAAAGGCCTTGCTGCTTCAGCAAGGCCTCATTCATACTTATTGATCTAATTTACGAAGTTCTTGTTTAATTTCAGTTTTTGATTTGGTCTGGTCGTCGATATCTTTAATTTTCTTAGCTGGCGTTCCTGCAACAAGTGTATTAGGTTCAACGTCAGCGGTAACGATCGATCCGGCTGCTACAACAGCACCTTCACCGACCGTGACGCCTTCAAGAATTACAGCATTCGCTCCGATAACCACACCATCTTCAATGACAACAGGACTCGCGGAAGGAGGCTCAATAACCCCGGCTAGTACAGCACCCGCTCCGATATGGCAATTTTTACCTACCGTAGCACGGCCTCCAAGTACGACGTTCATATCAATCATGGTGCCTTCCCCGACAACAGATCCGATATTAATCATAGCACCAAGCATAATCACGGCTCCGTCTCCAATTTCTACCTGGTCACGGATAATAGCGCCTGGTTCAATACGCGCGTTCACTTTTTTCAAATCAAGAAGTGGAATGGCTGAATTACGTCGATCATTCTCAATGACATAATCATTAATCTGACTGCTGTATTTTTCAAGTAGAGGCTGGATTACTTTCCACTCTCCAAAAATGACGCCCGATTGCCCGGAGACAAAATCTTGTACTTGCTCTCCAAAATCGAGGCTTTCAAGCTGATCCCCTTTTAAATATACTTTCACAGGTGTTGATTTTTCACTGTTTGAAATAAATGAAATAATTTCATTAGCATCCATTTGATTCAAGTTAAACTCCTCCTTTTATGTAATTCTTTCACCCTTTACTTTATCAAAGCGACAAGGATGATATCAAACTTCTTTTTTTGGAAGTCGCAAAATCAATAAAAAACTAATGACTGCCAGTATAAGGATTCCTATATATACCACATGCAACCCTGAAGTTAGTCCTGATTGTAACACTTCCAGGGCGCGTTTGCCTAACTCATTTCTCCCGCTTTCCCGTAAAAGTAAATTCGTGGAATCCACGGTGAATTGATCTGGTAAACCCGACTGTTCAATGGCTGCATTAATACGGCTGTTCAAGAGTCCTCCGAGCAAGGCGGCACCTATCGCACTGCCTATAGTCCGCATAAACATATTCGTTGCTGTCGCTATCCCTCTCGTCTTCCAATCTACCGTGTTTTGAATAGAGACGATAAAGGAGGTTGAGGAGAGCCCCATGCCTATTCCAATGAACAGAGAACCAATGGCTGCAAATAATGGACCTTTATCAGGCGTTAATATGGAAAATAATGAAGCTCCTATAATTAGAGATACTCCGCCGAGGATAGAAGTTGGACGAAAGCCTATTCTGAGCACAAGCCTTCCGGCAAGGGTGGAAGCAATAGGCCAGCCGATCGACATAGCCGTTAAGGTGAAACCAGCCACAGTGGCTGACTGCTCCATGACTCCCTGTACAAACGCCGGAAGATAACTCGTAACCCCCATAAGTATCATACCTGTCGTGAGAGAGGTTAAATTCGCATAGCGGATGGACTGGTACTTCCAAATATGAAAAGGCATCATCGGCTCGCGTGCTTTTCTTTCCACAAGATAGAAAATAATAAAGCTGATAATAGATGCCATTAATAAAGCAAACATAGCCCATGATTTCCATGGAATGCCTACTCCCCCCTCAACCAGGATAATCATGAGGGTACTGATCGTAATGACCACCCAGAAAGAACCAGCCACATCAATGGGTCTTTTTTCTTCAGAAACATCTTCATGGAAGAAAAAAATGACACCAAGTAAAGCCAACAGCCCGAGCGGAACGTTCATCCAAAAAACATAAGGCCAACTGAGCACATCTACAAAAAATCCGCCCAGAGCTGGACCTGTCACAGCTGAAATCCCCCATACACTGGACAGGTAACCTTGGATTTTCGCTCGTTCTTCTTTTGTATAAATATCTCCAACGATGGTTGTCGCTATCGGCATTAAGGCTCCAGCCCCAAACCCTTGAATTAATCGGGCTACAATTAATACTTCCATAGAAGGTGAAAGCGCAGAGGTCACAGCCCCGATTAAAAATAAGCTGATTCCCATCATAAAAATCGGTTTTCGGCCAAATATGTCAGATAAGCGTCCAAACAATAATACTGTCGCAGCATTTGTTAGTAAATAAGCTGAAAATACCCAGCTATATAAACTAAATCCCCCGAGATCAGCCACAATGCTCGGCATGGCTGTCGACACGATCGTTGCTTCGATAGCAGCCAGAAACATAGCCATCATAATGGAAGCTAATACGAGACCACGATTTCTTCTCTTTTTCTTTGTCATACGGACATCCACCTTTAAAACCATACGCTAGATTAAATATTGCTAAAGTAATGAAAGAGTCCACTTCATCGTACGTTTTTTGTAAGACTCTATTTTTTTGATTTTAATAAAATGTCTATTAAGCTATAGAGCCGGATTGTGGAAGACTCGACTTCGAGATAATCCGGGGTCCGTTACTTAATAGGTATAGGGTTGGTGGGGAAATAACTCGTCTTGTTCCATCACCCAGACACTCGAGACATAAGCCGTTCATCAACGGACGGCAAGACCACCGTCCTTTTGATGCTCGGCTTATGCTGTTCGTGTCTATCGGGGTGATTCCACATTTGGACACTTTCCTATGGGGGAACGGTGAGCTTTCTCGCTCGTTTCACTCCCTGCGGGATCTCACCTAGTCCCTTCTCCCATGGGAGTCTCGTCATTTCCCCACCAACCCAGCCGAATAAGAATAACGGCCACTTTTATAAGAGAGAATGCTCTCCTTCTTAATCGGTCCTAAATGCTTTTATGACAGGCTATTTTACATCGTTATAGCATAAGAACAGCCTCATGAGCACATGCATTTTTCTCCTTCACTCGTTGATGTCTTGAAGGGTTTCGAGTTTTTGATTTGGCCAGGTCCGGAGGGGGACGATGAAGACTTCTGCGGGATGAACATGATCGGTGAGATCCCGCAGGGCTGTTAAGCCCGAGGAAGCTCAGCACATGCCCGCGAAAAGCGAAATCGTCCCCCGCAGGACCAAATTCTCACAAAAGCCTCGAAACCGAGTCTTCAAGTATTGGGAGCTTTATTGGTAAATAATCTCGTAGATTTTCCTGACCCGAACCATAAAAAAATAGAGGGCACCGGTGTGATGCCCTCTATTTTATCATAGCTGTTATCTATAGTCTTTTGTTTAAGTCCATTTAAATGTCTCGTGATAATGCTTACTAAACTGTTTCAGAATGGTGCGCCGGGTAACAATTCCATCAAATTCACCATCATCATCAATTACACAGACGAAAGGAAAATCAATTAACTTATGCAAAGCGTCAATCATACTGTCTTCATGATGGAGATATGGAAAATCCTTATCCATCACTTCTTTTACTTGAATATCAGATAAACGGTGTAATTCAAATTCTTCAATGCCTAGGGTTTCTTCTAAAATCTTCGACTTACTGATGACCCCTTTAAACTTAAAGGTCGGATCTAAAACAGGAATAGAAGAATAGCCGGTCTTTACCAGTACCAGCAAAGCGTGTTCCAACGGATTGCCGACTTGGACATGAGCTACTTTTTCAGAAGAAATCATTAACTCGGATACTTTTGGAATAACTAATGCTTCTTTTTCTAAACTTACCATAAACTTGTTCTCTCCTTTTTCTCTTGCAACTGAAGGAGCAGAAAGACGCTTTGGTTAACCAGTAAATATAGTAACATACATCTGGATAAATCTCGACCTGCAAATTCCGACAAACCTTTTTCTGAAGGGTTTTCAGTCTATTTTTTATACCCCATATCTATCTTTATATAAACCTTGTTGTTTATTAAATATTCACGAAGGCGTATAATAAAAAGCAACATGAATTTATTGGGGCTGAGAAACTAATGATGACGCACACGTTTTCAAGACGCGAAGAAATAGCGAACGCCATTACGCATGGGATTGGTGCTGTATTAAGTGTGGGTATGCTGGTGATGCTGGTCGTATTTGCAAGCCTGGAAGGAAACGCCTGGCATGTGGTGTCCGTTTCTATATACGGGGTTACCATGCTTGTGCTTTTCGTTTCTTCTACCCTTGTGCATAGTTTTCCAGCTGGGAAAATGAAAGACTTATTCGAGATTTTCGATCATTCAGCTATCTATTTGTTTATTGCAGGGACCTATACCCCGATTCTACTCGTTCCACTGCGTGGTTCCTTAGGATGGACACTGTTTGGAATTATATGGGGAATGGCTATATTAGGGATCATTTTCAAAGTCTTTTTTGTAAAACGTTTTGTCGTTCTTTCTACACTATTCTATGTACTAATGGGATGGCTTCTTATTATTGCGTGGGGGCCGTTAACCACTGAAGTGCCGGCAGCAGGGATAACTTACCTGATCCTTGGGGGTGTGATGTATTCCATCGGTTCAATCTTTTATGTATGGAGAAGCTTTACGTACCACCATATGGTTTGGCATTTATTTGTGCTTGGTGGCTCTATTTTCCATTTCTTCACTATTTTCTTCTATGTAATTTAATTACACAAAGAAACCGCTGCAGCGTGCAGCGGTTTCTTTAATAATTTTTTTAATCTACCAGTTAAAATGGAAATTTATTCAGCCACTGACCTCCGTCCAACGTGACGACTTCTCCGTTCATGTAAGCGGCTTCATCAGAGAGTATAAAACGAGCGAGACCCGCAATTTCTTCTGGCTGTCCAACCCGTCCAAGAGGAACAGATTTCAACGTTCGTTCCGTCGCTTCTTCGGATTGAAACAATCGTTCTGCTCCCCCTGTCCGTTCAATCGGGCCCGGAGCAATGGCATTAGCTCTGATTCCATACTTACTTCCCCACTCGACAGCAAGCGTTCTCGTCATAGCAAGCACTCCAGCTTTTGCCGATGCAGAATGAATAACACCAGCTCCTGCACCCCATGCATATGTAGCGACCATGTTTAAAATAGAACCTTTGATTTGGTTTTCTATCCAATAGTTACCAACGGCCTGACTGCAGTAGAACGTTCCATTTAATACAATATTGATGACCGAATTCCATCCGTTTGGGGATAGTTTTTCTGCAGGTACAATAAAATTACCGGCTGCGTTATTAACCAAATGGTCAATTCTACCAAATGCATCCACGGTTTCATTAACCATTCTCTTTGTGTCTTCCACTTCCCTTACATCCATAGCAATTAGAAGAAGATGGTCTCCATTTTCTCCAGCGATCTGCTTTTTTGCTTCCTCCAATCGCTCCTGGGACCGTCCTGTAATCGCGACTTTAGCACCTTCTTCAAGAAATCTTTTAGCCATATAGAGCCCCATACCACTCGAGCCCCCTGTAATAATGACCACCTGATTATTCATTTCATCATCCTCCTATCTCTCTATATATTTACATTCCACAAAAAAAAATGAATTCCTGTTCATTTTTTAAAAAATATTAAAAAGGAGGAGAATCTTCCTAAGTTTGAATAAAGATTTTCGTGGTATAATGACCAAAGAATTCAGGGGAGAGGACTTTCTATGAAATTAACCAGGCGCAAGTTCATTAAGAATATGGTGCGCAGTATTCTTGGATTTCTAGGTTTAAGTGGACTGAGCTACTATTATGCCAAGTATATAGAACCTGATTTATTAACCGTAAAAAAGTTCAGCATTAACCATTCGAAGATTCCCAAAAGCTTTCATAACGTCGATATCCTTCAATTCTCCGATACACACATCGGATTTCATTATGATTTAAATAAATTCGAGCAGCTGGTCGAAACCATAAATCAAAGAAAACCGGATTTAATTTTATTTACCGGGGATTTAGTAGATGAACCGCAGACCTACTCCTTTACGGATCGGCTGCCAGCCTTATTAAACCGATTAGAAGCTCCACTCGGAAAGTACTGGATTTATGGCAACCATGACCACGGTGGATACGGTACAGAGAAAATTTATGAAGTTATGTCACGCGGAGGGTTCACCCTGCTTCAAAA
Organism: Halobacillus sp. B29; assembly: GCF_052246755.1. Classification (NCBI taxonomy): domain Bacteria; kingdom Bacillati; phylum Bacillota; class Bacilli; order Caryophanales; family Bacillaceae; genus Halobacillus; species Halobacillus sp. B29. The sequence continues at coordinate 94,946 of NZ_JBQQCM010000004.1, forward strand.
TGAACACACGTCGATTCAGAAAGACGGCGAAGCGTTTACCCTTGCCGGACTGGATGACGTAATGCTTGGACGTCCAGACATAGAAGAGACCCTGGCCCAACATAACGAAAACAGTTTCACGCTTTTTCTAGCCCATGAACCTGACATAGCTGACCAAGTCCAGCGGTACGGGGTAGATGTTCAGTTATCTGGTCACAGTCACGGCGGACAAGTACAGCTCCCTATCTACGGCTACCTGGTTACACCTCCTTTAGCTGAAAAATATGTAGAGGGTCATTATCGTCTCCCGGATGGAATGGATTTATTTGTAAGCCGAGGTTTGGGTACTACACGGATGCCTTACCGTTTTCTCTGTCGCCCGGAATTGTCGATCTTCCGCTTAAAATCACCAGAAATCTAACTATTTTGTGACAGCGAGCACTGGATGACTGCCTGTCGGAAAGCAGTGGTACACTTAGAGAAGAGAGAAAAGTAAATTGGGGGATTTACATGAAACGAAGAACTATATGGGTACTCGGTTTGGCAGTTTTACTTCTGACAGCATGCGGGTCCCCAATCGAAACAAATATGTCCAGGGATGTGAATTCCCTTGAAGCGGTAAATCAGGATGGTGAACAAGTCACTCTGCCGGAAGACTACAGCGGTGAATACTGGATTGCTGATTTTATTTTTACAAGTTGTGAGACGGTATGTCCGCCGATGACCGGAAATATGTCCCGTTTACAGCAGGAGCTTGACCAGGAAGGGATGGAAATACCGCTCGTTTCTATGAGTGTAGACCCTGAGACAGATACTCCTGAGAAAATGAAGTCGTTTGCTGAACCCTATCAGCCTGATTTCAGCCATTGGAATTTTCTTACGGGTTATTCGTTCCAAGAGGTAAAAGAATTTTCGATTAAGTCTTTTCAATCTCCAGTTAAACAGCTGGAGAACTCCAACCAGGTTGCTCACGGAACCAGTTTTTACCTGGTTACTCCAGAAGGAGAAGTAATTAAAAGTTATAACGGTACAGAAGCTGGAAGTGTGGATCAGATTATTGAAGATTTGCAAACATTAAAACAAAATCAATAGAAGTCTAATGAAACATTACGCAGATCATTAAAGAAAAGCTCCCATTACTTGTAGACTTGAATTCGAGATATTTTTGGTTCGTTACTTCATATAGAGAAGGGGTGGCTGCAGAAACAACTCGCTTTCCTGCGGGGGAACTGGCAAGCCTCCTCAGTCGCTACCACTCCTTGTGGGGTCTCGCCTAGCTCCTTCTCCCGCGGGAGTCTCGTCGTTTATTCCGCCACCCCAACGGTATCTAGTGAACGAACCCTGCTACAGCAGACAAGAATTGTACTTCATCTGCCTCAAATTCGGTCGCTACGCGTAAACAACCATTAAAACTCAGGGTGGAGAATACATGATTCTTGTTCATTAGAAGGAGATGTTGCAGAGACGTTCGAACTCTCCATGAACGCAAAGGGGCGGAAGGGAACGGCGAAGACTCCTGCGGGATGAACATGATCGGTGAGATCCCGCAGGGCTGTTAAGCCCGAGGAAGCTCACCACATGGGATGTTCGACTAAGACCGCCACGTCCTGTGGCAACGTCGAACGACCCTGCGTCGTGCAGGGCCGCGGAAAGCGAGCCGTTCCCTGGAGCCCCTTTCTCCACACAATATCTCGAAGTCGAGTCTTACAGTAACCGGACCTATTGTGTAAGAAGTTTCTTAGTATACGAAGCATGTTGTTTCACATCTTCCATAAAATTAAATGTAAATTTTTTGCAATTATAACAAAAAACACATATGATAGATTTACACAATTGGATAGAAAGGAGAAATGTTATGAAGAATTATGCTCTCTCAAACAGAGAATTGGCCGAATCCCTGTTTATTGTTAACCGACACGCTAAAACGGCACCCGAACCTAAACACTTATATGATATAAAAAAATATACAATTGATAAACTTCTGCAGGAAAGCCGCGCTAAAAAAATTGGACTCCATTTCTCAGATCACCCTAAGCTAAGCCAGCAACATTCCACCCTCCTCATTGAAATTGCCGGGTACTACTTTCATATTCCAGCGAACAAACAGGATTTCGACCAGTTAGAGCACCTGGGTAAAGTCGACCAGTCGTACAGAAATCCAAAACCAAAATTGTCCCTGTCCAAAGCCAAGCGAATACTTTATCGCTATTTGAATTGGGAACAGCCTGTGAAGAAGCAGCCAGCCTACGCCTCTCAGTCCCGTCCTGCTTCCAGTTTTCTTGGCCAGCGTGATGTATCCCCGTGGAACCAAAGACGCCGTAAGCATAATTAATTTTACGGGATGTTCTGAACCATGTTTTACCGCTTGAATAATAAGGAAATAGAGGTTGTAGAGGAGGATGATACAAATGAGTACTGATATGCTGGAAGATTTCCAATATCATCTAAAGAAATACATGGAATACACAACAGAAATGCGTGCTGCTTTTGAACACCTGTCGGAGCATCAGCAAAAAATCATTGTGGAAGCGTCCCCTACCAAAACCGGACCTGAAACATTATCCAAGCAGGCATATGCCTGGCACGATGAACTTTACAAACGGTTGAATATCGAAAAATAATGGAAAAAAGCCGCTGGGATTCAGCGGCTTTTTTCCATTATAAGATATAGTGATCGATCCATTTGACCAGTTCAAGAATTTCAGGTTTGGATACTTGAGCCTCCGCTCCGACCTTTTCCCCTTTGTGGCGAAGATCATTTGTAATTAAAGAAGAAAAAATGATAACCGGCAGAGCCGTCATCTCTTCACTTTCTTTAATGATTTTCGTCAGATGATGCCCATCCATCTGCGGCATTTCAATGTCCGTGATGACCAACTGATATTCTTCTTCTATCGCTTTCCCTTCATCCACCAGCTGCTTAAGATGATCGAGAGCTTCTTTTCCATCCTCGAATACAACAGTCTGATCATAACCCGCTTCTTCAAGTGTCTCCTGTAACAGCGCCCGAAGAAGGCTGGAGTCTTCAACGACCATAATCCTTTTTTCGGATCTCTCCCTTTCCCCAAGGTTCCGTAACTGTTCCTTAGTGATACTGGACTCAGGACTAATATCAGCGGCCACTTTTTCAAAATCCAAAAGCAGCAGCATGTCGCCCTCCATTTTTACAATGCCTGTAATTTTCGTTTCCAGCCCTTGATACATTTTTTTCGGTTTCTCCATATGTTCCCATGAGATCCGGTGAATTCGTGTGACCATATGCACATGAAAAGCAATTTTCATTTGATTAAACTCCGCTAGAATGAATTTATCCTGAGCAGGTTGAGCTGAAGGGTCAAAGCCCAGAGCATGAGCAGTATCAACCACAGGCACGACTTCCCCTCTTATTTCTATAATTCCTTCCACAGAAGGATGAGAGTGAGGAATATGAGTAATAGGCTGCGGGTTAAGGATCTCTTTTACTTTAATTACGTTGATACCGAATCGATTGGATCCAATGCCGAATTCCACGATTTCCAGCTCATTTGTTCCACTTTCCAGGAGTACGCCTTGCTGATTTTCCATAGGTTATCGTCCTTCCTATCTTCGTTCATTCTCTCTATATATCGCCTTAAGGAACTCCTTATTCAACAGGATAGAACCATAAAAAAACACCCTCTCAGAGAGGGTGTTCTAACTATCATTTCTGATGACTAAATAGACGATGAGACCTATGACAGGGAAAAACAAGGTGCCGAGTAAAACCATTATGGCAAACTCAGGACTCCTCCCTTTCCTTCGTAAGTCACGTTAGGACCATATACTCGTTACGATATGTAAAACCAATAAAAGCAGACCAAATAAAAGAAAGGTGAACAGAAGCATCAGGTTAAATTCCATCATCATGGTGTATTCCCCCTTCTGTAAGCTTTACGAATTGTAAAGGCAGAAGGTTTCGGTAAACTACGCAGCCTGTTTTTTCGCTCTCTCTCTCAGATGAGTCCATGTTTTTTTGCACATTTTAAGTAGTACGTACATGACTCCATAGCTGCTGACCGCAAGCAGACAAATAGACCAGTAGTAATCCGGAAGTGTCGACTGCTCCTGACTCATTGCATATCTGTCCACGAGCTGTAAAAACGCAATCGTAATTAAGCTGCTTGTAAAATAGCTCGCAAAGGTGTTCCAGTTTTTTACCATCATCCATTCAATGATGGGACGAGAGACCCACATCAAGGACATAACCAGGACAACAACTAGAAAAAACTGTATATGCTCCGGTTTAAAGCCGACCATACGAATCACATCATCATTTAACATCGCAATTACATGATCCAGTACAGCATAATCTATCCACTTCTCCATACAAAGCATCTCCCCGTGTTCATGATACAACCATTATGAACATATCCCACGGAGAATAAACTTAAGAAGATAGCAGTCCTTTGTTCTTTGCCCACTTTAATCCTTCTCTTTTGGTCAAAGGCCGGAAAGATTCTGACTCCAATAATTGGACTACGGCATCCGTATCTGTTTTACTATATTCTCGAAGCGCCCAGCCTATAGCTTTTTCGATAAAAAACTCTTTCTCATCCTTCAGCTGACGTGCTGTCTCGAATAATAACTCCTTATCTGTCTGCTCTTTATACTTTAATTGATGAAGCATGCTGGAGCGTCTTACCCAAAGGTTGCTGGAATGGCTCCAGTTCTGAGTGATGGGTCTTAGTCGTTCAGGATAACGCTTAAAATATCCACCGCATAAATTGGACGCTATCATATCCACGGTATCCCACCATGAGGCGGTCATCATCAGCTCCTTATACACCGCGATGGAAGATGGAACGGCATTCTTCAGTCCTTTCTCCAATAATCCAAGAGCGGCGTAGTGGCATTCCCTTCCTGCTTCCTGAAATAACAGGATAGCTGCATCCAACCGTTCAGTTTCCGATATAGAGCTGAATTCTTTAAATATTGGACGCAGAATAGCTGTACGCTCCGGACTGTTAATACCATAGAACGAAAAATGATTTTTCATGTAAGCTTCCATGGCCGGCCTGTGCTCTTCATTTTGGTTTTCTTGAAACGCATGAATAATTGTGGTCTTGATTTGTTCACTTTTTTTCACACAGGTCTTCCTTTCTCTAATTTTGTAAAAAAGCCGCTAATTGATCCGCCTGACTTTGCGCTTCCTCGTATCCTTGAGTGTACAACTGGTGAAGACGATCCCGGTTCCTTTCAATGCGGCTGACCTGAAGTGGCTTCATTGGCCGGAGTACAAAGGCTTCCCCCGATTGTTCCATCCGCTTCACTTCATTCAATCTCTCATTATAACGTTCGTGGCGGTTAATCAAAGATTTAGCGAACATCGGAAACTGTCTATATTTCCGGTTAAAATACCAGCCCAATTTCATCTTTCCTTTTAAGTAACCGTCATTCCTAGTTAACACGAATACATGTTTAGCGTTTCCATGCTTAATCGAAGGGCCAACGGGAATCGGATCTGAAATACCTCCATCCATCAATTGTTTTCCTTCATACATAATGCTCGGTGCAATCAAGGGAAGGGAACTCGAAGCACGCATCACTTTCAACAAACTTTCCCTCGTGGGGAAATGATCATAAAAAAGGGGCTCTCCGGTTTCAAGATTCGTGGTTCCTACTACAAAATCAGCCTTCTTTGATTGAAACGATTCATAATCAAACGGAACCAGATCATTCGGAAGTTTATCAAAAATAAAATCCATTCCAAATAACTGACGTTTCGTAAACATTCGTTTATAGGATATGTACTCGGGATGATCCCCGTATTCAACCATGACTTCATAATTTCTGCCTCTCTGTCCAGCCACATAGGAGCTTCCATTGCAGGCACCTGCTGAAGCACCTACCACAAATGGGAATTGGATTCCTTCGTCATGAAAGAAATCCAGAACACCTGCCGTATAAGCTCCCCTCATGCCTCCGCCTTCTAAAACTAAACCCGTATCTTTCATCGATGGACCTCCTTTGTGCTTGTACCCCTCATTATACCAGTGGAATGCCAATTTAAAATCATCCTGCCTACCTGTAGCTTTATATCTTCTTACATCTTACTAAAAAAGGCTCTGTTAAAGTTTATTGTTGATTTTTCATAAGAGGCTTATTACGCAATAGGGCCGTTTAGTTGAAGACTCAGTTTTGAGATAATCTGAGTCCGTTTCCAATAATTTAATGATGGTGGCTGCGGAAACAACTCGGTTTCCTGCGGCCCTACACGACGTAGGGCTGGAAAGCGAATCGTCCCCCGCAGGACCTTCCCTCACTTCCAATATCTCGAAACTGAGTCTTCAAGTAACGGGAGCTTAACCTAAAAAACACACGGAAGTTTAACAAGCCAAAAACTAAAAAAGCAGCCCTCTGGTATGCGGCTGCTTTTCTCATATGGTATCATCAGTTAACATAAGAGGATTCAAGTTTCTTTGTGTGTTTTTCATCTATTAGTTCTTCAATTTTATCAATGGCTTTCTGATCTTCTAAAAGCTGTTGTTTATTTTGAGCGACTAATTCTTCAAAAGAGATTCTGCTCATTCTCATAACAATCAAACTCCTTTCTATTAAACTACAATCAAATTATAACAAAATTCTACAGAGAAACTATCGAAATTGTTTGAACATTTTGTTAAATATATGTAAAGAGGTGCTCAGCAATGGAACAATATATCAATCCCCGCCTAAACGATATCCAAATATCAGGGATTCGCCGCTTTTTTAATATGGTGAACCAATATGATGATGTCATATCCCTTACAATTGGCCAGCCAGATTTTTATACACCTGATCATATTAAGCAGGCCGCCGTCAATGCGATCCAGCAGAACAGGACGACTTATACTCCGAATGCTGGAATTCTTGAGCTAAGACGGGCCATCGAACAATATGTATCCGAAAAATATGAATTATCCTATCAAGCCGAGGAAGAAATAATCGTGACAGTCGGAGCATCCCAGGCGATTGATGCCACACTTCGAACTATTCTTACCCCAGGAGACGAAGTTATTTTACCAGGTCCTGTTTACCCTGGATATGAACCTTTGATTAAACTTGCGGGAGCCACCCCCTTGTATGTAGATACGAGAGAGCATGATTTTAAACTTACAGCTAAGCAGCTTGAACAATCCATAACATCAAAAACGAAAGCCGTTATCCTTCCCTATCCATCTAATCCTACGGGAGTTTCGTTGACGGAAAGTGAGTTAAGTGGAATTGCAGATGTATTGAAGAAGTATAAACTGTTCGGATTGGCCGATGAAATTTATAGTGAACTGGTTTATACAGGGAATCATACATCCATCGCCCAGTTTTCGGGTGTTCGGGATCACATCATTGTAATTAACGGTATTTCCAAGTCCCATGCCATGACCGGGTGGAGAATTGGATTTTTACTTGCTCCCGCCTGGCTTGCCAAGCACATCTTAAAAGTACATCAGTACAATGTTTCCTGCCCGACTTCGATCAGCCAGTATGCAGCGCTCGAAGCATTGACTAATGGAAAAGAAGATCCCTCCTTTATGAAGGAAGAGTATAAAGAACGAAGGGATTATGTAATGAGACGGTTAACTGGAATGGGACTTGACTACGTCGTGCCTGACGGAGCCTTTTATATCTTCCCTAAGTTTCCTTTAGATGGGATGACGAGTTTTGAAAAAGCCGTCCAGCTTTTAGAAGAGTGCCGTCTTGCCTTGGTTCCTGGGGATGCATTTTCTACTTACGGCGAAGGGTACATGCGACTATCGTATGCATATAGTCAGGACACCCTCAAAAAAGGACTGGACAGACTGGAAGCTTTTCTGGCCGGTTAAAAAAAGCCTGCAGCTTGAGCTGCAGGCTTTTACTTATTAGCTTTATGTTTAATTTGATTGAGGACAGCATCTAACTCCTGGCTGATTTTAACTGACTCTTCACTGGAAAAACCTTTTTCTAACGCAACTTCAGTCATCCGTTTGCGTAGTGCTTCTATTTTAATGGAAACAGGATCTTCCTTTGATGTAGTCACGATAGTACCTCCTTGACCTTAAGGGCATGTTACAACAAAACAACGGGAAAGAATGTGTGTTCCCCTTGACAGAAAAATTATCTCAATTTTTTTTATATTTGTAAATGTAGTTTCCAAAACTTCTATTCAATCGACAATAATTTTACACATGTAAATTATCTGTTAAATCACTGCTTCCCTGTCTTTTCTTTTAAGTGGGATGTGATAAAATATAAAGGAAGTGAACATTATCTAATCCCATGTTCATGGAGAAAGGAAGATATAAAGTGTCAGAGCAGTCTAAGAACGAATGGCTCGAATGGATTAAGGCCATCGTTGTAGCCATTGCGTTAGCATTCATTTTACGTACTTTTTTCTTTGCCACTTCTATTGTAGAAGGAGCCAGTATGGACCCGACACTTGAAAACGGCGAACGCGTTATGTTCAACAAAATTATTTATTACATTGATGAACCCGAACGGGGAGACATCGTCATTATTGAAAGGCCGGTAAAGAGTTATGTGAAGCGAATTGTAGGTCAGCCGGGAGATACGATTGAAATACGCGATCATACTTTGTTTATAAATGGGAAAGAACAAAATCAGCCCTACCTTAATCAAACAGCGATTCACGCCACCAGAGACTTTGGTAAAGTAGAGGTCCCGGAAGACCACTATTTCGTGATGGGAGATAACCGTTCCATCAGTAAAGACAGCCGTAATGGACTTGGCTTCGTTGAAGAAAGCGAGATTATCGGTCGAACAGAGCTCGTGATTTATCCATTCAATGAGTGGGGTCTAACGAATTAATCAATAAAAAGACGAGTCTGAAAGTTGTCATACACTTCTCAGACTCGTCTTTTTTATTTGACCGAATAAATCTTTTCAGGCAGTTGATGAAGCGTTTCGATTAATAGATCAAGTTTTCCCTCAACGCGGTGCAGTAAATAAAAAGTTACCGCAATTGGGAAACCGACATCTGTAATGAAAGGCAGCCAAGTTTCCACCTCGTTCACCTCCCTTCTGTGACATATTTACAAGAGAAGTTGGTATTACTATATCTGATTAGAAATCCATTTCCTTCAGCCTGTAATCCACGCCATCATTATTTTTTCTTGTGACCGTTAAACGTTCCAAATTACCTAAAGAGCTTATTAAGCTATAGGGCCGGTTACTGTAAGACTCAGTTTCGCGATAAATTGAGTCCGTTTCCAGAAATTTGATGAGGGTGGCTACGGAAACAACTCGCTTTCCTGCGGGGGAACTGGCAAGCCTCCTCGCTCGTTTCACTCCCTGTGGGGTCTCGCCTAGCTCCTTCTCCCGCGGGAGTCTCGTCGTTTCCTTCGCCACCTTATGAATGAAGAGTGAACGGACATTTCTATAGGCGAAAAGGAAAGTTTGATCCACCTCAAATGCTTATATAACGGGATTCATTCAGCTGGATAAGCTCGTTGTTAAAAATGTCTCTCCATCATAAACCAGAGTTTTTCAAACACAATTTCGAGCTCTAGATATCGCAAAGTCCGGAGGGGAACGGGGAGACTCCTGTGGGATAAACATGATCGGTGAGACCCCGGAAAGCGTTAGCTTGAGGAGGCTCAGCACATGGGATGTTCGACTAAGGTCGCCACGTCCTGTGGCAACGTCGAACGACCCTGCGTCGTGCAGGGCCGGAAAGCGAGTCGTTCCCCGCAGGACCTAACTCTCTCACGAGATATCTCGAAACTGAGTCTTCAACAAACGGGAGCTTTAGTGGAAGGTTAGCCCTGTTCTTAAACGGATTTGCTTTTCTTAGAAAGACAGCCGCTATTTATCAAAAATAGCGGCTGTGCTCAATTATTAAATTTCTACATCAAATACATTGCGTTCCACAATGCGCGCTTCTTTTTTAGCGACTAAATCCCCGCCGCTTGTCGTAAAACAGTTCTCCAGCAGGATCGTGTCCATAACGGAATTAATCAGGGCCGGATCTGCCGGCTCAACAGGTTCGTCCAGGGTAAGGGTTACGGTACGGTTTTCTTCGTTTAAGAATTTCAACTCCAGCTTTTTCAAGTTCATTTCTCCTCTTCTATTCTATTTTTTTTTACAAATCAATCAAAATGGAATTATCATTGCGTTCAACCGCATACAATAGATGCTGTTGAAGAGGCGCCATTGCCGTTGCTACACGGTATAACTGATCTTCAGAAGCTGTGATTTTAATGTTGTTGAAAGACTTCGTACGAAAAATTGTGTTCCCTTTCTCATCCTGCCCATTTTCAAGAACGAGTTGAAGCTGTGAACGTACAATTTCAGTGCTTACTGCCATTATGTTTCACCTCCCTTCACTTCTATAATCGAAGGGAAGCTCAAATAGGTGTCAAAAAAAAAGACTCGCCGGATCAGCTTAACCAGCCAGTCCTGCGAGTCTTCTTCTTTCTCTTATATGATATGTCTTTCCAAAGTTAAGTACAGATTACCCTCGATCGAAGATGCACATTCCAATGAGACCTAGTAAAACAACTAAACAAACAATGAACATAACTACTTCAGCCATATCCTCACTCCTTTCCTCTACTCCCATTTTAGCAAAAAATAAATGAATTTGCTGAGTCTATTTTTAGTCGAAATGATCCTATCCATTCATTATAAAAGATTCACTTCCTTAATGAAAAGTAAACTACTAAAATTCATAGGACTGTCATAACTTTTAGACCACTTTGTGAATGATTGCACAAAGTATAGCACCTTAATGATTACTCTAATATACTATTGGTGTAAGCAAGAGATTAGCTAATCATGTGAAATGTTGAACAAACTAAAGGAGTGAGTGTTATGATTAATCAATGGATTCGAAACAATGAGAAAGCAGCCCTTATTTTGACCGTTATTCGTTTTTACTTAGGTTATACGTGGCTCACATCTGGATTAGGAAAAGTGACAGGAGGATTTGAAGTGAATGGCTTCTTAATGGGAGCCATAGGCAAAGCCGAAGGTGCTCATCCTGCGGTTCAAGGATGGTGGGCATTATTCTTGGAACAGATCGCCCTCCCGAACCATGAATTATTCGCATTCCTGGTAATGTGGGGTGAAGTGTTTGCAGGAATTGCACTCATACTTGGTTTATTTACGAATATCGCTGCTCTTGGAGGCATCTTGATGAACTTCGCGTTTCTGTTCAGTGGTACCACCAGCACGAATCCACAGATGGTAATACTGACTGTCTTCTTGTTAGTAGCGGGCGCTAACGCAGGTAAGTACGGACTTGATCGCTGGGTTCTTCCTCACCTTCCTCGAAAAATAGCCTGGCCTAAAAGGAAAACACTGGCCCATTAATCATTATTAAAATATTGTTAAAGTCCTATGGCATATTCCATAGGACTTCTTTCTGTTTAACCTCCTATCCTTTGAGGTATGATTAGATAGAAAATACTTTATAATACATAACTTTTTAATTCGAGAGCAGGGTGAACAGATGGACACAATCATTTATCGCTTCTTCATTTTCTGGTACATATGCGGCGTTATTTTACTTACATTCGACTTACTTCCGCCCTGGCTGGAGTGGGCCAACAGTGTATTTTTAATTACTGCAGGCGTGATTGCCATTATTTATTTTATGCGTATGTACGGGGCAGCTGGAGGCGTGCTTTATAGTTTATTTATTATCGTTGTCAGTATATACGTCGAACACCTAGGAGTAGCTTACAATTTTCTGTTTGGCTCCTATGATTATAACCAGAATTTCGGATTAAAGATCTTCGATACGCCTGTAACCATCGGGTTTGCGTGGATGCTGATTATCGGCTGTTCTCATGAATTGGCGCGGGGGATTACGGAGAAATGGAACGGTTTCTTCCGTTATGTTTCTTTTATTATTACGGGAGGACTTCTCGCTGTTACGATGGATTTAATCCTAGATCCGGTATCGTATAAAGTCAAAGAATATTGGATTTGGCAGGAGCCTGGAGTTTACTACGATATCCCTTTTTCAAATTTCATGGGCTGGTTTATCCTCGCAGCTTTTTTTCACGCCATATTTATACTATGGAGCCCGGCTAGAGTCTCTCATTCTTCCCTTTGGCCGTCCAGGATGTCCCTAACCTTTGGATTAATCATTGGTATGTTCTGTATCATGGCCATCAGCGGAGGACTAGTTGGCGCTCCTGTTCTAGTAGGTTCTCTTGCCGCACTATGGTATATCATTTATTTTTGGAGGAAGAAAGGCTATGCTGAAAGCTAAAAAGAATTCATTCATTGAATGGGGTTTTTCCAGATTTAATCGCTTTTTATTGAAGTCACAGTTTAAGCATATTAATGTATCCTATTCTGCCCTGCCTGATGGGCCTGCTCTATTTTTAATTAATCATTCTACGTGGTGGGACCCATTGATGATTTATCATTTGAATAAAGAGATCATTCAGTCCGACGGGTATGGGATGATGCACGAGGACGGTATCAGGCGCTTTCCCTTTTTCCGCCGGATTGGTGCTTTTTCCATCAACACCAATGATCGCCGCCATCTGCTTCAATCGTTGAATTACAGTAAAGCGCTGCTTGAACAAGGCAGTACAGTGTGGATTTTCCCTCAAGGTGAGGAACAGCACCTGGAAAAACGACCGCTTGAGTTTTTCACAGGTGTTGCCTACATAGCTAAGAAGTGTCCCACCGTCCCTGTCGTTCCGATTTCCATTTACTATTCGTTTGAACATACTAAAAAACCAAACGTCTACATTAAGGTGGGGCAGCCACTGGATCGCGAAACGTATGCTTCTTTAAACAGAAAAGAAATGACGCGTTATTTTGAAGAACGATCCACCGAACAACTGGATCAGCTGCGTGAAACGATTATACAGGAAGATCATCAATCGTTTAGAACCATGTAGCAGAAAGGAAGAGATACCATGACCTTTTTTACCATTGTCCTGATGATAACGGTTCTTCTCAATCTGTGGACGATCCTAAACAGCCTTTTCTTACTGCCTTTATCTTCAGCTGAACGTTTAAAAAAAGAGCCCCGTGTCTCCCTTCTCATTCCTTTAAGAAACGAAGAGGAAAACGTGGAGGGGTTGATGAACTCCATTAATAGCTTGAGCTACCCTTCGCTAGAGGTGATTTTTCTGGATGACCATTCAGAAGATAAAACATACAAGAAGCTCTTGAATGAAACGAGAAATGATCCACGTTTTAAGGTGCATCAAGGGAAAGAACTGCCGGATGACTGGAATGGAAAAGTTCATGCCTGTTATCAGCTCTCCGAGTTAGCAAGCGGGGACTACTATTTATTTCTGGATGCCGACGCGCGCGTCGCACCGTCGATTATCCAGCAGACCCTTGCCACGATGGAAAAACATGGAGCTTCGATGCTAAGCGGCTTCCCTCATTACCCAAACGACCATTTCCTAAGTCATATGCTGGTACCGCTTCAGCACATGGTCGTGCAGCTTCACCTGCCGCTTGCTGTGGCTAACTTCACAAAACAACCGATATTCACAGCGGCGTGTGGGATTTTTATTATGGTGGAACGGAACGCCTATGAAGCGATCGGCGGACATGAGTCCGTTAAAGGATCGCTCGTAGAGGACGTGCATATCAGCAGGGAAATGAAAAAGCACGGCTATAAAATGGTGCTTGCCAATATTACACCTTCCGTCCTTTCCTATATGTACCATCATCCTAAAGAAACGTGGGCTGGCTTCCAGAAAAACATCTATACCGGATTAGGACGATCAGCGGCGCTGGTGGTTATCTTATCACTGCTTTATACTCTCTTATTTCTTGTACCATTCGGATTTATCGCTGTGGCTTTTGTAGAAGGTAGCTGGCTGTATGTGCTCCCCTACTTATTAACCGTATCCTTTAAAATGTATGTCGATGCTCGCACAGGTCATCCATTATGGCTGTCCTTTTTCATCCCTGTGTCGATCGTTTTGCTTATTTTAATTATGATTTCCTCCATGACGGTACATATCAGGGGAAAATCCTATCAGTGGAAAGGAAGGTCTTACGAATGAAAGTTGCTATAGTTGGCGGCGGCTTAGGTGGGCTTTCGGCGGCTGTCACCCTGGCCAAAGCCGGAGCTGAAGTTAACCTTTTCGAAAAGAACGATCATTTTGGCGGGAAGATGATGCCTGTCAATGAAGCAGGCTATCATTTCGATTTCGGGCCAAATACCATCACCATGCCAGAGGTATTTCAAGATGTCCTTCGGCAGGGCGGTTTAGAAAAAGAACTCTCCTTTACTAAACTTACTCATCATACAAGAAACCAGTTTAAGGATGGCACAATCTTTGATCTGTCCTCAGACCGGCAATATATGAAGCAACAGCTCTACCGTCTGGATGAAAAAGGCTATCAGAACTATGACGCCTTTTTACTGGAAATTGAACGCCTGTTTCATTTATCAAAAGAATATTTTCTTCATCGGACCTTTTCCGGGTGGAAGGATTACCTCTCTTCTTCCCTGGCTAAAGGTTTTGCCCAGGTGAGGCCGCTTGAGTCAATGGATCATTTTTTCAGAAGATATTTTTCTCACCCCGGCATCATTCAATCTCTTAACCGTTATTCTACCTATGTAGGCTCGAATCCCTACGTTACTCCAGCTACATTTGCCATGATTGCTCACCTGGAATTAAATGACGGAGTTTACTACGTCCCGGGCGGAAATACGAAGATCGCAGAAAACATGGCGAAAGCTGGAGAAAAGCAGGGAGCTCAGTTATATAAGGGGACACGTGTGGAAAAAATCTTAACCCATAACAAACAGGCCACTGGCGTGGTGGCTGGAGGCCATACTTACGAAGCGGACTATGTGATTGTGAATGGAGACCTATTACAATCCGTTCCGGAATTAATCGACAATGATAAGCGAACCTCATTATCTGATAAAAAGCTCCGTTCCTTCGATCCATCTATATCTGCTTTCGTTATTATGGCTGGACTGGACACCACTTTGCCGGGATTACATCACCACCATGTTCTTTTTTCCAGAAATTACGAAAAGGAATTTTTAAGTTTAAAAGATGGCCACTATGCAGAAGAGCCTACCATCTATATCGGGACGTCTGCTAAGTCGGACTCGACTCTTTCTTCTGAAGGAGACAATTGTTTCATCCTGGTTAACGCCCCTGCTCTTGCCTCTTCAACTGAAATAGACCGGGAATGGTATAAAGAGAAGATTTATGAGGATTTAGCGCACGCCGGGCTCCCGATTGGAAACCACGTATCTTTCGAAAAAGTGATCGGTCCTGAGGAAATTGAAAGCCGCTTCGGTGCATATCGTGGTTCCCTTTACGGTCCTTCCTCCAACCGCCGGCTCCAGGCGTTTATGAGACCATTCAATCAGTCTCAGGATTTCAGCAATTTGTACTTCTGCGGAGGCAGTACCCACCCGGGAGGCGGCTCTCCAATGGTCGTTCTCAGTGGTCAAAACGTAGCCAACCAGATCCTCGGCAAAATTGTTCATCCCGAATAGGAAAAAGACTCTGTTAAAATTTATTATTGATTTTTCATAAGAGACTTATTACGCAATAGAGCCGTTATCTGTAAGAGTCAGTTTCAAGATGAATTGGGTTCGTCACAAGATGAGGAGGTGGCCTGGTGGGGAAATAACTCGCTTTCCTATGGCCTTGCCCTACACGACGTAAGGTCGAACGCTCCTGCGTCGTGCAGGGCCGGAAAGCGAATCCTCCCCAGGAGGATCTTCCTCATAATCAATATCTCGAAACTGTGCCTTAAAGAAACGGGAGCTTAACGTAATTATCACCACAGAAGTTTAATAGAGCCAGAAAAAAAGCAGATTATTGCATTTCAGCAATAATCTGCTTTTTCATTTGATCAGATACGTAGTTTCGCTTCCCAAAGACCTGATAATCGTTATTTCTCACTGTTTGGATGATGGCCCGATACATTTTCGCAGCTCCTCCTACAGGAGTTCTTGAATAAAGAGGGTATTCCGGCAGAGTAGCTAATGCATTCCGGTAGTAGTGCTCAGCATCCTGGGCTAAATCTTCCCAGAGCTGTATAAATGCTTCATTTACCTTCTTGTTATGAAGATCTGAACGTGTATAACCATATTCGATCATCATCTGTTCAGGGATATAAATGCGATTATTATCCAGATCTTCTCCGATATCCCTCAGGATATTGGTGATCTGCATAGCATACCCAAGTTCAATGGCACCTGTTTTAACTCTGGAGACTTTACCGGGGGCAAGCACAGGCAGAAGCATAAGCCCCACCGTACTTGCGACATGATAGCAATAATGAAGGAGATCGTCTTTTGTATCAATCGTTTTCGGATATAAGTCCATGCGCTGACCGACAATCATCTCATAAAAAGGCTCCGGATCAAGAGGAAAACGTTCAAAAGCATCCTGGAGAGCAATCCAGCATGGGTCTTCGGTTTCAAGCCTGCCCTCCATAAAAAGATCAAACTCTACAGCAAATGCTTCCAGCTCTTCTTTCGGATTTTCCCCTTCATCCACAATGTCATCTGCCCTTCGACAAAAGGCATAAATGGCCCATACAGCCCTCTTCTGATGTTTAGGGAGCATGGCGAAAGCTTTCGAGAAGGTTTTGGAATGTTTCTCTATTATGTTTTTGCAATGGTCATAAGCATGATTCAAGTCCATCATCTCTAAACACCTCGCTTATAATTATGCCTTTCTTCAGAACCATTTTGCAAATGATCCGCTAGCAGCTTAGCTCCCTGCATGACTATGGGGATGCCTCCTCCAGGGTGAATCGAGGCTCCAACCGCGTATAGATTCGAAAGAGAATACGGCTTTAGCTGAGGACGGAAGACGCCTGACTGAAAGAGGGTTGGAGCAATACCGAAGCTGCCACCTCCATAAAGACCATCTTTTTTGGCTTCTTCCGGTGTCCTCACCTTCATCCAGTTCATATGTTTTCTTAATTCCGGAAAACCTCTTTCTTCCATCTGCTGAAGCACGTGGTCAATTAATTGATCCTTTTTACTCCAGTCCACGTCGTCCCCCGCGGGCACAGGTATTAAGGTATAAAGAACCCCTTTTCCATCAGGCGCTAATGAATCATCAACGATCGAGGGATGAAATGTGTAAAAAGAAGGATCAACAGGCAGCTCTTTCGTATCAAATACCTGCTTCATATGCTCGTCAAAGTTGGAAGACATGAAAAATTGATGGATCGTCTGATTCGGATAGATCTTATCCAGTCCCATGTATAGAAGCAGGCAGCCGGATGAAGGGGTATAATTCCGTTTGTGCTGCCGTTCCTCAGGTAGCAATCGATCCATGGTAGGAAAATCCCCATTCAATATAAGTTCATCTACCTCGACCTCTTTATCACCTGCTGTAATAGACTTCACCTTAGAGTGCGATGTATGAAGCTGTTTGACTTCGGCACCGGTGTGAATCTCTACCCCTCGTTCTTTCAGACGCTCGACAATCAAATCGACCAGGTGGGCATATCCGCCTTTCATATACCAGATCCCGTGTTCATGTTCGCTGTATGATACCAGCGAATACATTGCCGGAGACTGCTCCGGGTGCCCCCCAATATAAAGAGTCTGCAATGTATAAGCTTCCACCAGCTGTTCGTCTGCAAAATAGCTTCTCATCATCTTCTTAACGTTTTGATAAGCTTTCAGCTGTATCAATGTTTTGATATTCTGCCCGGAGAAAAAACGGCGTTTGTTTACAAAGGATTGCTCTAAAAATTGAGATTTCCCTCGCAGAAAACGAATTTTCATATCCATAAGAAACCGATCAAACTGTTTCTCACTTCCAGGGAATTTGGCTTTCAATTCCTGCTTTTGCTGTTCAGGATCCGAATATTTAGTAAACGTACTTCCGTCTTTAAACCGGATATCATAAAGTGGATCACAGGCAATGAGCGGAATATCTTTTCGTTCAAAACCGCCTTCTTCCAATATACTGAGAAGCATTTCCGGCAGCAGAACGATGGTCGGCCCCTGGTCAATTTTGTAAGGCCCATTTCTTTCATAGGTCAGACGCCCACCAAGATAATCGTTCTTTTCAAAGATGGTAATTTTCCTTTCCTTTTCTTTGGAAAGAAGCAGGGCTGTTACTAAACCGCCAACTCCGCCCCCTACAATAGCCGTTTGGGTTTGCTTCATGAAGTTTCCGCCTCCTCTCTGATCCACCCTGTTGTTATCCTGGCTGATTCAAGGATGGTTGGAAGTCCGCTTCCTGGATGAGTGCCGCCGCCGACTAGCCAGCAGTGGTCTAATTCCTGAAAGCGGTTGTGGGGCCGGAAATACATCATTTGAGAAAGCTGATGTCCCAGGCTGAACGTAGCACCTTTGTGAACAAAGTGATCCGTCTGCCACTGTTTAGGTGTTAACACTTTTTCTGTCACAATATGATCACGAATGTCATGGAATCCAGTTTTACTTTCAAGCTCATCAAGAATAAGATTTTTAAACGTTTCCTGCTTTTCATCCCAGTCGATTTCAGAATAATTGTTCGGGACAGGGGCTAAGATGTAAACAGCCGAATGACCCTCTGGTGCTAATGTATCGTCTGTCACACTTGCGTTATGAATATAAATCGACGGTTCGTCGGATAGAACAAGATCTTTCGTCATTTCATCAACATTTTTCTTATAATCTTCCGCGAAGAGAATCGTGTGATGAGGCATCTGATCATAAAGTTTATCCAATCCAACATAGATCATAAACGTGGAACAGGAATATTTTTTCTTAGACAGATTTTTCTCAGAGTATTTCTTCAGCTCATTCCCCTCCACCATATGACTCATGGCATTCGCGAAATCAGCATTTACGATGACCTCGTCCGCTTCAAATTCTTCTCCGGATTCAAGTTCAATACCAACGACTTTTTTACCCTCTGTTTTAAATTTGCGGACGCCGTTCCCCAGGTGAATCTGTCCTCCATGTTCCTCTGTCACTTTTGCCATCGACTTGGAAAGCTGGTTGACTCCGCCTTTCGGATGAAAGACTCCATACTCATGTTCCATATAAGAAAGAATCGAAAAGGCTCCCGGACATTCCCAGGGCGACATGCCTAGATACTTGGCCTGAAACGTAAAAGCGATTTTTAATTTTTCATCTGTAAAGTAATCGGATAATACTTGATAAACCGACTTTCCGAGGGATAGCTTAGGAAGTGCTTTCAAAGCCCGGAGACTTACATAATCGGTCAGTTTGTTATGGCGCGTCTGGAGTAATGGAAGCAGGGCATCCATTTTCTTTCTCGTATCGTTCATAAAGCGGACGTAGCCTTTTTCATTGCCTGGGAAATGCTTGGAGATCACGTTCAGCATTTTCAAGCGATCGCGGTACATTGGCACCCGCTTCCCATCGAATTGCAGCTCATACATCGGTGCAAGTTCGATTAAATCCATATAGTCATGAGCATTTCTGCCGGACATTTCAAATAATTCCTCAACGATATGAGGCATACTCAAAAAGGTCGGACCTATATCGAATGTATAGTCACCTAAAGAAAAATGACCATTTCTTCCTCCGACGAATGGTTGTTTCTCAAATACATGCACATCGTAACCTTTTGAAGCGAGGATCATAGCCGAAGCTAATCCTCCAGGTCCTGCTCCTATCACTGCCACTTTCTTCATCGCGCCCACCTTCTCTCTATATAACGGCTAATCTAAAATCATTATACAAAATATCTACGCGGCAAACGAATAATATCCTTTATTCGATGTGCTCAAAGCCCTTCTTTCGTCTTACTGAAGATTAAATTCCTTGCGCAATCCGTTATTATTTATGAAAAACCCATAGGAAGAACATCACCTGGCGATGGTATGTAAATGATTGTTTTCGCCGCTAATCCTAAGACTCCTTCATAATTTCTTAAGATTCGCAAATAATAAGCAAGCAAGGAGGCTGATGGTGATGTACGCTAATCAAAGAATTTCAGGACCCTATTTCCCTTCTCACGCAACATCTTCTCCTGATCAGAAAAGGTTGATCAATGAGCAGTTGAACCACTGGTGTGAAGAGATTGAATGCAGTGAACAAGCCTTGAACGATTCCCAAAAAGAATTCCTTCACCAAAAGAGCAAAATTATAAAATTAGCTCCTTCTACCTTTATGAATTAATCCTCACTAGGTGAATAACCATACACATATGCCGCCTCCTGCATACGCTGAGTATGTAAACAACAGGAGGTGAGCTTATGTACGGAGGCTATCCTTACGGCGGAAGACGTTGCGGAAGATATGGTGGAGCTGGTTATGGTAACAACTTTGCCTTGATCGTCGTATTGTTCATTCTATTGGTAATCGTTGGTGCAGCATTTTACTGCTAATGTAAAAAAATGATCTTCCTTAGATACAGATCTCGGGAAGATAGATCAATTCGATCAAAAAAAAGCGCAGCCTAATGGCTGAGCTTTTTTTGATTTAACCAATGATTAACCTCTCTTTCGGATAATGGTAATCCCCTTTTGTTCTGTCCTTTTGGAAAGAGAACAAGAAAGTCAATATACCGATTCTCCCAAGGAACATGAGAAGCATTAATACAAATTTCCCAAATGTAGTCATGCCCGGTGTAATACCTAAAGAAAGCCCCACTGTTCCAAACGCAGAACACACTTCGAACAGAAGTTCATTTAAAGTAAACGGTTCACTGATCGATAAAGCCATTAAAGCAATAAAGCAAAGCAGCAAGGCCATCATCATGACCACAACGGCTCTGTTTAAATCTTCGTTATGAACCTCTCTTCTAAACAAACGAATCCGGCTGCCGCCTCGGGCGAAGGTTAAAATGAATATGACAACTAGCGCAAAGGTAGTTGTCCGTATTCCTCCTCCAACACTGCTTGGAGATGCCCCGATAAACATTAACGAGGACATAAATAGCTGGGTCTGTTCTGTAAACTGATTAATATCCATGGTTGAAAGACCGCCACTTCTTGTCGTGACCGACTGAAACAAAGCATAGAAAAATACTTCATGCCAGTCTTTGCCGGCAAAGAAATGATTAAACTCCAGAAGAATAATCATACCCGTTCCCAGCAGAACAAGCACAAAAAAAGTGAACGTGGTTAATTTTGCAAATAATGAAAAACGAATCGTTTTTACATCATTGTTGTTAAATAAATACTGCTTGACTTCAATGAGTACAGGAAATCCGATGGCTCCTGCAATAATTAAAATCATATTAATAAATTGGACAAAATAGTCATCCTTAAATGGAATGAGTGATTGTCCGGTGATATCAAAACCACCGTTTGTCATAGCACTAATGGCTCCAAAAAAGCCTTGTAAATAAGCTTCGCCAGGATCATAGTACTGAAGGTAATACGTCCCAAGGGTTAAAAAACCGATAAATTCAATGAGAAGTACCACGAGCACGATTTCCTTGACCATTTGGACCATTCCTTGGAAGGAAGTCCGGTTTTGGTCTGTCATAATAAGACGTCGTTCTTTTAAGCCTATTTTTTTCCCTAGGACAAGCCAGATCAACGTGCCGAGTGTCATAACTCCAATTCCGCCAAACTGTAATACTAACGCTAAAATAAATACCCCGGTTGTACTAAACGTCTCCGCCGTCGGGACCGTCGTTAGACCTGTTACACTCACGGCGCTGACGGCTGTAAATAACACGTCTATGAAATCCAGTTTTACACCCGGTTTATGGGCTACAGGTAAAGCAATTAGTATAGATGAAATGGTCACCGCAATTAGATAATATATGGCAATTAATTGAAATGGCGATAATTCATTCAGCCAGCGCAGGCTCTTTCTTCTCACCCACATACGATATCTCCTTTAACCATGCTGTTTCCGACTTAATGATTGAACACCATTCCTATTATAGCAGGGTAATTTAAGATTTTCTTTACCTGATTTAATTTTTTCGCCCGCGTTCCTATGTAAGGAGAACTGGAGCGGGTTTACGAAGAGGCTTCTTCCGCTTTTTTCTTGAAAGCAGCCAGCAGTTCTTCATTCTGGTATCCTTCATCCATAAGCTGCCGGAGTGTCTTCTCAATTTGCTCCTGCTGGCGATTCACGATCGACCCCATAAAAATAACATTGATGTGGTCCCCAATTACATTTGTATCAATCGGTGTCACTAGAAACGTAGCTGGCTGATTACTAGGTTTTGTAATTTTCACCTGTACCATAATTTCCTCCTGGTTGTTGCACATGGTTTGGAAGAAATCCTGGTAGCTTTGATCCACATACGCTTCTATAATCCACCGTCCATGATCGTCTTCACGGTTAATAATGAGCCCATCCAGCAGTTTAATCCGTCTTTGTGTAATATCTTCATCTTTCTCTTCTATGATATCCAAAGAAATTAATTTAAAGGTTTTCATGGAAACTCCCCTCCGCAAACACATATTACCTTTATTATAGAGGACGGTTACGATTTGAGCAAAGGCTGAATCATTTTACCAGATAAAGTTTGAATCAGCCTATGGTTTGATTAAGAAAGACTGTGCAGCGTGCAGGTGCAATAGTAAGGCTGATTAGCCAACCAAACTCGCAGATTGGATGAACTGCTCAATTCCGTGTAAGCTAAAAGAGACAAGCTAAGAATACAAACTGGGAGGTAATAGTGTGATGAAAGCAGTTCAAGTTACTGGATATGGGGATGTCGATCAATTAGAAGTAGTGGAAAGAGATATTCCGGAGCCGAAAAGTAACGAGGTTTTAATTAAAGTGAAAGCCTGCGCGATTAACAATACCGAAATTTGGATGAGAGAAGGCGCGTACGGAACTGGAGGCAAATCCGGCTGGCGCCCGGAAGGTGTTCAATTTCCTCGAATACCCGGTTCCGATATAACAGGTACCATTGAAAAGGCAGGCAGCGAAGTAGATCAGCATATGATTGGCAGAGATGTCGTGGTTTTCCCTTTTACTTCAAGCGGAGACGAAGGTAAGGAACATATAGCGGAAGATATGTCTTTCATTGGCTCAGAATACGATGGAGGATATGCGGAGTACGTCGTGTGGCCGGCAGAGCTTTGCTTTGACATGCCCTTATCTGACTACACGGATAGTGCCGTGTTCTCCGTCAGTGGCATGACAGCATGGCACATGATCGAACAGCTGCAGGTACAGCCTGGAGAAACGATAATGGTAACAGGAGCCAATGGAGGCGTTGGTTCATTAAATGTGCAAATTGCTTCTCAAGTATTTGGTGCCAAAGTTATCGCCATTGTAGGCGACTTAGCATTGGAAGAAAGATTGAAAGAACTTGGTGCAGACCACGTACTCTCTTATCGTTCTGAGCGGCTGGCCGAAGAAATCCTGGAGGCAAACGGGGGACCGATCGATTCTGTAGTGGATGTTGTGGGAGACGCTTTGTTTTCTACTTCTCTGGAAGTATTGAAAAAAGGCGGGAAATTCTGTACTTCTGGATCTGCCGGTGGTCAGAAGACAGAATTGGACTTTCGAACGCTCTACTTGAAACATATTACTCTCTATGGATCCGTACTGGGAACAAGATCCGAGTTCAAGCGCATGCTTCAAGCCATTTCAGAAGGCAAAATTAAACCCGTGATTGACCGGACGTTTCCTTTGGAAGAAGCAAGAGAAGCACAAACTTACTTTAAGCAAGCCGGAAAAACCGGAAAGATTGTTTTGATTCCATAGTAAGAAACTCGGGTAAATCCACGATGTACAATCTTCAAGTAAAACTCCCGATACTAGAAGACTCAGAGTCGAGATAAATTAGGTCCGTTACTTTATGTGGAAGAGGTCTGGTGGGGAAATAACTCGTCTTGTTCTATCACCCAGACACTCGAGACATAAGCCGTTCATCAACGGACGGAAAGACCACCGTCCTTTTGATGCTCGGCTTATGCTGGTCGTGTCTTGCGGGGTGATGCCACATTTGAACACTTTCCTATGGGGGAACGGTAAGCTTCCTCGCTCGTTTCACTCCCTGCGGGATCTCACCTAGTCCCTTCTCCCATGGGAGTCTCGCCATTTCCCCACCAGCCCTACTATAATGTTGTGAACGGACCCTTCTAAAAAAGAAAGATCCTGCTGCTTAATCTGGATTAAATGCTTTTATGACAGGCTTTGCGGGTCTTCACACCCTGGGAATAGGTAGAAACCATATGGTCTAATGCCTCAACACGGAGGTAATGTATAAAGTGATTTCGAGCTTCTGATTGGGCAAGGTCCGGAGGGGGACGATGTAGACTCCTAGGTTAAAAGCGGAAGCACCTTGCTCAGCGGCGTATGGACTGGACTGAGCTGGCGGAGATAAAGAAAACACGAAGAGCGTAGCGATTCGATGTTGCCTTATCGTACAGAAGCGAGGGAAGTCTCACTAGACGCTAGGTGCTGGAGCTGGATAGCTCTCCTTGTCGTTTATGTCCTGATATTTGAATAAGACAAAATAAAGTGTAAGAACAGGATGAACATGATCGGTGAGACCCCGGAGAGCTTTAGCTCGAGGAGGCTCAGCACAAGGAATGTTCGACTAAGACCGCTACGTCCTGTGGCAACGTCGAACGACCCTGCGTCGTGCAGGGCCGCGGAAAGCGAATTATCCCCCGCAGGACCTTTCCTCTCATAAAATATCTCGAAACTGAGCCTTCAACTATTCGGCCCTGTAGCGGAAGATCTATCTTACTTAAAGTCTATAAAAATGTTTTGCAAATCCTAGTAAAAAGCCGGATACCCAGCGCGAGGGTATCCGGCTTTTTTCAGCCGCCGATATACGACATTTCAATTTTCTTCTTCGTTGGTTTTCCATTAGCGCGGTCAATCGAATATTGGTCATCTCTTCTCGTCCATATTTTTATAAGATTGGAAATAATCGCTTCATCCGGCTCCCCGCCTCTCAGCAACTCACGAATATCATGACCTTCTGAAGCAAAGAGACAGGTGAACAGCTTTCCATCTGCTGAAAGACGTACTCGCGTGCAGCTGCTGCAAAAAGCGTCTGTAACTGACGAGATCACTCCAATCTCTGCCTCGCTTCCTTCATAACGATACCTGGAAGCTACTTCTCCAAAATAATTCGCGTCAAGCGGCACTAAAGGCAATTCCTGATTAATTTCTTCAATAATCTCTTTTTTAGAAATGACAGAACCCATATTCCAACCGTTATGATTTCCTACGTCCATGAATTCAATAAACCGAAGCGTGTCACCTGTTTCCTTGAAGTAACGTGCCATCGGAAGAATCTGACTCTCGTTCATACCTTTTTTCACAACCATGTTGATCTTTATTTCAAGCCCTGCATCCCTGGCGGCTTCTATTCCTTTAAGTACGGGACTGGTTTTAATCCCTCTGCCGTTCGTCTGCTGAAAGACTTCGTCTTCAATGGCATCAAGACTTACGTTCACACGATTAAGACCCGCTTCTTTGAGTTTTTTCGCCTGTTTAACGAGGAATACGGCATTAGTTGTTACGGCAATGTCCTTAATCCCATCTATCTCGTGTAATCTTGCCACCAGTTCATGAAGATCCTTCCTCATCAGAGGCTCTCCTCCCGTTAGACGGATCTTCTCGACTCCAAATTTCGAAAAGATTTGAACAAGCCGAATGATTTCATCGAAACTTAGAAGCTCGTCTTTTGGCATAAATTTATAATCATCACCGAAAATTTCGGCCGGCATACAGTACGTACATCTAAAATTACATTTATCAATAACAGAGATTCGTAAATCCTTCATCGGTCGTTCATGCTGGTCTAATACATAATCGGTCATACCTTCACTCCTTCTGTGTCTTATCAGAAGCTCTGTCGTCCTGTCTGATCTTCTAGTAATAGGGCTTCCACGTCGTCCCCTTTTTCATAACCCCTCGTGCCTCCCGGCAGCATAATGAGCACATTAGTATGGGCAAGCGAAGAAACCACGGCGGACTTATCCATACCGACCGGTTCAACGACCACCCTCCCCTCCTGGTATCGTAAGCATCCTCGCACAAATCTGGTAAAAGGGTTGGGCTTTTTAAAATCTTTTCCTAATGTAGCTTGAATCCGTTGATGAAAGGGTTCAGATCGCCCTAAAAAGGAAAGAATAATGGGATAAGTAAACAGCTCAAACCCTACATAGCAGGCGGAAGGGTTCCCTGATAATCCAAACAACAATTTCCCCTGGTAAGAAGCTACCGTCGTCACACTTCCTGGTCTCATGGCTACCTTATTAAATAACACGTCCGCTTCTAATTTCTCATAAATATCAGGCATTAAATCATAATCTCCGACCGATACGCCGCCCGTCGTAATTAATACATCCACCTTATCTAAAGCTTGAGATACAGATTGATAACAAACATCAAAGTCATCTTCCAGCTTTCCAAAATAATGAGCTTCTCCACCTGCACGCTTCACTTGAGAAACAATCATGTAGGCGTTGGAATTCCGTATCTTCCCAAGCTCTAGAGGCTCATCAACATCCAGTAATTCAGTTCCGGTGGCGAACACGCCTATAACCGGCTTTTTATATACATTCACATCGCTATAGCCAAATGTGGCAAGCAGAGCTTTTACTCCTGGGTTAACCTTCGTGCCTGCTTCTACCAACACGTCACTTTCTTTGGTTTCCGATCCTTGTTGGATAATATTCTGATTTACTTCCATAGGACGCTTTAAAGACATCCAGGACTGGCCATCCTGTTCGTACGTCTGACATATCTCGAACATAGCTACGCAGTCGGCACCTGAAGGAATTTCTGCGCCCGTCATAATACGAACGGCTTCTCCTTCCTTTATTGGCCGACTGGCGCGATGGCCGGCCCCTACCGTTTCCGTTACCCGAAACTGACCGCTTTTTTCCTTTGATAGCCCTTCTGTATCTTCGGAACGTAATGCAAAACCGTCATAGGGCGATTTATTAAAAGGAGGAACCGGGTGTGTAGCTACGATATCTTCTGCCAATGTGCGGTTATCGCAAAACTCGAGAGGAAGAATTTCACCCTCCGCCTTCTTTTTATAGTTCATTACCGAATTCACTGCATCCGGTACAGGCATAGGTTTTCTATGTAAACTCATGTCAACAAAGCCTTTCTGTATAAAATTTCTGCAGAACATCTTTTCCTGACCTTAACGGATTTGACAGTTTTTTTCAAAGGTTTAGCATCTTAAATCCCGTAATACCGTAAAAAATGACACTCCCCCAGCCAAAATGACTGGGGGAGTGCACCTTATAATGAAGTATATTTTAATTTTGTTTGATTAATTTGTTCTTCAATTGCTTTCGACCTTTGGACTGACCTTTCACGTTCTGCCCGGTCCAGCTTTTGGATATAAATCGTAAAAATAAGCACGTTGATCCGCATGTTTACCCCTCCAATACTACGTAACTAAGCGGTATCCTTCTCGTCGTTTAACCAATCCATAAATTCCATCCTTAGTGTGCTGCTCATAATCTTTCACTCCTTTTTAATTTACATGTAATGGATAAATGAGGATTTCCTGTCAAGCCATTGCTCTTCTGCAGACGGATGGTATCCGGGCAGTGGCGCGTAATTCTCTTCCTGGCGTCTACTTACTTGAATTTTAAAAATAAACAAATGGATCGTCATGTTTTCCACCTCCTATATTAGTGTATATTTATATCAAAAGAGTAAAATTACTCTTTGATAGCATAATAAAAAACCACAGGTCCCCTGTGGCTTCGTTTTTAGCAAACGATATCGTGCTTTCATTAAAAAAGCCACAGGAATACAATATGCGTAACCTGCGGCTGTTATGAATAAAATGATGAAAAAGTTTACTCAGTAATTCCTATGTGCGCAGGCCGGTGTTCGATTTTATGGTTTACAGTCAATGTAATATTCATCATTTGTCTCGACCTCGCTTTTAGAAAATTTTGCTTTCAATGGAATTATATAGAAGGCTGATTTAAAAGTAAAGCCTAATTAGGAAAAACGTTATACTTTTTATCCAGAAAGTTCTCCCCGCTTTTCTAAAACAGCTTCAACTTTTAAATCCAGCTGGTGTAATAATTGAATCGCTTCACTCTTGTCCATTTGCTTATAATGATGCAACCCGGATGGCTGCTCATCTTTTTCATCGGCCACTCTTACCACTTCTTGAAGTTCTGTCCGCTGGGCTTCAAGGGAAAAGGGCAGATAGCTGTCTGTGTGGAGAAGTACAGCAAGCGATACCTCTTTCGCCACCAGTCGGTCTTCTCCGAGACGAATCAATAATTTATGAGCGCGCTCCGCTCCCTTAATGGCATGAATATCATGTTTTCGATATTCTTCGTAGTCCCACTTTCCGTCCCGGTACCACTCATAATGCCCCATATCGTGAAGTAACGCTGATTTTGTCGCAAGGTCCGGATCTACATTGGATTCAATCGCCATATCATAGGCATAACCTGCTACGGTGACCGCGTGATGGATACCTGATCGCTGTAAGTATTTCTGTGTGATACGGTGTTTAAAAACATCGACTAATGTTACGCGTTTGATACGATCACCTCCAATTTTTTAAGATAATACCACGTTCCACCCTGCTCTACAAGCCTTATTCAATCCATTGTCCGACAGAGGTTTACGAATTAATGCATGAAGGTAAAGGGAGGCAGGAGGGATTACTATGAATTTTCATGATGAAATTGTTTTAATTACTGGTGCAAGTAATGGGATCGGCCGGGGTCTGGCTTTATCCTATGCTGAACAAGGCGCCACCGTGATTGCCTGTGATATAGATGAAGAACATGGCAGGCAGCTGGTAGGAGAAATTAGAGAGAACGGCGGGAACGGTTTCTTTTTTTACTGTGACGTACGTGACCCGAAAAATATAAATGAGTTGTTTGATGAGATAAAACAACACGTCGGCACGATCACCATTTTAATTAACAATGCCGGGGTCAGTTCATTCCAGCCGCTTTTTGAACTGGATGTTGATCAATGGGATGATGTGATTCAGACCAACCTGAGAAGTATTTTCCTATTTTCCAAGCAAGCGGGAAA
Organism: Halobacillus sp. B29; assembly: GCF_052246755.1. Taxonomy (NCBI): domain Bacteria; kingdom Bacillati; phylum Bacillota; class Bacilli; order Caryophanales; family Bacillaceae; genus Halobacillus; species Halobacillus sp. B29. The sequence continues at coordinate 123,780 of NZ_JBQQCM010000004.1, forward strand.
GCTGTGGAAGAACGAAGGTGTACAAGGAAAAATCGTTAATATGGCTTCAACGCGAGCTTTTATGTCTGAGCCGGACTCAGAAGCCTATGCGGCTAGTAAAGGTGGCATTATAGCACTCACCCACGCATTAGCATCCTCTCTATCTCATTATAACATTCGTGTAAATTCCATTAGTCCGGGCTGGATTCAGACAAAGAACTACGAACAACTCCGCGAGGTCGATCATGAGCAGCACCTGTCTAATCGCGTTGGAAAAGTCGAAGATGTAGCCAAAGCCTGTTTCTATTTGACTGATCGTTCTAATGATTTTGTAACAGGAGAAAATTTGACTGTGGACGGCGGTATGACAAGGAAGATGATTTACAAACATTAACAAAAATACGGGGAGTCAGGTTTAGGACCCTTGACCCCCGGGTAGTGTAAAGCAAGCAGAAAACATGGAGGTGACAAGGATGGAAGAATTATCATCATATCAATTGCACCTGCACCAACCCTTACAAACCAACCAGGTTATGAAACTCTACAAATTAGTTTCTAAAAGTAATCAGAACGTTTATGTACATCAAAACCATTTGATCGCTGACAGTGGACACTTGCCTAAGCTTATGTCTTTTTTTCTATTAATGGATATCAATGAACCTCTTGTTATGATTATTGACGGTGAAGAAGTGGAACAAACTTTTCAGGAGATTGAGAGCTCCTGGAAGGATAACATCGCCGAGGCTAACTGCCGAAGAAGGTACACAGATTCTATCATAAACAGTAACTCATCTATATTCGTATAACCTCTATAGAGATACATATTTACAGCACATAGAATACGGACCCTAAACGGCTCAAAAGAACTCACTTCTAAAGGAAATGAGTTCTTTTTTATGTCTTCTGGTAAACCATATTTTACTCCCTCCTCTTCCCAAAGACCCCTTCCTATTTCACATACCTGATTTCTTCCCTTCGTAAAATCCGATATAATGATAGTGTACCTACTTTTCCTAAGGAGTGAGTTTTCTATGTATGATGTAGCTATTATCGGGGCAGGACCAGCCGGAGCCAGTGCTGCTTTATTTGTAGCAAAATCAGGTGTGAAGACAGTCATGTTCGACAGCGGCAAGAGCATAACAGCGAAAGCATGGGTGGAAAATCACTATGGAGTAAAAGAAATAGAAGGTCCTTCTCTACTTCAAACAGGTCAAGAACAAGCGATTAAATTCGGTACAGACCTTGTAAAAGATGAGGTTCAGAAAATTAACGAAAATGGAGCTATGTACACAATCGAAACGTCAGAAGGCACTTATAATGCCGAACACATCATTTTCGCTACGGGAATGTCCGTAAAGCTAGCTGAGGCCTTTGGTTTGGAAACCCGAGATGGACGTGAACCAAGGGTAGCTAAAATTATTCAAGTGGATAAAAACGGCCATACGTCTTACCCTAAAGTGTGGGCCGCTGGAACAGTTGCCGGATTAAGTGTTCATACTATTATTACCGCAGGCGATGGTGCAAGGGTAGCGGTAAATGTAATTAGTGCTCTCAAAGGAACACGCTACGTTGATCACGACGTCTTAAAATCATGACTCGGTAAGCGGGATGTAATCCCCAGCACTAGGACAGCCACTTTTAGAATTTCCACGAAAAACATTATTTTTTATTCACTTCTAAAAAGTATTACTCGAAAAAAAGCTATCCCATTGTAAACATGGGATAGCTTTTTTACGTTATTTAGTCCGGCGCTCCTGCACGTCAAGAGAGACTTCCAATTCATTAAACACGATAAATTCATCTCCTTTGATTGATGATATTTAAAGTGTAGTCGAATTCCGTCTTTTCTATAACGGTCCGCCGGGTGATTTTCTTTCAGCCTTCAGTCGTAAACCACCTCAGACTCCTTAATCGAACCAGCCTTTACGCTTGAACCACGTGAACATCCCTATGGAAACGCCAATCATAATGATCCAGACAACCAAATAGCCATATTGAGTATTAAGCTCAGGCATGTGCTGAAAATTCATTCCATAGACCCCAACAATAAACGTCAGCGGCATAAAGATAACGGATATAACCGTCAGAATCTGCATTGTTCGATTGGTTTGATGAGAGTTTAAAGACAAATAACTGTCCCTGATATCCTGCGTCATCTCACGGTTCGATGCAATAATATCCGCTACTTTTATTAAGTGGTCGTGGATATCGGCGAAATACTCCCTACGGTCACGCACACCTTCTAAGTGATGAGTGTTCAATACCCGGTACAATAAATCACGCATCGGGTGCACCGTCTGCCTCAATGTAAGCAATTCACTTCTGCGGTCAAACAGTTCATCCAGCAGTCTTTCCATGGAAAGGTTCTTCGTATTGGATTCAATTTCGTTAATATGATCTTCAATTTCATAAACGATCGGAAAATAGTTATCCACTACTTTATCAAGGATCTGGTAAAGTATGAAATATTCATCTACTTTGCTCATATCCTTACTGCGTTTGAGCAGGCGCTCAGCTATGTCCAGCGAAGGAGCAGGCTCCTTATGGAACGTAACGATGGCACACTCTCCCAGGAAAATATCGATTTCTTCCCTTTCAAGTTCTTCTCGATTTACGGAATGAAGCACAAAAAATGTATGGTCATCATAGTAATCTAACTTAGGCCTCTGCAGCTCGTGAAGACAGTCTTCAATAGCTAAAGGGTGAAAGTGGAAATAACTATCCAGCAGCTTGACTTCTTCATCAGTAGGGGATTCAAAATCTACCCAGTACCAGTTCCAGTCGAGTGTAGATAATTGCTCAAGCGTTAAATTCTTTTGAAGTCCATCCTTATTCGAATAGGCCGTTACATAAATCATATACTCACCTCTTACTTATGTAGCTTCTTCTCCTCATACCCTGACAGGAAAAAGAAAAAACACTCAACCTGATTCTTCCAATGTGATAGGATAAGACTGAAGAACTCTTAAGGAGCTTGTATACTATGAATAAATCGAAATTTAACACCCATTTAACGGGAAAGAAAGTAACCCTGCGGTCCATTCAGGATGAAGACATCCCTCTGCTCTGGGAGAAAATTTATGCAAATGAGCAAGAGTGGAAGAAATGGGACGCCCCCTACTACCCTCTTGAACCGCATACGCTGGAAAGCTACCGCAGCCACGAGAACGCTCGTAAAGAACGCTTAGGTTCTGAGGAGCCGGATTCACGCCTGCTGATTGAGGTGGATGGTCAAATAATCGGAACCGTGACGTATTATTGGGAGCACAAACCATCTTTATGGCTGGAGGTAGGCATTGGTATTTATGACCCTGCCTACTGGAATGGAGGTTATGGTACAGAAGCATTAACGTTATGGATTGACCATCTTTTTCAATCACTTCCTATTGTACGTGCAGGATTAACTACCTGGTCAAAAAATGAACGAATGATGAAAGTGGGAGAGAAATTAGGTTTGACATTAGAAGGTCGGATGAGGAAATGCCGCATTTACGAAGGTAAGTTTTACGACTCCATCCGAATGGGAGTGCTTCGAGAAGAATGGAATGAGATGCATCGTGACTAAATTAAAGTTCTATAAAGTTACGTCGATCGCGCTGCTATTTCTATCCATCATCTTAGCGTATATGTGGTACGATTCCTCAAAGGCTCAGCCTGTCGATTCATTTGCCGTTCAAGCTTCCTCTTCAGCGGTCAAAGAACTGCCGCGTAATCTTGAAGATGTGAAACAGACTTTTAATATGTATCATACGCGAGAATCAGGGGAACAGAGAATTTTCCAGCTCGGCTCTCTGTTATCGGATCAACTGATGGATTTACATGACCAAACCCGGCTATTCAATACTGCCCAGAGAACCAGCCTGCTAAGCGGTCAATGGTTCGGGGAATACAATGAAGCCCTTCGAAACTTAGACTTCATCATTACGGAGTATTCAGTCGGCCAAACGGAGGAAAAGAACCTAAATGAAAAACAGGTGGATAAAGAACTAAGTAAGCTTATAAGTGAAATAACCAAGATCACTTCTGCTGATGATTTTTCAGTTGCAGACGAAGAATCATTCCATTCAATAACCCAAGAAATTCAGAAGTTTAACCAAAACTTCCAATAATCCATCCGCCCCTTCCCCTCCTCTGGCTCTCTAAATCACCGTGTTGATTATTAAAGAAAAGCTCCCGTTTGTTTAAGACTCAGTTTCGAGACATTGGAGGAGCGGAAGGTCCTCCGGGGGACGATTTCGCTTTCCGCGGGCATGTGGTAAGCTTCCTCAGGCTTCGCCTTCGGGATCTTACCGATCATGTTCATCCCACAGGAGTCTTCATCGTCCCCCTCCGGGCCTGGCCAAATCAGAAGCTCGAAACCACTTTAACTCGTAAGGAATTAGACCAGGTGGTTCTGTACCTATTTTCAGGGTATAACGATGCACAATAGCCTGTTATAAAAGCGTTTAATGCAGATTAAGGAGAAGAACTTTCATCTTCTGGAAGGGTCCGTTCACAACATTATAGTTGGGGTGGTGGGGAAATGGCGAGACTCCCATGGGAGAAGGGACTAGGTGAGATCCCGAAGGGAGTGAAACGAGCGAGGAAGCTCACCGTTCCCCCATAGGAAAGTGTTCAAATGTGGCATCACCCCGCAAGACACGACCAGCATAAGCCGAGCATCAAAAGGACGGTGGTCTTTCCGTCCGTTGATGAACGGCTTATGTCTCGAGTGTCTGGGTGATAGAACAAGACGAGCTATTTCCCCACAAGCCCTTCTCCAAATATCGTAACGGACCCAAATTATCTCGAAACTGAGTCTTCAACAATCCGGCCCTATACCTTAATAAGTGTTTAACTATGAATGATCTAAAAGTTTATCAGATAAAACAAAAAAGACCGCCGAGTTAAATTCGGCGGTCCTTGAACGATCCTTTTACTTAAGGATCGTTTTTTAATTTTACGCGAAATATTGATTCAACGGCGGTACGATTTGCTTCTTACGCGAAACTACGCCTTCAAGTACAGCCTGGTTGCCATCTAGAGTCACATTAAACGCCTGAGCTACCGCTTCTTTATTTCCAACCGCTACAACTGTAGAGTTATTCGTAAGGATGTCCGTTACGACCAATAAGAACAAGTCGGATCCTTTATCTGCTACAGATTTTTCCATAGCCTGTTCAAGTTCTGCTTTACGGGCAAGAACATCATCTGTATCCACGGTATTCACCTGAGCGATTTCAACATTTTTATCACCCATTGAGAATTCTTTTGCATCAAGGGAAATAACTTCTTCAGCAGACAATCCGCTGATATCAGCACCTGCTTTTAACATTTCCAGTCCGTACTCTTCTGCATTCACCCCAGCAATAGCAGCCAGTTCTTCAGCAGCCTGACGGTCTTCATCCGTGCACGTTGGAGACTTGAACAATAAAGAATCAGAGATAATGGCGGATAGCATCAGCCCGGCCATTGGTTTAGAGATTTCTTTACTATTTTCTTTATAAAGCTTGTTTAAAATCGTAGCCGTACAACCAACGGGTTCAGCACGATAGTAAAGAGGTCCCTCCGTTTCGAAGTTAGCAATACGGTGGTGATCAATAACCTCAAGAACTTTAACTTCTGCCAAATCTTCTACACTCTGCTGGCGCTCGTTATGATCAACCAGTATAACTTGTTCCACTTCGTCGGATACTTTCTCAACCAGCCTCGGTGCTTTTACATCAAAATAGTCGAGAGCGTATTGAGTCTCCCCGCCGATCTCTCCTAAACGTACCGGCTCTGTATCAAAGCCGAGTGAATTTTTTAAAGCGGCATAAGCAATTGCAGAGCTAATGGTATCCGTGTCAGGATTTTTATGACCAAAAATTAATGTTTTATTCATTGTCATCTTCCTTTCTCCATGTGCGTAGTTATGTACGTCTTTTACAGTGACGATTATAAGACAAAAATAGCCTCTCGTCCATCTTATCGCTGCAATAAACGATTAATCAACCACCATACGGATAGAAAATGGCATGAGACCTAACGTTCATTCATTTTATGAATGCTTTTAACAAAAGCATAACCTGCTATAACTTGGATAACGGTTCCGGCTGAAGGATTTGTTAAGATAATGGTAGGTGTTAAGGATGGAAAGGGTAGAAAATAGGGTACAAATAATATATAAAGGGAAGGAACTACCAATAAAGCAATCAAAAATCTATTCACTTTAAATCTCCCTCTACTATTCCACTCTCTTATCAGTGAGCCTGCCCCCAATAAAAAGCCTACGGGGATGTACGCGGTCTGACTAAATAACAGATACAAATGAAAACTGCCTGATTCATTAGCTTTCATTTGTAAATATTGGAATAACAAAGAAGCGATCCATAGATAAATAAATACAATTAATGCTTGTCCAAGAATTACCCAATACGTACGCTTCACCATTTATCACCTCTACTAGTAAGCATACGACGAGGAGATTCAAATATTTCTAAAAATTTTTTAAATCCGTAAATCCTTTGGCATGGCTGAATTGAGAAGGTTTAGAGAGGAAGTATGCAGGGTAAAAGTAAAAAAGATGTTTGAGAACTAATAACACTATGTGTTAGAATTCCTTACATACACAAATTAAGTGAGGTTCTTATCCAATTCCATTGGAGTGACACTCCTCATAATAAATCAAAGAGAGGGTAATGTATGACTTACACGAAAGAAACGATTAAACAGGAAGTACAAGCACACAAAGTAGAATTCATCGTACTAGAATTTACAGATATGCTTGGGGAAACTAAAAACGTAGAACTCCCTATCGATGAACTAGATATGGTATTAAACGAAGAAGCTATGTTTGACAGTTCTTCCATTTCAGGTTTCTCTGACATCCAAGAAAGTGATATGTACCTTGTTCCAGACTTAGATACGTTCTTGGTTCTACCTTCCCTGGTAGACGAAGATCAAAGCGCTCGCTTTATTTGCGATATCTATAAGCCGGACGGTACACCTTTCGAAGGTGACCCTCGTTACATTTTGAAACGCGCTATGCAAAAAGCGGAAGACATGGGCTATACCGTTAACGTAGGTCCTGAACCAGAGTTCTTCCTATTCAAACTAAACGAAGACGGATATCCAGTTAGAAAGTTCAACGACCGCGCTGGTTATTTCGACTCTTCTCCTAAAGATAAAGGAGATAAAGTACGTCGTGACATCGTACGTACTCTGAAAAAATATGGCTTTGAAATGGAAGCTTCTCACCACGAAGTTGCCATGGGTCAGCACGAAATCAACTTCCGTTTTGACAACATGCTGAAAACGGCAGACAATATCCAAACGTTCAAAAACGTTGTAAAAGATATTGCAACAAACCATGACTATCACGCAACATTCATGCCTAAGCCGATCACTGGTGAGAATGGTTCCGGTATGCACTGCCACCTTTCCCTATTCCAGGATGGCGATAGTGCGTTCTTTGATGAGGATGCTGAGGATGGCGTTTCTAAGACAATGAAACAATTCATTGCCGGAATTCTGCATCATGCAAGCGGAATTGCTGCTATCACCAATCCTAACGTTAACTCGTACAAGCGTCTAGTTCCTGGGTATGAGGCTCCGGTCAGTGTAGCATGGTCTCACTCCAACCGAAGCTGTATGATGCGCGTACCGACTACACGTGGAAAAGGAACACGTTTTGAAGTGCGTAACCCGGACCCTACAGCAAACCCTTACTTGACGCTGGCTGTTCTTATTCAAGCTGGACTTGAAGGTATCCGTAATGAACTGGATGCAGGAGAAGCAGAAAGCCGTAACTTGTATGAAGTTGATGACGACAGTGTACCAACACTTCCTACAAACTTAAAAGAGGCAATTGAAGCTCTTAAGAAGGATGAAGTTCTTCTGGATGCTCTAGGCGAGCACACAGCGCAGGCTTATATTGATGATAAAGAAGAAGAATGGACCGATTATTCTCTTCAAGTCAGCCAGTGGGAAGTCGACAAGTATATGAACAAATAAAAAGTAATACCCCCATCTGAGATGGGGGTATTTTTTATCATTCATCGGAAGAAGACTCCCTCTTCAAGCGCCGTGTCGAAGACCGGTGACAAGGGGGAGATGAATGCCGTCTCCGAAAGGCGGATGTCTTTGAATATTCTCCCTTCCGTGATATCCTAAAATAAGAACGTATGTTCCTGGTTAGGAGGTGGAAAGGTTGAAGCATAAAGCGTATAACTTTCGTATCTATCCAAATAAAACCCAAGAATCGCTCATCGCTAAGACAATCGGATGCGCTCGTTTTGTCTTCAATCATTTCCTCTCGGAATGGAGCAGTGCCTACAGGGAAACCGGAAAAGGTTTGAGTTACTCTACTTGTTCCAAACAACTACCCAAGCTTAAAAGAGAATTCCTTTGGTTAAAGGAAGTGGATAGCACTGCCATCCAAACTTCGGTCAAACATCTTTCTGACGCTTATGAACGGTTTTTCAAAAAGCAAAACCAAGCTCCACGGTACAAATCAAAGAAGAACAGAGTCCAGTCCTACACCACAAAATGCACAAACGGAAATATTGCCATCCAGGATCACAAAATCAAGCTGCCTAAGCTGGGGCTTGTGAGATTTGCCAAGAGCCGTGAAGTGAAAGGTCGCATCTTGAGTGCGACGGTTCGCCGCAATCCGACCGGAAAATATTCTGTATCCATTCTTGTTAAAACAGATATTCAGGAACTTCCTAAATCCAACACTTATGTTGGCATTGATCTCGGATTGAAAGACTTCGCTGCTCTCTCGAATGGCACCACCTATCAAAACCCACGATACCTACGTAAGACCGAAAAGAAACTAGCAAAAGCTCAACGTATCCTTTCCCGAAGGGAAAAGGGATCTTCGAATTGGCATAAGCAACGTATTAAAGTAGCTAGACTTCACGAGAAGATAGCGAACTCCCGCAAAGATTATCTGCATAAGATTTCTACCGAAATCATCAAAAACCACGATGTGATCGGTGTAGAAAATCTCCAAATTTCCAATATGCTCAAAAACCGAAAACGATCCAAATCGATTCGTGATGTGAGCTGGTCGATGTTCACGTCTATGCTCGAATACAAAGCAACGTGGTACGGGAAGCAGTTGGTACCCGTATCGAAAGTTTTTGCGAGTTCACAGCTGTGTTCCAAGTGCGGATACCAAAACCGTGAGGTAAAGAATCTCGCTGTTCGAACGTGGAACTGCCCGAATTGCGGCTCCCGCCACGACCGCGATCTAAATGCGAGTTTCAATATACTAAAGGAAGTTCAACGACTCCTTTCAACCGTCGGTGCGACGGGGCTAGCCTAATCATTTGAACGAACCGTTAGGTTCGTGCTCTTAGGAATCCCCCAACTTCAAGGAGCGTCAGCGAGTAAGTGGGGGTAGTTCAAGAGGGATAAATCTTTCCTTTATTAGGACCATGAAGCATCCGATTCGTTCGATGAGTTCCGTATTGATCTTTCAGTTCCAAACGGTGCAATTCACGTTTCAGTTTATTAAAGCTATTCAGCCGTTCAGCTTCAAGCTCTCCCTCTGCAATAGCCTGCTGAACTGCGCATCCTGGTTCTTGCTCATGCTGGCAGTCCCTGAATTTACATTGCTGACTCCACTTTTCGATATCAGAAAAGGTCCCTTCTATCGTTTCTTGATCACCCCAAAGCTGCAACTCTCTCATCCCCGGAGTGTCAATTACAAAGGCACCTCCCGGTAATTCAAATAACTCCCGGTGCGTAGTGGTATGACGTCCCCTGTCATCGCTCTCACGGACATCTTTTGTGGCCTGGACTTCTTTATGAAGCAGTCGATTAATTAAGGTGGATTTACCTACTCCTGAGGAACCTATTAAGGATATGGTCTCTCCTTCTTTTACTTCTTTAAGTAGCGAAACCATTCCTTCTCCCGTCAAGCTGTCCACTGCATAAACTGGAACCCCGGGAGCAACACGCTCCACCTGCCACAGCTTTTCAGTGACCGTATCGCAAAGATCACGTTTTGTGCAAACAACTACTGGTCGTGCACCGCTCTCATATACCTGCTGCACGTATCGCTCAAGTCTTCTGACGTTAAACTCTTTTGTCAGAGCCGTAACGATAAATACAGCATCTATATTAGCAGCGATAGTCTGCTCCTCGTTTCCCGCGCCTGCTTTTTTTCTGGAAAGAAGGGTTCTTCTCTGCAGGATGCGTTGAATTAAAGCCTTAGAATTATTGTCGTAAGGTTGAAAGATGACCCAGTCTCCTACGGCTGGATAGTCTCTATTCTCCGTTATTTCATTATGAAAACGGCCGGATAATGCACCCGTATAGGTCTTAGATTCTGTTGCAATGCTGTAGATCCCATGAGTGGATCGCACCACACGTCCAGCTTGTTCCTGTTCGTTCATCTGTTTGCTAAAATGCTCATGAAAATCTTTTCTTTCGTTCCGTTTCATTTAATTCCTCCTGAGCGCGGAGGACGTCAGAAGTTGATGGGTCCTCCACTGAATAATGTGATGGATGCATGATTAAAATTCTTCATTGTGTTTGCCATAAAACATCAACTCCTAACGTGTAATTACTTTATAGTATAGCAGAAAAAGCAATTGTAGCTGGTAACTTTTTTGTAAACGTAGAATCACCTTCTAAGTGCCGTACTTTAGCCTTCAACTGTCCCATGAAGCATGGAGTAGTATTCCACTTTATCATTTGATGTCGAAAAGCCATGTTTCCCATTATCATAAGCGATCAGTACATACCCCAGCTCACTCTCAAGCTCCATGATGCTTCTTTTTTGTTGTTCGGTTAGTTCTGCTATCTCCCAATCCATATTTTCACTTCCTTATCTGTAATTTTAACTTTGCAAGGAATAACTTCTATTCCTCTTTCTGTCGCTTTATTTCGGTTTCCTCCGGCAGTTTCTTTGAAGCGCCGGGTATCTCCCTCGATTCGAAATTGATTACATCTGAGGAATAAACCGAAACACTCATCTGCCCTCCATATACATTGGCACGAAGCAGTAATGGCTGATTATATATGTTTTTAAATGTGAAATCCGGGCCGTACCAGCTGACCGTTGCATCCCGGCCTTCAGGTACATAAGGCACTCGTTTACTGTGGGAATAACGCTGTTCAATCTGTACACCAGCATTGTCTACGGCGTTAAAAATCGTTGAAGAAACCTGACAGATTCCCCCGCCAATTCCTTCCGACACTTCACCTCTCACAATAACCGGGGCAGGCATGTATCCTTTTTCCTTCGTTCGTTTTCCAACCACTTCATTAAAGGAGAATGTTTCCCCTGGAAAGACTACCGTGCTGTCGATACTTTCAGCAGCCAACTGAATATTGTGGGTCCGTTCTTTGTTATTGGAATTGAAATACGTATCATAATGGCCAATTTTTTGAGAACGAAGACTGGCAAGGACTTCACTGTCTACTTTCGGGTGAACGGTGTTCATTGGAACTTCAATTTCATGCTCATTCTGACTGTACAAGGAATGAAACAGGTTTTTATAAAAGTCTTGTTTATCGAGTTTAAAACCTGTTTTTTCAGCTACAATTTCTCCAGACTTTCCTATTTTAGCGTTCACCGGCTCTTCTTGAACGAGCTCCCCTACCCGTTCCATAATTTCATGCACTTTAGTATGGTCTGTAAAAGGCTGAAGAATAGGATCCATGAGAATGTCTGCAGGATGTATCGTAAGTATTTCTTCCCCTTGATGCGTGATGGCCAGTTCCTCCTTTTGACTTAACGGGGAAATAAGCAATAAGAAAATAAACATGTTCGCTAATTTCATAAACGAAACCTCCCACTTCTAGTTTGAGTAGAGGATAGGATTTCATGTAGAAATTCTTTGCTAAGATATAATGTTCAAATGCTCATTTATTTATCTACGTGTTTATAGAAGCAAGCTCTTCATTCTTACAGAACCAAAAAAGGAATTATACTCTGTTGAGTACAATTCCTTTCCAGTAACTGCTTTAAGTTATAGTTAAAGCTCTGTTAAAACTCCTCATTGATCCTACAGATAAGCTCCCGTTTGTTGAAGACTCAGTTTCGAGACTTTTGTGAGAATTAGGTCCTGCGGGGGACGATTTCGCTTTCCGGCCCTGCAGGACGCAGGAAAGTATTCAAATGTGGATTCACCCCGAAAGACACGACCAACATAAGCCGACCATCAAAAGGATTGCGGTTTTTCAATCCGTTGATGAGCGGCTTATGTCTCGAGTGTCTGGGTGATGGAACAAGACGAGTTGTTTCCGTAGCCAGACACTCTCTATATTAGCAACGGACCAAAAACATCTCGAAACTGAGTCTTCAACAACCCGGCCCTTTTGCGGATTAATAAAACTCTTGAAAATCAATCACAAATTTGAACATAGCCTTCAATACATTTAGTTTATATTCACAGCTTCTCCTGTTTTGGCTGACTCATAAAGAGCCTGGATAATTTGCTGGATCCTCACTCCTTGTGATGGTGTACTTAATGGTTGTTTGTTATGAAGAATACATTCTATAAAATCATGAATAAGGTATTCGTTTGCATCTCGTTTTTCTACATAGGCAGGAGTTGTATCCACCAGGGTGTCGTATTTTTCCTGGAATATTTTTAATGGAAAAAGATCCGCTCCGCCCTCATCACCTATAACGGATACTTTTTTGCTGCTCAACTCTTCTACGTTTGCAGCAAAAGTAGATTCAAACATAAGAGAGGAACCGTTTTCAAACGTAATCATTCCCCTTGCCATATCTTCTACTGAAAAGTTTTCATAATCCCATTCACCCATTAAACCTACTCCCGGACGCTGACCAATCTTTTGATAAGTAGCCCCTAAAACCGTTTTAGGCTCTGGATATCCCATTAAATATAAGGCTGTATCCAGCATATGAACACCATTATCGATAAGTGTTCCTCCGCCCTGAAGTTCTTTATTTGTGAATACGCCCCAGCCCGGGATTCCTCTTCTCCGGTTATAATGCGTCTGGGCTGCATAAATTTCGCCTAATTCATGACCATCAATGTATTTCTTTAACGTCTCCACCTCAGGTTGAAAACGGAAATGAAAACCATAGGTTAAAAATTTTCCAGCCTTTTCTGCTTCTAACGCCATCTTCTCGGCTTCCTCCACCGTCATTGCCGGCGGTTTCTCACAAAGCACGTGGCAACCGGCCTGTAGAGCTGCAATCGCTTGAGAGGCGTGGAATTTGTTTGGGGTACAAATGCTGACAGCATCCAGTTCCTGTTCTTCAAGCATCTGTTGCTCATCTTCATAGGCATGGGGGATCGAAAACTCTTCTGCACATTCTACAGCTTTATCTTTATTATGGTTAGCCACTGCTATAACCTCAACGTCCTGACCATAGCTTTGGTAACTCGGAATATGAGCACTTCTGGCAATTCCGCCCGCTCCAATAATTCCAATTCGAATGGGTTGTGGCATTTAAATCCTCCTAATTAGTACGCTTTTTTATTTCTGATAGTAATTCTTTACCAGTTCATCCATCACACGATTGGTACGCAAAGCGGTCTCACCCGTACTTGGGGAGCTCCCTTTACCTGTCAGTTCATCTACAATCTCCTGAATGAGATGCTGTTGAATATGTTTGGGCCGTTCAATAATGAATTGTTTAGTATCTGATTCTTTAATCAGTGTAACCGGTTTTTCATCAAAGGAAGAAAAAGTAATCTCCCCTTTGGAGCCTACGATTCGATTGATGTCCTCATTTTTGTAAGAAGAAAAATTCCAGACACCATTTCCGATTACGCCGCTCTCAAAAAGGAAGGTTCCGCTTACAATATCCTCTGCCGGATAGGCTTTCGCCTGGTTGGACGCGATCCCTTTTGCCTCTTTAATAGGACCGAGTAAATAATCAACCAAATCCAGCGTATGAGAGGCTACATCATAAAACAAACCTCCCCCGCTTACTTCAGGCAAAACCCTCCACGGCAGGTTATCGTTCTCATCTTTCTCCACTAGTTTTTGGGTCTGCTGTATGGAAATAAAACGAATATCCCCGATTTCATTATTGTCGAGTAGTTCTTTTACTTTTAAAAAACGAGGGAGTGAACGTCTATAAAAGGCTACATACAACGGTACTTGCTGTTGATTACAAGCTTCTACCATTTCCTTGCATTCCTCTACATTTAAAGCCATTGGTTTTTCCACATAGACAGGCTTGCCTGCTTCAGCTGCTTTCAGGGTGTACTCTTTATGAGAGGCAGGAGGCGTCGCAATATAAACAGCATCCACATCAGGATCGTTTATTAAATCGTCGGCTTGATCATACCATTTTGGTACCCCATGACGTTCAGCGTAGTCTTTCGCTAAATCTCCGTTTCGCCTCATCACCGCTTCCAATGAACTGTTTTCTGCTAAATCAAACGCAGGTCCGCTTTTTACTTCAGTAACATCACCGCAACCGATAATTCCCCATCTTACTTTTTCCATTGTTAGTCTCCTCTTTTTGAGAATATAGTATATCTTTTTCACCCAAATTCTCTTTATAAAACAATTTTTTAGGATATTCAAGAAAATCTCTAAATAATCAATATAAAAAGGTTTATACATCATAGACCTTTACTCCAATAAAATAAACTGGAAGTTCTTCTTAAACCCAGCAAATATGTAAAAAATGCGTTCTATCCCTATAAGGGGCCAGAAGGAACAAGAAAAGAGCAAGCCTCTCCAAAGGACTTTGCTCTTTCTTGTCAAACTTCCATATAAATATCGACTTAGGATAGCACGGAAGACTTGTGCACTATCATTAATTCAACCACGTGATACAGCCTTCTTAGCTGAAACAGCGGCAAAGGTAATCGTAATGGTGCAAGCGATCACGATGGCAATGACGCCCTGCATCAGATCCCAAAAGATCCACCCATCAATTAAGACCGTCCGCATACTTTCAAAGATATAGGTTGTCGGGTTTATAGTCGCGGCCACTTTCAGCCACTGGGCTTCAATTAACTCATAAGGGACAAAGGTGGTGCTTAAAAAGATAAGCGGGAAAAAGATAAATGTCCCTGCCTGTGCGGCCTGTGCGTTCTTCGTACGAAGCGCAACTCCTGCGGAATAACCGGCGAATGCAAGCCCCCATCCAATTGCGATTAACAATACAAACAGAATACCTCCAAAGCCTGTTTCGACTTCTAATCCCAGCAGGAATGCAATACCGATAATCAATAAAGTTTGGATAAATAACTGAAGCATTCCCGCAATAATAGGGCCGAGGACAATAGCCAGTCTCGAAGCAGGGGTAAGCAAAAGTCTAGAGAAAAATCCGTTCTCAATGTCTTTCACGATTCCCTGTCCGGCTCCCCCGGCTCCTCCAATTGCAGCGGACACAATAGATACGGGAAGGATAAAGGCGAGATAGTTAGCTCCTTCAAACATGGGAAGCTGGGAAATGCCGCTTAGCCCTCCTTCATATACTAATAGAAAGAAAGCGGAAATCATTAAGTTTGGAATAAAAGAAAATGGATTCCTAAGCGTCGTCTTCACACTCCGGAGCGTGATCAGCCATGTATCTTTCCATACGCTATTCCCCATGAACTTCTCCCTCCTTTTCAGTCTGCTTACTTGTAATCTTTAAGAATATGTCATCCAGGGTAGGTGAAGATAAATTAACGGTGGCTACTTCAATATTCTCTTGATCCAGCAGCCTCACAAGTTCCAATAATTGCTTCGTGCCATCTTCTACATAAACGGTCAGCTTACGGTTTTGCAGGATCACGTCACTTGGACCCATATGCTCCTTCAGAATTCTTTCTGCTTTTTCTTCCTCTTCTCTGCTTGAGAAAGTCAAAGCAATTAGATCATTGCCTATTTGAGCCTTTAGCTCTCGCGGAGTTCCAGTGGCTACTATTTCACCATCATTAATGATACTGATTCGATGGGCAAGTGAATCCGCTTCCTCTAAATATTGTGTCGTAAGAAAAATCGTAGTTCCATTCTCTTCATTTAAACGGCGCAGCTCTTTCCAAATCGCCATTCGATTGGAAGGATCCAGACCTGTGGTGGGTTCATCTAAAAATAAAATCTTAGGCTCGTTCACGAGCGTAAGAGCTAAATCGAGCCTCCTTCTCATTCCTCCCGAGTAGTTGCCGATTCTTCGTTCCGCTGAATCTGTAAGCTGTACAATGTTCAGCAGTTCTTCCGCTCTAGTTTTAGCCTCAACTTTTGAAAAACCAAAGATGTTAGCTTGAAGTTCGATGAGTTCCCGACCGGTAAGATCCGGGTCCACTCCTGTTTCCTGGAGAGCAACCCCAATATATCTCCTAACCTTCTCCGGCTCTCGAATCACATCGTGCCCAGCAACAGTTGCCTTGCCGCCTGTTGCATTGATTAAGGTGGTCAAGATTTGCACCGTTGTGGATTTACCGGCCCCGTTAGGACCCAGAAATGCAAAGAATTCTCCATCCTCCACAGTAAACGACACATCTTTTACCGCCTGCACATTTCCCTTCTTAAAGGTCTTAGATAAATGTTCAACTTCAATCTTCCCATTCACGGCCATCACTCCCACTGAAATTTTCGGCACTAGTGTCAAAAAAATGCTTATCTTTAAGATAACGAAATTCCCCAACAATTTCATCCCCTTAGCATTCCCTGTGACACATTGAATAATTTTTACATAGAATTAATAACCCTTCCGTTTAACCGCCATATAAACTGGGAATTATTAAGTTCGTGTAAAAAACAAGGAATCCATCAATACTAGACATGATTCCCTGTTGCTACAGGGTTTTGAGGGTGATACGATAAATAAAATCACAAATTATCTGAAAATAAATTCAAGGAGGTGAGCCGATGAATTTGGAAATGCTGCAAACTTATACGTGGATGGCTCCGAGCTTAACCATCATTTTACTGGTGACTTTAATAGGTTCATTTTATAGCTTCAAACACCAAAAATTCAGTTTGATGATCGCAACCGGTATGGTTCAGACCATTCTGAGTCCTCTCCTACCTGCAATGGCAGGGGCTGTCGTTCTGGGACTCGGAATTTTACAATTTTATATGGGCATAGTGAACTCGCAGAGTTCTAAGAATAGCCAAAGCTGAAAGATGAGTATCCTATAGATACATCATCTTTTTTTGTTTTTTGAAAGGTCTTCGCGCTGCAATACTCGAACCTTCACCATTCCTTTCAGCTCCTTTGATCGGGCTATGTTCAACTGAAATCACGGCGTAACTGGTTAGGATTATACTCTTTTCAGCTGCAATTATCTAAATTTTGGTATCAGTGCCGTCGGTGCACTCGGTTGCAACGTCACAGCCCTCAATTAACTCCACTTCAGTGGTCTCATCCCGCCAGCGTAAGAAAAAATTCTCCTCCCCTTTCAACAAGCCATTTCTCCTAATCGCGTCTGTAACAATAATGCAATTTTGTTTAACGACCTCTTATGAAAAACCTATTAAACAACTGTTACATGAGGCCATCATTAAATCCAATCATTATTCAAACCTGAAAGAATCTGTTACCTTAAATTTATGCAAACCCAACTTACAACTACCTTCAGGAGGCATAAATATGAACCAGACTATTGAAACAATATTAAACCATCGTTCGATTCGGAAATTTAAAGACATTCCATTAACAGACGAGCAATTAGATACGATGCTTTCAGCTGCCCAGCAGGCCTCAACTTCAAGCTATATGATGGCTTACAGTATCATCGGAGTAACGGATCCGGAGAAAAAAGAGAAGCTTGCTGAAATCACGGGGCAGGAATACGTTAAAAATAATGGTCACCTCTTCATCTACTGCGCGGACCTCCACAGGCCGACCATGATGGCATCCAAGGAAGAGTATGAGCAGATGCTAGCCAATCTTGAAAACAGCGAGCATTTTCTAGTATCCTCGGTAGACGCTGCATTAGCTGCTCAAAATGCAGCCATCGCTGCAGAATCGATGAATCTTGGCATCTGCTATATTGGCAGTATTCGCAATAACTTAAGCCAGGTGGATGAACTACTTTCCTTGCCGAAGCATGTCATTCCCCTTTTCGGTATGGTGACAGGCGTACCGGATCACCAGCCAGAGCGTAAACCACGCCTGCCGCAAAAAGGTATATATTTTGAAAATGAGTATAAAGAGTCCACCCAGGCTGTAGAATCATTTGATGCGCGTATTAAGGAATATTATCAATCCAGATCCAGCAATAACCGCATTGATTCATGGACGGATCAGATGCTACGTCGCTTTACTACACCAATGAGAATGGACGTCACTGATCTTGTACAAAAGAAAGGCTTCAATAAACGATAATAGTTATATAGGAAAATGGAGCGTGATCAACATGTTGAAAGACGTGGCTTCCAAGCTAAAAAAAGCAAATTCTATCGTAGTCCTGACGGGAGCCGGGGTGTCCACAGCAAGCGGCATCCCTGACTTCCGTTCCAGTGAAGGACTGTGGTCGGAGGATGAAAGCCGAGAGTATTATATGTCCAGTGATTATTTCTATCACGATCCAGTAGATTTCTGGAACAAATACAAAACCATTTTTCAAATGAAACTGCTAAAGGATTATACACCAAATCCTGTTCACCAATTTATTAAAGAACTTGAATCGGATAAGGACAAGGTAACGGTCATTACTCAAAACGTCGATGGCCTGCATTTGGCAGCCAACAGCAGTCACGTCATTGAGTATCACGGCACCTTAAATCAAGCCAGCTGTCCAGAATGCGGGGAATCGTACTCCCTTGATTATGTGATGAGTACGGAAACTCCCTACTGCCAAAACTGCGGTGCCGTACTGAAACCGGATGTCTTATTGTTCGGTGATATGATTACGGCTCATGATGAAGCAGAACAGGCTATTCAAACGGCGGATTTCCTGCTTGTCATGGGAACCTCTCTTATGGTTACTCCTTTCAATCTCCTGCCCCATTACGCTAAGCAGGAAGTGGGAATGGAAGCAGCTTTGATTAATAGAGAGCCAACTGTTAAGGACCGGATATTTGATTATGTCGTGCATGATGATTTATCTTCATCCATTGAGAAACTAAGAAGTTATATTTCTTCTTTATAACAGTAAAATGAAGGCCAGCTCCTATCTTCTCGGAGCTGGCCTTTTTCATCTCATTCTTAGCCCTCACGGCAGCTCCCCCGCCAAACTGAATAGAAGCATTTTCCATAAAAATCTCTCTAACCACCACGTTGCTATTACGGTAAAGCTCCAATTACTTGAAGACTTGATTTCGAGATAAATAGGGCTCGTTACTCTATGTTGAAAAGGGCTGGTGGGGAAATAGCTCGCTTTCCTATGGCCCTACACGACGTGGGGTCGATCGACGTTGCCACAGGAGGTGGCGACTTTAGTCGATCCTCCTTATTACCAGGAGCTTCCTCGCTCGTCTCACTCCCTGCGGGATCTCACCTAGTCCCTTCTCCCATGGGAGTCTCGCCATTTCCCCACCAACCCCACTAATATTTAGTGAACGACCCTGCCAGTAGAAAAAGTGGGAACCTTAAATTGGCTTAAATATTTCTACAGCGGCATTTACCATTTGTAAATATTTAGTATTTAGCGTTGACCACATAGGTTATCTTTCCTCATATGAAGGCGTATAGGATTTCGAGCTCGCCATGCTCTCAAAGGGGCGGAAGGGAACGGCGAAGACTCCTGCGGGATGAACATGATCGGTGAGATCCGGGAGGGCGAAGCCTGAGGAAGCTCACCACATGCCCGCGGAAAGCGAGTCGTTCCTTGGAGCCCCTTCTCTACACAATATCTCGAAATCAAGTCTTCAACTAAAAGACCCTATTGTGTAATAAGCAATAAATGAAAGATCAACAATAAACTTTAACTGAGCCTTTTATTAAAAAAGCTCACCAGTTCCTGGACGACTGGAGAGCTTTGCTGAAGCTATGCTTTTGTGATACCTAATCGTTGAATCAATGGTTTCAGGGTGAGGCCTTGAACAATAAGTGAGAACAGAACCACCGAGAATGTAAATAGAAGTACTTCTTCCCTTCCATTAAAATCCTGCGGAAGACTTAGGGCAAGTGCAATGGACAAGCTTCCACGCAGACCTCCCCAATTTATAAGGATTCTTTCTTTAGCATTTAGATCTTTAATCCATCCTGTACTAATATATAAGGCAATCGTTCTTCCTACAAGCACAATGAGAATCGCTGAGATAATCAGCATCCATTGTCCCGTAAAATCGATATTGCGGATTTCGATGCCCACCATTAAGAAAATCAATGAGTTGGCAAGCAGGGTGATCACGTCCCAGAAGGTGTTGATGTTTGTTTTGGTCTCTTTGGACATGCCGATTTTTGCGCCATAATCTCCGAACATAAACCCAGCCACTACTACCGCAATAACACCGGATGTGTGAAAATGCTCGGCAATGAAATAACTTCCGAAAAACAACAGAGCGCTGAAGGCAATTTCAAGCGGGTAATCATCAAAGATACGAATGATTTGGGATAATATAAAGCCAAGAATCAACCCGATTAATGCACCACCTAACGCAAATTGCAGAAACAGCAGCACACCGCTTCCTAAACCGGCCCATCCCATTTCGATATAAGTGAGCAGGTAAATACTTGCAATCTTAAATAACACGACCGCTATCCCGTCATTAAACAACGATTCGCCTTCCATCACAGTGGATAACTTCTCAGGAACACCTAATGATTTAAAAATCGATAATACACTTATTGGGTCGGTCGCACTCATTAAGGCAGCAAAGGTAAAAGCCACAGCGAGAGGAAGATCAAGCAGAAAGTAAGCCCCTCCGCCAATTACCAGCCAGGAAATAAACGTGCCAATAAAAGCAAGGCCGATCACCGGCTTTTTTTGTTGATAAAGATGATGGAACGGCAATTTCAATGTGGCATCACCTAATAAGATAGGTAAAAATAAAGAAATGACCGTTGCCTGGAAAACATCCGATTGAGTTATGTAAAATTCGGCTTCTTCAATGATCGGAAACTCCGTTAAACCTAAGACCAGCCCAACCAGCACAAGAGCAATAGAATAAGGTTCCTTCAGTAACTTCGCGATTCCGATTACTGTGATTGAAATAGCAAGTAAAATTAATATTTGAATAAAAGCGTCATGAAATTCGTGCATAGTGGCCCTCCTGATCTATTTCTCTATAGTATTGTGTCACACTTGCCTTTATTTACTATGAACCACTTTGAACAGCGCTAAAATTCTCAGACACAACCAACCCTGACTAGGTTGTATAGTAAAATCGGCAGAAGCGACCATCTAAAAGTTCTATGTAAAAAACAGCGCTAAGGTCATCTGCAGGTCGCTACTCTAAGCTTATGGTTTTCACAGGAAGGTGGTGCTTTCCATTGTCGGAGCTCTAACGAATTTTGTGAGTTCATCTATAATTTTCCTCTCTCCCTGCAGTCTAAACATTTAATTATCATATTATGATCGTCTATCATCCAATTTTTCTTAGGGAAATGTCCGACTCGTTCCATAAAAAAAGTGCCGAGAATGTCCCGGCACTTTACCAATTAACTTACATATTAATAACGGTTACTTTATCACGTACAACAGATTCAAGGCTCTCACGAATACCTTGCACACCGAGACCAGATCCTTTAACCCCTAGGAATGGGAAGTGATCTGGGCCACGTTCTGTTTTAGCATTGAGCTGAACAGTCCCTACTTCCAGTTTTTGAGCAATTCCGATTGCTTTATCCATATCTGTAGAGAAGACACTTGCCTGTAGCCCATAGTCGGATTCGTTAGCCAGGCGAACAGCTTCTTCACTTTCAGAGACGCGAATAATTGGCAGGACAGGACCAAATGGTTCTTCCCATGCGATCTTCATATCAGAGGTAACGTGATCGAGCAAGGTAGGATACAGCAAGTTCCCCTCGCGCTTATCCCCTGTAACGACGGTTGCCCCTTTTTCTTTAGCGTCATCGATGAGGCTTTGCACATAATCCGCGCTTTTATCATTGATCAAAGGTGTTACCGTGGCATCGTCTTCCGGCATACCGACAGAAAGACCATGGACTTGATCTGTTATCTTGCTGACTAGTTCATCTGCTTTTTCGTTCTGAACCAGTACACGTTTGATCGCTGTGCAGCGCTGTCCAGAATAGCTGTAGGCACCGGCTACAATTTCTTTAGCAGCTTTGTCGAGATCAGCATCTTCAAGAACGATGGCAGGGTCTTTGCCGCCTAGTTCAAGCACTAACGGGATCATGGAAGACAGATCAGCAATATGACGGCCAGTAGCTGTACCGCCTGTAAAGGTAATCATGTCCACTTCGGGATGCTGTACAAGGAAATCCCCAATGACAGAACCTCTTCCAGTTGCTACTGTAACTAAATCACTTGGCAGACCAGCATCGATCAGTGCCTCGATTAATTTAATTCCGCTGATGGCTCCCTGAGTGGCAGGCTTAAAGATGACACTATTTCCCTGCATTAAGGCCGGAGCAATTTTAGATGCAGAAAGGTTAACGGGATAGTTGAAAGGACCAATGGCCAAAATCGTACCTCGCGGCGTTTTCTCTGCAAGACCGATTTTATTAGGGTTGCCTCCCTTAAAACCGTCCCCGCGTTTTACGCTTCCGTCTAATCGGAAGGCCTCTTCCACTGTATAGCGGATGTATTCAGCGGTACGGGAGACTTCTGAAACAGCTGAGCTGCGTTTCTTAGCCACTTCGAGCATAATGGATTCGCCAATTTCTTCCTTACGCTCTTCAAGAATTTCTGCCCATTTTTTCAGAATTTCTCCGCGTTCCTGAATCGACTTCTCCGCCCAGGTGGATTGAGCGGCTACCGTTTTCTTGATGGACGCTTCAAGCTCTTCCTGAGAAAGCGAAGGTACTTGTCCGATCGTTTCTCCATTGTGAGGGGACGAAATCTCAACGCTTTTTCCAGATTCGCTTACATTCCATTCCCCATGAATTAATGTTTTTACGCTTTGTTCTGTTTTAGTTGTCATGATTGTACTCCTCCCAATAAGTCTCAAACGAACCGATCTTCCTATAGGTAACCGTTTGAGTCGTTCTTATAATTACTCCTGGTTTTCCTTTGGAGTGAATATCGTTCTCATGTTCTTGCTTATAGCATGCAGCAGGAATTCAAGTTACCCAGCATCCACCTCTAAATATCGCAATATTCTGAAATTTCGGCATTCATATGGGAACGATTCCAAGTACATAACCACTCTTTAAAATAATTAAACAAGTACATTTCCCTTCCTATTGTAAACTTTTTCAAGTTTATGCTTTAGAGCGATAATGTACGCGCTGTTTTTATTACTATAAGAGTTCTGACTTTTTTTATCAAGTGTTCAGACTCCTGATTTGATGGGATTTATCAAGGAAGCGTTTTCATTAAGCGGGGTGGAAAAGAGCGCAGAAAAGCCCAGACTGCAAGGATGTATCCCTTTGCATGCCTGGGCTTTTTCAAACCAATAATTTTTTTATAATTTATTGTTTTAATTTAGGGTTTTCTTGTTTAGCCTGCTCTACTCGAGGTTTACGGTATCCTCCAGCAATGTCTGCCTGTTTAAATTCTTTTGCATAGGCTACTTCCTGAGCATCTGAAAGTTTAAACCCACTTCCACCGATTGGTTGATACTGTGAATTACGTGCCATTTTGTACTCATCCTTTCTCTAGAAACTGGGTTACATTTAGAGGTTACCCTGCTTCAAAATGGAATAAACATACGTTTTATAATTTTGCTGCGTTATGGCAGTCTAAATCAAATTCCATTTGCTTACTTCTCTTGACTCTAAAAGATCCTCTGTATTTTCCCGATAGGTTTTATAATGGACTGTCTCAATGTGATTCTGGACAGCACCGCTGTCTTTCCATACCTCGTATAGGAAAATAGTATTTGATTCGATAGATTGGTGAAGGTCATATTGGATACACCCTTCTTCTTTTCTGGAGGCCTTTTTCACCTTTTCAAGTTCATCAAGTAACGCGTCTTTATGACCGTCCTTCGGTTTAAATACGGCAGTGATTGCTATTTCCGTCAAATAAATCAACTCCTTCCTTGTTCACTAACTTTATCACGAGATTTCTTCCTCTCACACGAATTTGAACTTGGATGGTATGAGCAGACTATTTCGTTTTTTTCCTTGTTGCGTGGTATAACCATATGCGTAGGACAAAATAATTACCAAAATGCAGAACAGGAGGCAGACCATCATGAGCTCGAAACAAGTATTAATGGTCGTAACCAATCACGGGAAAATTACCGATGATTACGAGACTGGACTATGGCTCGAAGAATACGCCGTTCCTTACAATGCCTTTAAAAAGCAAGGCTATGAGGTGAAAGTAACCAGTATTCAAGGCGGAGAAGTTCCTCTTGATCCAAACAGCTTCCCTGAAGAAGAAGTACCGGAATGGCAGGAAGCTCAAGAAGAACTTAAAGATACCGCTATGCTCTCTAAGGAAGACGCAGAGGGATTTGACGGAATCTTTCTTCCGGGCGGACATGGAACCATGTTCGATTTCCCTGATAACGATACCCTTCAATATGTATTGCAGCAGCATGCAGAACAGGATAATATGATCGGTTCGGTATGCCATGGCCCAAGCGGACTGGTGAATGCCACTTATAAAGATCAGACGCCAATCGTTCAGGGTAAAGCCATCGCTGCGTTTACAGATTCGGAAGAAAAGGGCATGGAACTCGATCTTTTTATGCCTTTCATGCTTGAAACAAAGCTCCGTGATCTAGGAGCTCATTTCTCTAAAGGTGAAGATTGGACTTCTCATGCCGTACGAGACGGTAATTTGATCACCGGTCAAAATCCGATGTCGAGCGAACGTGCCGCTGAATTGATGGTTGGAGCTCTAGAAGAAAAATAAAGCAATCATATTGTTTAGCTCTTCTCTTGATCAAGAGAAGAGCTTTTATAAATACATAGATCCTTCACTTAGAGTGATTCCTCAGTTGAAATCCTCTTTCTTGCCTGGTTGCTAAGGGGTTAAAGTCAGCTCCCGCCCTTCATATCCCTCTGTCGTTGTTAGATGATACTCCCCATCCACCCAGTCTTTCAGTTGATCGTGGTACCATTCACTTCTAAAATGACCGGATTGGCCTGGTCCTACCAGGTGATAGGCTTCTTTCATATTCTCAAGGTCCATTACAAACCGCCAGGAAGCTCCGTGATTAACCAGTCCTTTACTATTAAATCCAGCGGCCCTCACGGTGACCCGGCTGCCGCTCACCGGCAGAGGTTCGCCTGGGTTAAAGAACCGCTCCAACATTTGAATGTTGGACAGAGGATGAGTGAATTCAACAGCATGGCCTGCTCCCCACGTCCACTCCACCGGGGTTCCCCCATGTTTCTTGGTTAGTTCTGTAATTGTCTTTTGATAAGCAGCCGTAACCACCTCGGAAACGCCTCCGTTTTTATTCATCCAAATCGAAGATCCACCGTCCTGAACGTTACGCAGTAATTCATCAGTGGTCTGGCCGGCTCCGTGAAATAAATCAAGCATTTCTTCGGGAATTGCCTCGTTGTACAACTCCTCCTGAATATTTGCCATCCAGGAATGAAAAATAAGCGGCTGGGCGAGCTCCTTCTGGTCCTCATAGTTCCATTCCTGCATGAGTTTGAGTGCTGCTGTTTCGGACTCGGAAAGTGCCTCCTTTTTCGTAACCTCAAGTAAATAAGGGACAAACTCCTGAGCCTGTAAATTCTTCACGTCCATTTGCATATCCATCACTTTCTCAGAAGTTAATGGTTCCTTTTCTTCAAGCATCTCGACAATACGCTGATAGCGATAAGGCTGAGCCCAGTTATGACTAATATGATAAGGGTAGCTGTCGTCCGTAATTTTATTATTGGCGGTAGCTACGTATCCTTTTTCAGGATTTACGGTTTTCGGAAGCTCCTCAAAAGGAATATATCCCTGCCACAGGTCTTCCTTTTCCCACCCTCTCATGGGCAGTAAAGCATCGTCGCCATTATTATAGATAGGAATTTTCCCATTCGCTTTATAAGCGATTGTGCCATCCTCAGAAGCGAATACGAAATTTTGAGCCGGTGCCAGGAATTTCTTCAGCCCCTTTTCGAACTCGTTCCAATTTTCCGCTCGATTAATTTCCAGTATGGCTTCCAGTTCAGTGGTAGGGTCCAGAGCTGTCCATCTGAGAGATAAAACAACGTCGTCACCGCTTTGTTCGGCGAACTCACTAATTACAGGTCCATGTCTGGTTTCCACAACTTCATAGTCCAGGGTTTCCTGATCTTTTACTCGAATCGGCTCCTGAATCACTTCTGCCTGTTCCCATTTGTCTTCAAATAAAAATTGACTGCTATCCTCAGGGTTTCTTTTCTCTAAGTAAAGCTGCTGAACATCCGGACCGACATTGGTTACTCCCCAGGCAATGTGGTTGTTATGTCCTAAAATAATCCCTGGAATCCCTGCAAAGATAACCCCTGACACGTCATAATCCGGTGCACTTAACTGCATCTGATACCAAATGGACGGGGTGGCCAGTCCGAGATGAGGATCATCTGCAAGTATGGGGGCGCCTGATTCGGTCATTTCCCCGCTCACCACCCAGTTATTACTGCCGTTAAACTCGTGTGGAATTACGATATCTTTAAAGCTGGCAGCTACGTCTACTTGTTCCGTTTCCTCTAAAACCTTCGGAGCCTTATCCGGATAAGCAGGAAACAATTCCATAGCCTGTTCTTCTGAAAATTCGTTGGTCAAATAGTAATTAAAGGCCTGGCGTTCCCAGTGGCCGCCTAAATCAAAAGCCATGTATTTTCCTATCGTTAATGAATCCACCGGTTTCCACGGATCCGGAGAAAAGCCCATTAACGCAAATTCAGGCGGCAGGCGATTCCCTTCTTCAGCCTCTTCAATATAAGCATTGACCCCTTCAGCAAAAGCTTCTAGGCTTTCGACAGCTTCATCGGAATAGGCAGAGAGTGACGCTTCAGCCGCTCTTCTTAATCCAAGCGTTCGAAAATATTGATCCTGTTCGATGGTGGCTTCCCCGACCACTTCACTTAACGTTCCTGAGGCCTGCCTCCTGGCAAGTTCCATTTGAAATAAACGGTCCTGTGCCTGGACGTACCCTTGAGCAATAAATAAATCACGCGATGAATCTGCAGTAATATGAGGTACGCCCTTTTCATCACGAACCACTTCTACTGCACTGCTGAGCGATTCCAACTGAATTTCTCCACTTACTTCCGGTAAGCTTCGACTTGTGTAAACGCTTACAAAAATAACAAAACCTGCGACGATTGCCATTAAAATCAACCCCAGGATAAAAACGATTTTTTTCCACCTTTTTTTCGGCTTTGGTTCTGTATATGTACGTTTGGCCGTCTCCATATGATCACTCCCCTTTGCCATTATATCTCAATTGGATAAATAAATGAATACAATTAATAGGCCGGACAGGCTCTCGGATGATTAGACAGGGTTAGTACCGGGTACATACTTCAGAGCATGAGATGCTATAATTTTGGAGGTGAACGGAAGTGGAAAAAACAAATATTCAAGGTACTTCCATCAATGCAAGTCGTCTCGGATTAGGAACATGGGCGATCGGCGGCTGGATGTGGGGTGGAACAGATGAAAAACAATCCATAGATACCATTCATACAGCGCTTGATCATGGAATTAATCTTATTGATACCGCTCCAGTATATGGTTTTGGACGCTCCGAGGAAATTGTAGGAAAAGCCGTTCAGCAATATGACGGAAATCGAGAGGATATCGTCCTGGCAACCAAAGTAGGCATGGACTGGAACGATGACGCTGTTTTTAGAAATGGAAGCAAAGAACGAATTCATAAAGAAGTGGAAGACTCCTTACAGCGCCTGCAGACAGACTACATTGATGTCTATCAGGTACACTGGCCTGACCCGATTACACCGATTCACGAAACGGCAGAAGCACTGCACTACCTTCATAAGCAAGGTAAAATTAAAGCGATTGGTGTAAGTAACTTTTCACCAGAACAAATGGATATATTCAGGGAAGCAGCACCGATTCATACGCTGCAGCCACCGTATAACTTATTTGAAAGAGATATTGAAAAGGATATTCTTCCTTATGTACAGGAACACAATATGACTACGATTTCTTACGGATCCCTCTGCCGCGGTCTTCTTTCAGGCAAAATGTCCTCTGACCGGGAGTTTGAAGGCGATGATTTGAGAAATGAAGATCCTAAGTTTCAGCAGCCAAGATTCAAGCAGTACTTAAACGCTGTTCATGAGTTGGATCAGCTCGCTCAGAACCGTTACGGTAAACGCGTCCTGCACCTCGCACTTCGCTGGGTGCTTGATCAGCCAGGTTCCGGAGTCGCTTTAATGGGCGGCCGTCGTCCGGATCAGCTGGACCCTGTTAAGGAAGTGGAAAACTTCAGCATTGATCAGGAAACGATGCAGGATATCGATGAAATTCTGCGCAAGCATATTCAAGATCCAGTAGGACCTGAATTTATGGCTCCACCTGACCGTCAGGAATTAGGACTTAAATAAATTTCACCAAAACCGAGCTTGCCTGCCAAGCTCGGTTTTTCTATGATGGTAAGGGAACCATTGTCATGCTCAATCGTATGCAAAAATGAAAAGTAAAGGAGGTTCATCCATGGAAGTTCTCATATGGGCCATTATTATCGTATGTTTTTTAGCCAGCTTCGCAAGTATTATTTTTCCGATCATTCCCGGACCACTGGTCTTATGGATCGGGTTTCTGGCTTATTTCTTCTTTCTTAATGGCGAAGAATTATCATGGTTTTTCTGGACAGGCATTATCCTATTAACGGTATTACTAATCGTCTCGGATATTATAGCGAACAGCTATTTTGTAAAGCGATATGGAGGAAGTAAGTGGGGAGAGCGCATGGCCGCAGTTGGTGTCATCGTTGGTTCATTTATTATCCCGCCGTTTGGAATTATCGTTCTGCCATTCATTCTCGTGATCGTGACGGAACTGATTCAGAAAAGATCCAATGAGGAAGCATGGAAAGCCGCCATCGGTTCTCTGTTTGGGTTTTTAAGCGGGACGGTAGCGAAAATCGTGATCCAACTCATCATGATTATTTGGTTTTTCTTTGAGATTTAACAAATATGTAAAAGTCCCAGGTGAGATCCATCTGGGACTTTTCACATGAAACAAGACCTTACATAAAAGTCTTTTTTTATTATCCGCCTATTCAAGAGGGTTCAGTTGAAAATGAATCATGCTTTCTCGCTTCTAATTCTTCCGTTACTTGGACAACAGGCTCATCCCAGGGATGGTTAGGGTAAATACCATGTTCAATAATGTTTCTTAGCAGCTTTTCATCTCTCGGAATGGAAAATTCCACTCGAACCGAAGTAACCTTAGTCGTTTCTCCTATGTTCCCTTCTGTTGGTACGGAAGTTTCAGAAGGAACAAACTGCTCTACTCCATCATTGGAATGCCAGACCACATGTTTATAATGACCATATTCTAAGTCATCAATCTTCAATACCCCTTTAATTTGACTTTCTCCAAATAATCTGGAACAACGAAGGTTCTAATTCTATAAATTGGTTTTAACTGCATATACAATCACCTTTCCTAGCAAGCTTGATTACTATCTTACCACCTTTACGAACTTTTCTCTTTTCTATTCAAAGTTCCGCCAAATCTCCATATTGATTATTACAGTTAAGCTCCCGATACTGTAATAATCAGTTTCGAGACTTTTGAGAGAATTAGGTCCTCCGGGGGACGATTTCGCTTTCCGTGGGCATGTGGTAAGCTTCCTCGGGCTTAACAGCCCTGCGGGATCTTACCGATCATGTTCATCCCACAGGAGTCTGCATCGTCCCCCTCCGGACCTGGCCGAATCAGAAACTCGAAATCACTTCATACACGATTTGCTTGGTGAGAAAAAAGCATGGGATGAGGCGTGTATTTTCATGCTAGTACGATGTGGAAAAGCTTGTCATAGAAGCATTTAGGACCTATTTAGAAGGAGAGCATTCACTTTTTTGGAAGGGTCCGTTATTCTCCCGTAGCTGAGTTGGTGGGGAAATGGCGAGACTCCCATGGGAGAAGGAATCAGGTGAGATCCCGCAGGGAGTGAAACGAGCGAGGAAGCTCACCGTTCCCCCATAGGAAAGCGAGTTATTTCCCCACCAACCCTATACCTTTTTAAGTAACGGCCCCAGATTTATCTCGAATTCGAGTCTTACAGTAAACGGCCCGATTGTCGAAGATTACTCTGATGAATAATCAACACGGTAATTATTCTGCGTCATTCTTTTCAGAGAAACCAAACTAAAAAGCAACCCTCTCCCAGAGGCTTGAAGGAGAGGGTTGCTTTACACATTCATTATTTAATTACGTCCCATACCTTTTAGGAAATTCATGAGCATGGTAATGCTGCGATTAATCTCAGGATCTTTCAAGGCTTTAGCTAAATCCAAAACAGAAGTTTTTTCATTGGAGGATGCAGCAGCGTTCATCTCCTCCATACCCTGGTTAAGCTTAGAGGTCACGTCCCTTACTGTCTTCAGGTCTAGATCGCCGAGCAGATAGACGATTTCTGGAATATTCTCCAGAATACCCGTGTACATATCACGGTTGATTTCCTCTACAATGTTAGCGAGTATTTCTTTTCGTTTGTAGGTGAAAGCCGTAGCAGCATCCAGCGTCTCACTTTCCTCAAGAGCTTTTAAAAGATCAATTCCCTTTAAAATGGCTGTTTTATTATCGGCAATGGCCGCTTTTACTTCTTCAAAATCTTTCTCAATTTGTTCCTCGCGGCTGGCTTCATACTTTTTAATACTCGTAATTGGTTTCGCCATTATCGCTTCACCTGACTTCCAGGAAATTCGTAATCGTCACGCTTCCATTTCTCCTCAACTTTAACACTGATTTGAGGGACAGGATTACCGCGTCTATGATTGTTATCAGGAATTGGTGATTTACCTTTTTTCTTAAGCACTTTCATTTTCACCGCAATTTCTTTATAAGCTGGTGTATCTGTGTCCTTATCGACCCGGTTATCGGTAAGCAGGTTCACCGCTGATTTTCCGGTTCCATTCATCGGCACGAACAGCTCTTTCCCTTTCACACGATCCGTAACGGTTACAGTTCCAGTCGCTTCACCTGATTCAGAGATCAGCTTAACCCGGGCTCCTTCTTCAATGCCCCGTTCTTTCGCCAGCTCCTCTGAAACCTCTACGAAGGAATCCGGTGTCTTCCTGGATATACCTGCGGAACGGTACGTCATATTCCCTTCGTGGAAATGCTCCAGTAAACGTCCATTATTTACGTGTAAATCATATTCTTCTGTGGTGTCATACATTAATTCAAAGTCTAATGGATAAAGGCGCGCTTTCCCATCCTCGAATGGAAAACCATCTACGAAGAGCAATGGCTCGTCTGTTCCAT
This sequence comes from Halobacillus sp. B29, assembly GCF_052246755.1. Classification (NCBI taxonomy): domain Bacteria; kingdom Bacillati; phylum Bacillota; class Bacilli; order Caryophanales; family Bacillaceae; genus Halobacillus; species Halobacillus sp. B29. The sequence goes on from NZ_JBQQCM010000004.1 coordinate 155,087, forward strand.
CTTTCGCTACTGGCCACTGAAGAGAATCATAGCCTTCCAGACGATCGTAAGTTACACCGGCAAATAAAGGAGCCAGACTTGCCGCTTCGTCCATAATTTCAGATGGATGCTTGTAATTCCAATCAAAGCCTGCTTCTTTAGCGATATCCTGCAGGATTTCCCAATCTGGTTTTGTTCCTTGCAGCGGCTCTAAAGATTGATACAATCGTTGAATCCTTCTTTCCGTATTCGTGAACGTCCCTTCTTTCTCTAAACTTGGAGAAGCCGGAAGAACAACGTCTGCGTATTCCGCTGTTCGTGTAAGGAACAGATCCTGCACGATAAAGAAATCGAGTTTTTCAAAAGCGGCAGTTACGTAGTTGATGTTGGCATCGACGATTCCTGTATCTTCCCCAATCACATACATCATGGACAGATTGCCATCATGAATGGCTTCTATCATTTCGTGGTTGTCCATGCCTTTTTCCTGTGGCAGATCCACACCCCATGCCTCTTCGTAACGTTTTCTTACTTCATCATCCGTTACGCTTTCATAGCCTGGGTATTGGTCAGGCTGACTTCCAAAGTCACTGCAGCCCTGTACATTGTTGTGACCGCGAAGTGGATACGCGCCTGTGCCCGGTTTGCCGTAGTTACCTGTGATCAATAGCAGGTTGGAAATGGCTGTACTCGTATCGCTTCCCAGCATATGCTGCGTTACACCCATCGCCCAGCAGACGGACACCGTTTTGGCTTCCACAATCTCCTTGGCAAGGTCTTTCAAGTTCTCTTCTGAGAAGCCAGTCATATTGGCAGCATATTCTAAAGTGAACGGCTCCAGGCTTTCTCTGTAATCCTCAAAACCATTTACCCAGTCGTTCAAGAAGTTTTGATCTTCCCAGCCCTGGTCCAGAATGTACTTCGTTACCGCAGAAATCCATACAAGATCGGTACCGGATTTAGGGCTGAAGAAACGATCTGCGCGTTTAGCCATTTCGTGTTTTCGCAGGTCAAATACGAACAGTTTTTGGCCAAACAGCTTTTGGGAACGTTTGATTCTTGAAGCTAGCACCGGGTGAGACTCTGCAGTATTTGAACCAATGGTCATCACTAGCTCAGATTTAGCTAAATCATCAATGGACCCGGAATCTCCTCCATAGCCAACGGTACGGAATAGACCTTTGGTGGCAGGTGCCTGGCAGTAACGAGAGCAGTTATCGACGTTATTCGTACCAATGACCTGGCGGGAAATCTTCTGCATCAAGTAAGACTCTTCATTGGTCGCTTTAGAAGAAGAAATGAACCCTAGATGATCGGCTCCTTTTTCAGCTTTAATTTCATTCATACGGCGAACCGCATAAGCAATTGCTTCTTCCCACTCTACTTCTTCAAAGGTATCTCCGCGGCGGATCAGCGGTTTTTGCAGACGATCATCTGAGTTCACATAATCCCAGCCAAATTTCCCTTTGACACAGGTGGAAATGCCGTTTGCCGGGGACTCAGGATGAGGTTCTACCTTCAGAATTTGGCGGTCTTTTGTCCATACATCAAAAGAGCAGCCAACTCCACAGTAGGTGCAAACGGTTTTCGTTTTATCGATACGCTCTTCACGCATGGCCGCTTCTGAATCAGATACGGCAAATAAAGGCCCGTACCCCGTTTCCACTTTTTTCGTTAAGTCGATCATCGATTTTAAAATACCTGGCTGCTGATCGGTTAAAAAGCCGGCTTCTTTTTCCATTCCGACTTCCATCATGGCATTACATGGGCAGACGGTAGAGCATTGGCCGCAGTTTACACACGAAGACTGGTCAATCGGCACATCGTTATCCCAGATAACTCTAGGCTCCTGGCGTTCCCAGTCAATGGTCAGCGTTTCGTTTACCTGAATGTCCTGACAGACTTCTACACAGCGTCCGCAAAGAATGCACTGATCCGGATCATATCGGTAAAAAGACCCGGAGTCATCACGGTTATAAGATGTCGGCTGAAACGGACGGGACTGGTGATCAAGCCCGAAGTCCGCCATGGTATTATGAATCTCGCAATCTCCATTATTATAATCACAAACGGTGCAATAAAGTTCGTGCTTTTCAAGCACCCGATCAAGCGCCTCTTTTTGTGCTTTATGTACATGAGGCAGCTTCGTCTGGACCCGCATTCCTGCTTCCACTTTCATTCCGCAGGCTCGCTGAATTTCCCCATTAACCTGAACCATACATGTATCACATGTCTGGATCGGCCCAAGGGATTCGTTGTAGCATATTTGAGGTACATCCTCGTCTGTTGTGTTAATTAAATCTAATAAATTCTGCCCCGGATCAGCTAAATATTCCGTGCCATTAATGGTCACGACGGTATGGTCTCTGTCGTTCAATTGAATTCCTCCCTGTTCGGTGTGACGGTTTCATTATTTTCTTTTAAATCAATACGCTCCGGATGAGTATAGACATTCATCCTCCCGCCGCGTATGAATCCGACAGCGGTTATGTTTAAATCTGCAGCAAGCTGCAGGGCTAAATCGGTAGGAGCCGACTTAGACAGCAGGCACCCGATTCCCATTTTAGAAACTTTCAAGAGTACCTCTGAAGAAATGCGGCCGCTGAAAATAATGACGTGATCTTTTTTGCGGCCTCCGTTTTTAATGACGTGGCCATATAGCTTGTCTAAAGCATTATGTCTTCCTATATCAGAAAACTGTGTTTCTATTTTTCCATCTGATGCTATGGCCGCCTGGTGGACCCCGCCCGTACGCTGAAAGGTGTGGGCGTTTTCATGAAACGATTCCATCAGCTGCATGCAGCTTTCCGGAGATAAAGTAAACTGATTCATCACGGTGCGGGCCGTTTTCGCATCATTTTGAAAATAAAAAGCCCGGCTCTTCCCGCAGCACGAACCAATCCAGCGTTTCTGTTCGCTTTCTCCCACTGGAATGGGGCGAGAAGTTTCCACATAAGCAAATCCTCGTTCTTCATCTATAGATAGCTGTTCTATTTCCTTTATGGTATAAATTGCTCCTTCGGTTGCCAAAAACCCAATCACCAATTCTTCCAGGTGATCCGGGGTACAGACCATTGTGGCAAACTCCTGGCCATTAATCATAATGGTGAGAGGAAACTCTTCGGCCACAATGTCCGTCGTTGCATAGGCGTCAGAACCATCTACACGAACCATATTCCACGTTTTTGTACCTTTACTCATAGTTCCTCCCTCTTCCCAGTAATTACAACTTATTTTCCTCTTTTGGAAAGTTTTAAACCTTTGCACCCATAGCTTTCCAGCTTAACACTGGTAACTATATCCTATTGTTCCAACTTATGACTGTTTTTTCAAATATTTATGCCTGAACAACCTGTACATAAGAATTAAAAGTCCACTAACAAACCCGACCATCCCACCTGTAAACCCTACATTCCTGATAGGAAAAACCTCTACCGCTAATCCGCCACCTACCATCGTCATGCCAAGGATTACATTCGAACCTGATTCAATAAACCCAAACACACTACCCTGCCGGACGGAAGGAATCCTTTTCATAACGAGTGTATCCAGGAAAGTTCCCGACATTCCGCCGATCAGAGCTATCACAAAAAAAGAGAGCATAAGCTGATATAAGGTTCCCGCCTGGCTCGCATCCCCCTGCAGTACCCCCTCCATGACAAGCGCAAGTATGGAAAAGAGCAGGAGATGACGCTTCACAATTTTCATTAAGAAAAAACTCGTCATGAGTCCCGTTCCAAGCGCACCATAAAGTAGACCTACCCCAAGCTCACCGCTCGAAAAAATTTCAACGGCATAGACGCTGATCAGTACGTTAAAAATTCCGTCCATCCCTGCCCCTAACCATTGAATGAAGACTACCAGAATAATACCTGTACTCAGCCAGTCCCGGGCTTTCATCTCTAAGCGTTGAGGTTCGGAGTTCTCTTGAACAGGGTTTTTCTTTACTTCCAGTTTTCTAATTAGAAAAGCGGCTGCAGCAAATGACACGGCATTAAACACAAACACTATGTACGTTCCAAAAAAATAGGCAGCGGCGCCCCCTGTTACGGACCCTAAAATAAGCACAACTCCGGTTCTAAATTGTTCCAGTCCATTAACTACCGTTAATTGTGAAGGTTCGGTTATCTTTCCAATCGTGCTTTTTCTAAACGGCTGATAAAAAGCCTCCCCGCATGACAGGACGAAAATTCCTGTGAAAGCCATCCACATATCCTTATCCGATTCAATCAAAGCAAAGCTGAGGGCAAAAGGAATCCGAAGCAAGTCAGCGGCTATCATAAGGTATTGGGGAGCGATTCGGTCGGCGGCTTTTCCACCGCTCGGCGAAAGAAAAAGGTAAGGAAAAATCCGCAGACCGAGTGCTGTCCCTACCGCCATCCCTGAGCCGGTAACCTGCAGAATAAGTGTCAACACGGCGACCTGGCTGAATCTGTCCCCCACTCCACTAATGATACCTGAATAAAACAAGCGGCGGTACGAATCGTTTGCTAACATCCCTTATACCCTCCATAATTTAAAATTAGATACTTATCTAATTAGTCGGTTAAAAAAAAGAGACCAGCGTCATCATTAGACAACGACGGGCCACATTTCTTCAGGGTTAAGTTCATAACGATTGTTCTCTCTGTACATGAAGTGATGCATAATCCATTCTCTTCGCACCGTAGCATAATCCTCAAAGAACGTTTGAATGTATTCGTTCACTTCTTTCTCCTCATAAGTTTTTCCTGGTTGGAATGCTTTAACATAATAAGCCAGAATAACGACACGCTTTTTCAACTGGCTGGGCATCTGCTTGAGTTTTCCATCTACCGTGATAAAGCTTTGAAGAATCTGGCGCTCCTCTTTCTCTGTTACCTGCCATTCTTTATCAGCCTTCACATTTTCATCTCCTATTCGTGTCACAGCCTCTGCCATAAATGTAAGTTTCTTTTCATCCAGATAAAAATAAATCGTGTTTTTATCCCGGCGTGAGTAAACCATTCCCGTATCCTTTAATTTTTTTAAATGATGGGTAATTGTCGGCGGCCTAAGGCCAAGTTTCCCTGCAATAGCTTGCCCATGAAGCGGTCCCTGTCTAAGCAGAGCAATAATACGTAACCGTGTTGGGTCCCCAGCGGCTTTATGAAAGGCTACCATTTTATCTAACTGCATAATAAGTCTCCTTTTCCATCTAATTAGTTATCTATCTAATTAGATGTTAATAAAATTAACTAGTAAAGTCAATGTCGATTTTCTTTTTTATGAAACAATAAAGTGTCAGCTTAGTCCTATGTAAGCTGACACTTTATTGCCGTGCACTATTTATATTTTTCATCTAATTGTTCTTTCCACCGAACCAGAATGAAGATAATAAGTACAATCATCACTACGACAATTAGAGTTCGCAGCATTCGAAGATCTTCAAAAAGGCCAAAATAAGACAGCACCAGGGTAATTCCAATAATTACTCCCGCTGCCACCAGAATGCTTCCATAAATCTTATCTCTTAAATCTTCCATTGACGCCCCTCATTCTTTACTTTTTCAAAAGTTCCTCTAGCTAAACCAGAATACTACACCTAGTAAAGCTATTAAAAATAGTCCGATTTCCACCAGGGAGACTTTAAAATTCTGTCTGTTAGAGGAGAACTTCCATTCTGCGAAGGCCTGAAAGCCAAGCAGGACTACTGTAAATATGGCTACCATTGCCGATATAGCCAATGGCTTATTTATAGTCCACGGCAACGATGCGAGGATAAGGATTATAAATAAACCACGAAGCCTCGAGTCCCCTTTTTTATGAAAATCATTAATATGATTATAGGAAAACCATTTCTTCTTATCTGCCCCTAATAGGTTCCTCAAAATAAAAGAAATACCTATTAAAGGAACTATAATGGCTGCCAACTTTATAATAAACATTATGTCAAAAACATGATTCGCTACACCGTTTTCCATCAAACTCACTCCAAGGTCGTCCTAATTACGAAATCGTGTTAACTGGAAGGACAAAAAGACCCAATGATCTTTCATCGGGTCTTTCGCTTCGTACCTTCTTAACCTAGCTGTTGAGCCTCACTTTTCTTTACGGTCTTCTTCGAACGTACCCCAGTCGTAGCCTGATTTTCCCCAGCTGATTAGAAACATAGCTTGCGCTGCAATCATCAGGAGTACAATGACTAAACCCATCCTGAAAACCACCTTTATTAAAGTGACATGATATTCTTGGTCAACCTTAATTTAACATATTTAACCAATTCATTGAATAGAAAAACACCTGTTATTAAAGACTCATTAAATGTGTCTGGTGATCTTATAAGCAAGTTGTTACAGTATAGGGCCGGATTGTGGAAGACTCAGTTTCGAGATATCTTAGGTCCGTTGCAAGATGAGGAGGTGGCTGGTGGGGAAATAACTCGCTTTCCTATGGGGGAACGGTGAGCTTCCTCGCTCGTTTCACTCCCTGCGGGATCTCACCTGATTCCTTCTCCCATGGGAGTCTCGCCATTTCCCCACCCACCCAGCCAAGGGAGAATAACGGACCCTTTCAGAAAAGAGAAAGCTCTTCTTCTAAATAGGTCCTAAATGCTTCTATGACAAACTTTTTCACATCGTTTTAGCATGAAATACACTCTTCATCCCATCCTTTTTTCTCACTAAGCAACCAGTGTATTTAGTGGTTTCGAGTTTCTGATTCGGCCAGGTCCGGAGGGGGGGACGATGTAGACTCCTGCGGGATGAAAATGACAGGGGAGACCCCGGAAGGCGAAGCCTGAGGAGGCTCCGCGCATTCCCGCGGAAAGCGAAATCGTCCCCCGGAGGACCTTCCGCTCAACAAATATCTCGAAATCAAGTCTTCAAGTAAAGGGAGCTTATCTGAAAGAAGCAATAAGATGATTGGATGATTGGATGGATCTCTTTTTTATATGAGAGCCGTCCCTATTTCTGGTTTTTCATAAACGCGAGGACTTTCTGGTCGATCCAGCCTCTTTCCTGTTCTCTGCCCTCAAAGTTTTCCGTATGCAGATATGCTGTTAGCGCATCATACACGTCAGAGTCTGGTAAATCGACGCTTTCCATGTAGTTTAACCGGTGGAGTTGAGCGATAATATCCGCTTTCACTTCCCCTTCAACGGGTAACCTATGCTTCTCAAGTGTTTCTCCAAAATAGAGCTGCTGCAGTTGATAAATGCGTGAAAGTTCCTGGATAGGCTCAGGGTGGTCATCCACCCGAAGATCCACAAAAACGTCACTCAAGCCGCCGTACCCGCCTTTATCTTTGACAACATAAATAGCAGCGGATTGTTTTCCGCGGCTGTCTCCTCCAGCTTCCTGAGCAGCTTTTAATCCTTCCAGCAAACGGTCGGCGAGAGACCCCGAAGCTTGCTCAAAAGCACGCCCCATATGGGTTACCGTTTCTTCGTTCACCAGAATATTTCCCTGTGCCGCATAATGTTCTCCGGTTATTCCGCCTGCCCACTCATAACACTGCTTACCTGTGAAAGTGGCGGTATTTCCTTTTGCATCTACTATCCCTACCTGACGATCTTCTGAAAATTCATCCTCCGCCGTCAGTTTCTCAATCACTTCACTCGCTGTATGACCTTTTTCAAGAAGGGAAAGTCCATTCGGTCCGTAGGAAGGGTTAGCAAAAGCCTGGGTCGCAATTGCTCCCACACCCGCTTTAGCCCAGGGAACAACCGAACCTACCCCTAGAAACTTCGACTGTACGGCCACTCCTAACTCTCCCGTTTTCGGATCATATCCTGCGATAGAGAACGTGGCGATAATATTCGATTTATTTTTATTCATAATTTTTCCCTCCATTCCGTACTTTTTCGACCTTTATCCTTATAACTCCTTCTTTAAAATAGAGAACATCGCTATGTTTCTATAATTAATGAAAGGGTATAACATCTACTGTAAATTATTATTGAAAAGAGGAGATGATACGAATGAAACCGATGATTCGTGAATATAGCAATGATGAAAAATTGATGACAGACGTTAAATCCTTGCAGGACAATGGTGTTCATCCAACAGATATTTATATTCTTTCTCATGATGACGACCGCACCAAACGCATCGCCAATAATGTAGATGCAAACACGATTGGTTTTTCCGAGCAGGATTTCACCAATATCATCAGTAACATTTTCAGTAAACAAGGTGACGAACTGCGTACGAAGCTTCAGGAAATGGGATTCTCAGAGTCTGAAGCTGATGAGTATGAAGAGGATATGGATGAAGGAAAAGTTCTTTTAATTCTGACCGACCAGGAGAAAGCTTCAGGCATTTTAGACTAAATCAAAGGTAAAGCTCACTGACGCTGTCAGTGAGCTTTTTTTTTTAATAGGTAGTAAACCAGGTCCATTTTTGCAGATGATACGTAATGTAGCGAACAAGAGTTAAGTTCCCTTTGTATTCCTCATAGTCGGCTGTGTAATGGCCGCTGTCATTATTCCAGATCCGATCGAAGTATTGGTCTACCTCTTGAAAAACGTCCTCTTCTGAATTCCCTTTAATCACCACATCCGCTTCCAGGTTTAAATTCGCCAGATTACGGCGGGTGTAATTCGCAGAACCCCCGATGATTACACTATCGCTTCCTTTATTAATATACAGCATTTTGGCATGGTACTGTTCAATATTGACATCATACCAGCGTAGGTTAATGTTGTTATTTCCAAGCCGCTGCATTTCCGCTGCTACCGGCAGGTTAGGAAGTCCAGGTTTCTCATGGCCGAAGGACTTTTTATTCGGATCCATCACAATATTGACGGTTGCCCCTCGATCCGCTGCCTTGTCCAGAAGGTCTATAATTTTGCGATCCGACAAGTAGTACATGCCGAGCCACACTTCATCGCCTTCTCCCGCTTTTTTCAACTCTTGCTGTATCGAGCGATAGATTTTTCCTTCCGTAACAAACTGAGCCGTTAAGTTACCTTCCTGTTTCTCCCAGGAGCGGTTTTCATACGCTGGGAAGTCAGCTTCTCCAGAATAATTGACCACAGCTTCCTCTGCCTCTAAGATATCTTTAATAATCGGACCTTCCATCTTAAACGCTGCATTCTCATGATAGCCACTTGCATCATGAGGGTTGGCTGTCGAAACCATAGCCGCATCCTCTGTAACGAGCAGCTTTCTATGATTGGCTTTAATATTCAGCAGTTTTAAATATGAGCGCAAGGTAACATCCGGTGCTTCTTTAGCCAGTGGGTTACCGATCCAGCCTTCTCCTTCTGTGCCTGTCCAGGAAAAGAACAGACGCCAGATGCTGGAGTAGACAGGGTTTGAGTCGCGCAGTTTATTCAAATTTGTTAAAACCACATCTACCCCAGCATCTTCCAGACGGCGAATGGTCTCCGATTCATAGGATCCATAAATCGTGTTAATCTGATCGGTAATAAACACAACTTTAAGATCCGGAACTTCTTCTTTCTGACGGACAATGGCGTTTACCAGATTCTCTGAAATAGCAGGAAAATCTTTCTCTCCATTCGTGTAACCATTAAATAAAAACATGTCTGCGACAATAAAGTCATCCGCTTCCGCAATCGTGTTATTTAACTCCTGAAAGATCTGCCTGTCGTGCACCGTTTCCCCTGATTCATTCTCATAAGTCAGATCGTAAAAGAACTCAATATCATCCATGGAATGAACATCTCCCTCATACGAAACTCCTTCAGGAAGAGCCTTCCAGGATGTGTGATAACCAATCGTAATAGAAAGTATGAGTATAAATGCCAATATAATCCAAAAGACCTTGCTTTTATGTAAGTTCTTAAGTTTCTTCACGTTACGGTCCCCCTTTTTAAATACTTTACAGTTTAGCCCTAATCCTTTTGGCTCAAACCTGGTAAATAATAGGTGGATCCACCTAAAAACCCTGACTAGAAAGAGGGACTCTAGTCAGGGTTTTATTTATCTTACGATTAACTTGGGACGCTTCACAAAGAGCAGGCTGACAACAAGGGCACTCAGGATAAAGGCAGGGAGCATATAGCCGCCATTGTAGAGCAGAGAATATAACCAAACAGGCTGACCTTCTGGTGCAAATTTCCCGTAAAATATAATACCGGCAATGAAGTGACCGATAAACCTAAGAGAACTGCCAATAAGACAGCCGATAGCTATCCACATGACTAACGACTTTTTATGATCTTCTTTAATCGAATTCCACAATGGTTTCGCTACTACTCCTGCAAGACCAATGACCGCAAATGCCAGAATGTAGTCGATCACGGTTTGCATAGGAGTGATAATGATGGCCCCGGTCAGGATCTGATAGAATCCCAGTAACAATCCGGTTAACACTCCGCCTCTCACACCCCAGCGGAAGGCCATAATAAAGACCGGAACCATGGCAAATGATATCGATCCGCCCTGAGCCCACAATTTAAAGGATAGAAACGGAATAATATCTAGCAAGATGGCAAGGGCTGAGAAAATCGCCACTTCTACCATAAATAATACTCGTCTATTTTGCATTGTATCCTCTCCTTTTAAAGACACAAAAAAAGCAATGCCAAAGGGAAGCTTCCTGATGGAGGATTCCCGACTGCATTGCACCATCAAAAAAGCCGCCATCCCTGCGCCAGTATTAACTGACAGGTTCGAAGGGTCTGAACATCGTTCACTCTCAGCCGGAGGGCTCCCCTTGAAGGCTTTATACCGTTACTTTTCTTGATATTCCATATTATAGTAGTTTTCCGTTAAATCTTCAACTAATCTTTCTTTTACCCAATGGCGATCTGATGGTTACCCCATTGTCTTGGCGTACATTTCAAAGAATTCCAGACTTCGCTCAATAATTAAGTCTTGATCATGGTCGAGCGTAGCCACATGGTAGCTGTTTTCTAAATGGACAATTTCTTTATGTTCAGAAAAAACGGAGTCAAAGATCATCTCTGAATTATGAGGCGGAACCACATGATCTTCATCCGATACAAAAATTAGAATCGGACAATGAATATCTGACATCCCTTCTTCCACCTGGGTCATTAAGGTAAGCAGCTGATTGACTGAACGTACAGGCGTTCTCTCATAAGCCAGCTCTTCCACTTCCGGATTTTTAATATCGGAACCAATCGCATCTATAAAACGCTCTTCCATAGCGACCGTTCCTTCCATTGCTGGAATTTTAATAGCCGCATTAATAGGAATCACGCCTTTTATGTCTGGGAATTTCTTTGCGATATGAAGAGCTAGTGTACCACCCATGGATAAACCAACCACAAAAATCATGTCGCAACGATTTTTCAGCCAATGATAGCCATCTTCCACTGACTCGATCCAGTCCTCATAAGAGGTGGTTTCCATATCTTCAGGTGTTGTTCCGTGACCTTTTAATCGCGGAGCACAAACGGTGTATCCTTCTTTTGCATAAGCTTCCGCCAGAGGTCTCATACTTTGATTCGTGCCGGTAAATCCGTGAGAGATGAGGATACCTACTTCATTCCCTTCGAAGCGGATTTCCTCTGCTCCTTTTAATATGATTGGTTGTTCTGCCATGACCGATCTCCCCTTTCATTTCCTTCTGTACTGTTACCCAGATTTTGGATTACGAAACTAGGAGGATTGTATTTGGCTCAGAATCAGCTTTTCAAGCCATGCCCAGGGCAGCACCCTTTTCAGGATAATATTGAACCTGACACCGGGGCCGATCGGGTATCTCAGTCTGGGTAAGTGGTCTTTGCCGGCAAGCCTGGTCATGAGCCGGGACACATCACCAGGGTCACTCCGTTTCCCCTGCTGCATGGCTTTCCAAAGATCTTTCATGTAATCGGCGTATGGGGATTCAGGATTGTGGGCCTCCTCAGGAAGTTCCATCCCGGAGGACCAGATATTCGTCTGATAGGACCCTGGCTCAATTAGTGCTACATCGATGCCGAATGGTTTCATCTCGAGTCTCAGACTTTCTGAAAATCCTTCCAGTGCATGCTTGGATGCAACATAGGCGGATAATCCCGGAAAGCCTATTAAACCACTCACACTACTGACATTCATGATCTTTCCGCTTTTCTGCCGTCTCATGATTGGCAGAATGGCTTGGGTTACACGAATGACGCCAAAGAGATTCGTTTCAAATTGACGTCTGTACGCTTCAATAGGAACTTGTTCAACAAATCCACCTAAAGCGTATCCTGCATTGTTGACTAATATATCAATTCGTTCCGTTTGCTGCACTCGATTTTCAAATTCAAATAATGAGAAAGAATCGGTCACATCAAGTGGCCAGACTTCAATGCGTCGAGTAATTTCTTCATCTATATCTCCTGAAAAAAATGCCTTAGCTTTATCCATATTTCTCATAGTTGCGATCACGTGAAATCCTCGTTCTGCGCACTTTACGGCTGTTTGAAAACCAAAACCGCTTGAAGCACCCGTTATTAAAACTGTTTTTTCCATCCTATCGCCTCCTAATCAGCGTCTTTTAGAATTTCTATAAAGCCAACATGTTCCCCTTCTTTTCATAACCCCGTTAAGTATTTGCTAATTTGATAACTTATTCAGCTAAAGGAACGTTTAGTGGAAGACTCAGTTTCGAGATAACTTGGGCCCGTTGCCTAAAATCGATGAGGGTGGCTACGGAAACAACTCGACTTGTTCCATCACCCAGACACTCGAGACATAAGCCGTTCATCAACGGATTGAAAAACCGCAATCCTTTTGATGGTCGGCTTATGCTGGTCGTGTCTTTCGGGGTGATTCCACATTTGAGGCCCTACACGACCGTAGGGTCGATCGACGTTGCCACAGGACGTGGTGACTTTAGTCGATCCTCCTTTTAAATGAGCCTCCTCAGTCGTTAACACTCCCTGTGGGGTCTCGCCTAGCACCTTCTCCCGTTCTTACACTCAGGATAGGTGTATCATAAACCAATGCCTAAACGGCGTGGAGTGCTATCCAGCTCCAGCACCTAGCGTCTAGTGAGACTTCCCTCACTTCTGTACGATAAGGCAACATCGAATCGCTCCGCTCTTCGTGTTTTCTTTATCTCCGCCAGCTCAGTCCAGTCCATACGACGCTGACCAAGGTGCTTACGCTTTTAACCTGGGAGTCTCGTCGTTTCCTTCGCCACCCTATGATTGAAGAGTGAACGGCCCCTTCTATAAGCGATAGGGCGATGCTCGATCCGCCTCGAATGCTTCTATAGCAGGATTCATCCAGAAGGAGAAGCTCGTTATTAAAGAAGTCTCCACCATAAACCAGAGTGTTTCAAACATGATTTCGAGCTCCCTATTTCGCAAGGTCCGGAGGGGACGATGTAGACTCCTGCGGGATGAACATGATCGGTAAGATCACGGAAGGCGAAGCCTGAGGAAGCTTACCACATATAAGAAGTTCGACTAAGATCGCCACGTCCTGTGGCAACGTCGAACGACCCTGCATCGTGCAGGGCCGGAAAGCGAGATCGTCCCCCGCAGGACCATCCTCATATACCAATATCTCGAAATTAAGTCTTACGCAAACGGGAGCTTATCTTTAAGAACTGCGAATGTATTCTACAGAACTTTTTTCTAAAGGAATTATAGGGGCTGGGGACGAATTAGTGATAGAATAGGATAGGTTTGAATCGGAACGAAACGTATTGATAGAAAGGAAGTTTCCTATAATGTCAGAAAATAACACAACCCTTCGCCAGCTCACACCATCATACGACCCCTGGGAAGCCTATATGGACGTAAAAGAACACGGAAAAATGACACTCTCTAATATAGAATTTACTACCACGACCCTGTGCAATATGAGATGTGAACACTGCGCGGTCGGATACACACTCCAAGATAAAGATCCAGATGCGCTGCCCATCGACATGATCCTCGAACGTCTCGATGAAATTCCTCACTTGCGAACGCTAAGCATTACAGGCGGGGAACCTATGATGTCTAAGAAATCAGTCGACCAATATGTCCTTCCGCTATTAAAGTATGCACATAGCCGAGGTGTACGCACCCAGATCAATTCCAATTTAACTCTGCCTTATAAAAGGTACCTCCCGATTATTCCGTATCTGGATGTGCTGCACATTTCCCATAACTGGGGGACCATCGAAGAGTTTATACATACCGGTTTTGCCCGTATGGAAAGAAAGCCTTCAGAAGATAATCGTAAAATGTATTTCGATCGAATGGTTGAAAATTCCCAGCGCCTTTCCGATGAAGGTGTCATGGTATCCGCTGAAACGATGCTTAACCGGCGTACTTTTCCTTACCTGGAAGCTATCCACGACCACGTAAACGAGATGAAATGTGCCAGGCATGAAGTGCATCCTATGTATGCCATGTAAAGAGTCTCATGTCAATAGTTTAGACCATAAAAACTGCTTAATTGGAGGATTAGCGTGGACTACATATCATTATTATCAGGGATTATAGGTACAGTTATTGGTGGATTAATTACTTGGTTAAATACTAGGTACAATCTTAATAGGCAGTTTGAAGAGCAGAGACAAAGGATACAACAGCAAGAAAGAAAAGCAGAGCTGATTGCCTTAAATGCTGTCGAAAAAGAGCTTCAATATAACCTCATTAAGTTAAGACAAATTAAAGAAGTAATGCAATCTCTAGATATTAACTTTTTCAGCTATGGAGATAGTGGTTATCAAATGGATTTAAAAATGAATAAGTGGGAAAAGCACAGCGATATAATTGAAATGATGGAGGACTTACCTGCTATGACAAAGTTACAAGCCTTTTATATAAATATTTCTACAGACATAGCTACTCAAGCCATCACTTTAGAAAGAATTGATGATTTGATTAAAATAGGTTTAGAGCCAAGAGAAAACCTTAAGAGTTATATAGCGCCATTAAAAAAGGGAGAGGCATAAACTACCTCTCTTTTCAGTCCTTATTCATTCAGACTAATAAAGCAGGAGCTTTTATGCTCCCACCTGTTTAAACTCCTTATTTACTTTTGCCCACCTTTTACCTGTACAGATCATCGCTACTGAGGATCTACTGATATTGTGCCTCTTAGCTATCTCTGTCTGAGGCATTTTATAAGTGTAGTACAGGCTTAAAATGTCTCTAACCTCTCCATTTCTTAATGTAGAATTTCCTGAGTTTCTTACAGATCCATTTAAAGCAGAAAACATAGCTTTTATGCCAGTAAATACCTTCCCACTTACAACCCTGTTGACAGCAGACTCAGTAAGATCTGTAGTCTCTGCAATATTCCTGATGCTCTCCTGATCTACATAGTAAGATCTTAAAATACAATAAGCATCATTGTAACTAATCAGATCCTCTATCCTGTACCTTTTACTTAGACCTAAGCCATTAATGTATGAATGTGCCTGATTATCCTCTAATGTCAGGTATTCTAGATTATTCAGACTGTTATCTGTCTTATCTCCTGACTTATGATTAATAGTCATATCTTTAGACATCTGCATAATGTACTCCTCTGGATCAGCTAGGATCATTACAATATGATGTAAGTAAACTGTATAATATTTGCCTCTAGATCCATCCCTTAAAGAGTAGTAAGCATATCCATCTGTAGTAATGGATGCCTTTCTAGATCCTTCTCCTACTTTCTTAGCTATTGTTATACTACCTGACTCTAAATTGTAGTTACTGCCCTCAAGATCCATATATTCCTTCACTAGCTCCACCCTATGTTGTAGTCTTTCTGCATTTAATCTAATCATTTATAAGCTCCCCTTTTATTATTGTGTAGTGTTGGTGTGACTTCTTATCCATAAGAAAAGACAGGGATTAAACACCCTGCCTGATCTAACTGTTTATATTTTCTTATTTATCAGTACTTGTTTTACCATTTGGAGCCCTGTTTGCAGATCCTGTAGCCCTGCCTGCATTTCTTTGTACCTTTGCAGGTTGTACAGATCTTGCTGACTGTTTATTTATTGATTGAGTAACTTTAATTCCTTTTGCCATGATTCTCACCTCCTTTAAAGTAATAGAATGTTTTACCCTGCCTTTTGCTCTTTTTTATATTTCCTTACATAGCTACCTATAGTAGTAGCATGTACATCAGTAATTTCTGCTATATCCTTATACCTGTAGCCCTGATCTTTTAGCTTAGCCCACTCAGCTATCTGCTCAGTAGAAAACTTAGAAGGTCTGCCTCTGCCTCCTGATACTTTTTTCTTTTTACTTTTTTTAACAATGGCATTCTGTAGAGCAATGTACCTGTCAAAAAGCTCAGCATCTTCAAAGTAGTAGTTTTTGTGAGGCTTGTACTCTACTCCTGTTATCCTGTCATTACTTATTACTGGATGAGGATAAACTACATACAAGTTATTATCCTTATCTACAGTCCATTTAGTAGGTGTCTCCTGCAAGATCTCTAATACATCAAATAACAGTAGATCTAGCTCATCTTCCCTGATCTCTGTAAACTTTTTATCTAGCTCTTTAATCATCTTCTCAGCTTGTTTGCTGTCTGTAATATCCTTAGAAATATAATGCTTTACCTGATCCATTGGAATATTGTTATCACTTAATTTAGACAAGTATCTGCTTTTAAGATCCATAAACTCAAGCCTGTTTAACTTAGCCAATATTCTCACCCTCTTCTTTTACATCTGAATAAATTGACTCTAGTGTATCAGTCTCATTTTCTGCTAGATCCATAAAAACATTGAAGGTTTTAGGACTATAAGTACCTGTTAGAATACCCTTAATAATGTTAGCAGGCATACTTTTATTTTCTCTGTTAATTACATGGAAAGAATCCCCTTTAATGTAATGCCTGTACAAAATGTGGGCTATAACCTGCCCTGTAAAGGATTGATTACCTGCCCTCAATAGGTCATACCCTTTACTACTGATCTCTTTTGCCTGCTCTCCTGATTGAATCCAAGTGTTAAATTTATAATTCATCATGTTAGTTTCTCCCCTCGCTGAATATAAAAAGAGCAAGACTGTTTAAGCCCTGCTCCTGCTCTTATGATTTAATACTGAAAATGAGTGTCATAGTCTTAATTAGAGATAGGACAATAACTCCCTCAAGAATTGCATGTGCCATGTTGGTAGTCTCCTGATGTAGTGTATTGCTCCTAACTCTCTCTCCCCTTGAAGGATCTGTCTCTGTACAATAGTTGGATCTCTTTTAACCTCTTTTGACCTCTTTACCTAACTGTACTGAAATACTTATTAATTAATGGTTGGTATGCTCTTTTCAATTCCTTTAAATCTACTGTATCAAGACCTACCTGTTTAAGATGTACAGGCTTGTTACTTCCCTTAAACTGATTCTGTCCTCTTTCAATAACTCCCTTATCAGTCAAGATGCTGTTTACAGCTCCAAAAGATGCATTAATAGGCTTAGCTACCTCATCCATCTTGACAATATCTGCATCAATAGTATTGATAGATGCCTCTGCAATAACTGATTTATAGAATGGTTTATACATGAGCTTACATTGATTGAAAACCTGATAAAACTCATCAGCTACATTAAATAGCTCTTTCTTACCCTTGTTATTCATAGCTACATTTACTGACTCCTGTAGCTCAATGTCCTCAGTTAGTTGATTAATAGATCTTACTGCATCTTTTACCTCAGTTACATCTGTAGCTGTTTCTTTAGTCACCTGAGCCTTCTGTAGATCCTCCTGCATTTCTTGTAAAGACTGATCTCCTTGCTCTTTCTGCTCCTCCATATTATCTACTGTTGTCTCTACTGCATCCTTAGCTGTCAGTAGCTCCTGTATCTTTTCCTGCATATCTTTCATAGCTGTTTGTGTATTCATAGTAAACATTCTCCTTTTTATTGTTGGTTTTTATATTTGCTTGCTCTGTTTTTAAGATCTGCCTTTTTCATCATTGCTTTAAGCTCATCTTCTACTGACAATAGTACTTCTAACTTGTCCTCATGCTGTGAAGCTCTCTGCTCTACTTTCTCCTTGTCTACCTCAGGAGGCTTAGTTACTTTCTTAGCATCTTGCATTGTTTGTATCATTTCATCAGCTTGCTCAGCAGGATAAACCTCTCTAAGTTTGCTGTACAATGCCTCATCATTCGCAGGATTTTTATTGGCTTTAATGTCTTTACCTGCCTCAAACTTCTTAACCTCAGCTCTATTGATCTCCTGAGCTGTCGCCTGCTCCATTCTTTCTAACCTTACTGCCTGAGATACTAGCTGTAGGTCTGGATGCTCTACCTGATTGTAAAGAGACATAAAAGCCATTCCCCAATACATAAGCTCAAGTTTAAAGCTCTCATCCTCAAGATCAGCATTTACAAAGTTTTGAGTATTTCCATTACTGGGCTTATCTCCTCTGTATAAGTAGGGGCTTTCTGCTAAATTGATCCCCAAGGCTTTAGCATCCATATGCTTACTAATTGTGGAGAGAGTAGATCTGATATGCCATCTAAGAGTAGAGGCTTTTGTATTCTGAAATGTCATAACATCAGTAGCAGTCATGCCTGTAAAGTCAATCAAAAGCTGTCTATCTCTTGCATTGCCTGTGATAGCTGATTGATACAACACCTCAATAAACTTATCAATCTGCTCCTCTGATAAACTCCTGCTGTCTAAGCTAGTAATGTCAATCTCAGGCTCAGCATTTTCCTTAGCCCTCTCTAGCTCCTCCTCATATGCTTGCTTATTCTCTGCAATGTACTTTCTGAGAGTCCTAGAGTTAATACCTGCTTTCTCTGAGTACATTGTCTGTGTGATCTGTGAGTCAGTACCTTTTAAATAGCCAAAAGCAATAGCATGTTCAATCGCCTGACTAGGCATTATCTCTGCAAGATACTCCTCAATAAGATCTGTGTGCTTATCTGCCATGTTGTGTAGCTCCTTTCTGTTTTTCAGTTTCTTATAAATGTAGTGTAGTGTAATACTAAGGAAAGATAGCAAGCTACTAACTAAAATAGCCTGTTACCTTTTCCACCCTCTAGTGCTACTGGATGAACATTAGTAAAGTGTTTAACTAGAAAAAATTAAAAAAGTTTGATGGAAATTTCTTATTTTTACTTACTATTGAATACAAACTCAGATACAAGATCCTTATCAGGCTCTCCTGCTTTTCTGTACAATACTAGAGGATTAGCTTTAATCATTAGCTCTTTCTTACCTATCCTCATTTTTCCAAAGATGTACATACCATCAAAAGTTAATGAGCTTAGCTTTCTGCTTGTCTCCTCTACACTCAATGCCATTACCTCAGCTAATCCCTCTAGAGATAAGGTCTGTACTTTCTCTCCATCTCTTTCCATAGGATTAAGTACAAGATAGTTAGTATCATAATGAATAAACTGGATAGTTTTATAGATAAATCCAATGTCAGCAGGCTGTAGCCCTTCTTTATATGCATCCTGTAGACTACTAATAAAGACTTTTACTGCCTTATCTGTCTTTCTGTTACTAAATTCTCCTCCTACTCCTTTTCTAAAGCAGTAATCAGAGTCAATAAAGATTGCTTTTTTATTTCTACCTGCCACTTCAACCTTATCTCTGTAAACCAAGCTCAGCTTTTCAAACTTTCTTATTAAGTTACCTGCTGTCTTAGTAGTAATATCTAATGCCTCAGCTAACTCCTTTTGACTCATTGGATTTTTATTATTAGCTTTAGTCTTTAGCATGTTTTTGTAATCTACATAAGTCTGCATCATTAAAAAGTATCCTAGATCTTTATTTTTCAATGTAGATATTCCTCCCTCAAAAGCAGTCTGCTCTGTAAATACAAAAGGATTGTTACTTTTGTTAATGACTGCCTCTCTCTTTTTGTACTCCTGATATTTCTGATCCTGCTCCTCTGTCCTATAAGATGAAATACTTTTTATTTCACCTGTTTCAATATGCATAAATTCCTGACTCATCTTTATTCTCCCCTTATCCTGTAATCATTTTCATCTCTCCTGTCTCTCTCTTTAAAGTCTTTTGAGGTCTCCTAACTCCTCACTTATAGCTCAGCTCTGAGAGGTAGAATAAAGTAAAAAGCAGCAGAAAATGATAAAAATTTCTCTTTTTATTACTAGATAGGGTAAATAGGGTTTAAAACTGAATATTGTAAAGTACTTTTAACTAAAAATAGGTAGGAAAAAAGGGCATAAACCTGTAGGAGTAGGTAAAAATCCAAGACTAAGGATAAAATCTGTAAAGTAAATTACTGCCTTTAAGCCAAATCTATAAAGGTTTTTACCGCATTAAATATGAGTAAAAAAGGGATGATCCTTAGATCCTCAAGGGATACAGGGATATTTGACTTAATAGAAAATCTCTTATCTTATAGGGAATAACATCGCTTGATTGGGGTATTTTATGAACATAGAAAAAGGGGCTTGAGCCTTAGAGCCACAAGGGGTACAGCCATTTTAGGGCAAAAGTTTCTTCTTAGTCTTGACATAGTTATAGCAGTTTTATAGATTTCACTTGAGCATTTTTTCCCTTTTTCTTTATTTCACTTGAGCATTTTTTCCTTTTTGAAAACAGGTCTGAGCCTTAGAGCCACAAGGGATTGACCTAATTTTTAAGCAAAGCTATCCCTCTTATCTTATAGGGAATAATAACAAGACCTTATAGGCTAAAGCCTAAGTCCTTCCCTCTGGTCAGTCCTCATACAATAAAGGGAATGTCTTAATAACTTTAGTAGCTACAATATAAGGGCTTATACTCAGTTGAGGTAGTTAGGAGCAGTCTTAGCAGTCAGGAAGGTAGTACAGGAGTTATTGTAGTTATGTTTTAAGTTTCTCAGATCTTTTCTAAGTAGTTGTGGAGCTTTAGCTCCTATCTCTAATCTCTTTAGGTCTTAAATATTTCCATGACAGGGATAACAGTTAATACTGTCGCAAAAAATGAGACAATAAAGCCCTATTGTGTACAAAAAAATGGGTGCTATCCTTTCTGCTACTATCTCTTACTCTTTATTATTAAGTAGTTAATTCAGTCATAAAAAATGGTACAAGGGAATAAAGCAGGTAAATTCCTGCAAGTAAATAGTGTACTGAGCCTTTAAAAATGATCATACAGCAGGATAAATTACTGTAGAGGGCTTTAATCTTTTTAGATTATTTCCCTGTACACTCTCCTAAAGGTTGTGTGCTGTTGGTGTGCATAGCTCTTATCTTGATTGGATGTAGGCAGGATGAGGAAAGCAATTTCTTTCTGTTGGAAAGCAGTTGTCAGTACTCTCCTCCTAGTCTCCTTTAATATCTGTTTAGATAGCAATTTTTTATATATGTAGTGTAATAAAATACTGTAGACTCCCCTTGCTGTAGCTTAATTGCTATGGTGAGGGTCTTTTTTTTATGTCTAATTGCAGGAAAGATCCAGTATGTAAGCAGAGTAGATCCAGTAGGTAAGCAGAGTAGATCCAGTAGGTAACTAATGTAGATCCAGTAAGTAATGTAGCTCCAGGAGGGGAATAAGTTAGATGCAGTATGTAAATAGTGTAGATCCAGTATGTAGATAGTGTAGATCCAGTTAGGGCTACATAGAAAGTAGCAAGGGCAGATAAGGACAGTATAGGGAAAGTATAAGGACAGTTAGGGATCTGTAAGGATGCAGTAGGGATATATGTAGAGGATCTTACAGGAGGGATCTGTTAGGTAGCAGTTAGGTATCAGGGAGGAGTTATTGTAGGAGGGGGATAATACTTAAAACACCCAAGAAACAAGCCCTACAAGTACCTGCCCTTTTGTCTGAATTATCCATAGGTTAGTAAATTTTTAATACCCTCATATCTTGCCCTGCCTACATTTTGATCCATTCCTGTAGTGTATCCTCCTCTGTTTCAGTAGGCATAACTTAGATACTGAAATGAATGAGAAGTAAGCAAAAATGTAACTTAATTGCATTGTGTTACCTGTTAAACATTGATTTAAAGAGGTTTTGTTGCTACTGTTGTTTTACAGTGGTTAAAAAGTAACATAATGAGTATTTACATTACATACAGGAGGTACATAAATGAATACAGCACAGCCTATAACTGATCCAGTAATGATAAGAGAAGTAATGGAGGTATATAAGAAAGGATCTAAGCAGTATCTGCTCTTAGCCTACAGCTTAAATACAGGGCTTAGGATATCTGACATATTAAGGGCTAATGTACAGGACAGCTTACATGGGATCTGGAAAGACAGAGAGGAGAAAACAGGTAAGGAGAAGATCATACAGATTAATGCTAAGCTACAGTTATTAATAAGGGATTATGTAGAGGCTAATGATCTACAGCTTGATGACTTCCTTTTCTACAGTAATAAGAATAGGCGCAATCCAATAAGCAGAGTGCAAGCTCATAGGATTGTAGCAAAAGCAGGAGAAATGATTGGTATTACACTTAGCTGTCATAGCCTTAGAAAGACTTTTGGCTACATGGCTTACAAGAATGGTGTGGATCTGTCCTTGCTACAGTACATCTTTAATCACAGCACACAAGCAGTTACATTAAGGTATATTGGAATCACTCAAGATGAGGCTAATAAAGTAACCTCTACAATGACTATAGGAATATAAGTGTTAAGGCTCTCTGTTAAGGGAGCTTTTTCTGTTTGTTGAAATGCTTGATAGGGAGTATATGGGGGTCTAGGGGGTAATATATAGTGCAAGTTATGCTTTAAAAATACATATTCCATTTTTATAGGAAAGGGAGGAATCAGTGAAACAAAAAAGCAGCAGTTTAGATGTACTACTTAGGTCAGATCCTGTCATGTAGACTATCTCCTCAATTGAATAATTAAATTGAAAAAGTTTCTTTATTAGGTTACTCCTTATAAAAGAAGTGCTAAAAGTCTTCCAAGATGGATTATTCTCATCTACATGTTTCAAAATAATTTACCTTTATAAACACTGCAACTTGATCCACTATCAGGATAAGCTCAAGCTTTAAAATGGGCTATATCATTAAGTTAGTATGTTATTTTGTTTTCAAAGATACTCTCTTTATTAAAGAATTTGATTATATCAAAGTCATTCTTGCAACCCAACATTTCAAGAAACCAAGTAACAACATAAATCTTAATATTTTCTTCTGATGTCCCTTTAAATCTATGGTACATTTCTTTTAAAAATTTCAAATCCAACTGCTCTTCTGACATAATAATCCTCCAAAAAAAGGAGCCTAATAACAGCTCCTGTTTTTTAGTTGCTACTATCTCTCCAGTCTAGAGTAGTTAATAATTTATCCTCTGATAGTTGAATAACTTTATTCTTTTGTAGAGTTTCTTGAGTTTGTTTGTTGTACATGTTTATAAGATCAATCGCTATGAACACCTGTTTTGACATTGAATCATAATAATTAATGACCCGCTCTACTGCATCTTTTTCAATGTTTTTAAATAAGAAAGAATCATGAATAATAAAAGGAATTCTAGTTAGTCTTAATATAGCTAAATCAAAAATTAATAAGTTTGAATAAGCCTTACCAGTACCAGTGTTATTAAATATTTTATATTCATAAGATGTATAGGATAAATCTAATTGTGGAGCAATTCTCTTAACCCCATGGACTAAATCATTTATTTCCTTTATTTTTTCATTTATATCATTTTCAATTTGAGTAATAATGTTTGTCTTAATTTCATCAAGATCTTCTTCCTTTTTAGTAAGATCTGACTTTACAACTGATAATTTATGATAATACTCATTTTCCAACTGTAGGTTCTTTATCTCAGAAGTATATTCAATTAATTTATCAATAAATACAGTTAGCTCCTCATCAGGATTTAGGAGTTGATCTTGCTTGTCATTTAATTCCTTAATTTCCTCATCTAATTCCCCAATTCTTTTTCTTAGCTCCTGCCTTGCAGACTTCAACTCATTACTTAGTATAGATCTAATACCATTATGGAAGGACTCAATATTATTTAATTTTTCTAAATTAACATTTGGAAAAAACTCAACAAGGTTTTCAAATCCTGCATCAGTAGACTTCTTAATTGTTTTATTTGTTCTATTGAGCCTAGACTTGAAGTACTCCCTCTCATCCAACAATTTATTCTTTTCTTCTCTAATTTTAATTAATTCATCTGAAACTATTTCGCCCACATTTGTAGATGGGCTTTGAGCCTTGTGACCAACCTTCTCAATTTCTTTATTGAGCCTATCTATTTCTTTAATGTTTTTTTCATATTTTCTTTTTGTTATCTTTGGAATAAATTTAAAATTACCTGCTTTATTCAAAACACTCTTTTGTTTTTCTAAGGTCTTCAACTCTTTATCCTGCTTAGCTATTTCATCATACCTTTGAAAGGTTTTTATCAAATTTGAAACTGTTTCTTTAAATCCTTGATTAGGGAAGTTATGTAATGGCTTTTTAACATCATAGTTATTTTTACCCCATACTCTGGAAAAAGTGCTCACAGCAGATCTAAAGGTTATGTGTTTAAAATCTAACTTGTACAATTCTTCTAATCTGTTTCTAAACTCTCCAACTTTCATATCATCTAGTCTTTCATAGCTGCCATTACTTTCAAAAACCACCTCAGGCTCATCTGTACCTCTAATAAAATTATATTCAGTATCATTAAACTTAAATGTGAACAAAAAATCATGGTCACCTAATTTATCTACCATGTCTTTATTATGTGTGATATATGTATTACCACCAAAAACAAAATCAACAATCATTAATAAAGTGGATTTTCCAATTGAGTTTGACCCTTTATTGTCACCCAACACCACATTCAGACCTTCATGGAATTTAATCATCTCTTCTTGAAATATTTTACTTTTAATTCTGATTAACATGTGAAACTACTCCTTTATTAAAATCCACTGTAATAGCATCCAGTAAAAATAACACATCAAGTGAATAAATAAATTCATCTATCTCATCAAAATGGCTTTGAGTATTAAAAAACAATTCCTTAATAGATTCCTCATGGTGTGTTAGGTTTTCAAGAATTACAGTCATTTTACTTATTATTGACTCATCATATCTAATCACTTTATTAGGTACTAACATTAGAACACCTCACAATTCTGAATGAAAAAGGAAATTACAATTCCACAAGCACCTAAAGAGCTACTGCCTGTTTTTTTTGACAACCACTCTGTAAGCTGACCATATATTACCTCTTGGGAGGACTCTGATTTCCTCAAGATGCTATAGAAAAGTTTTACTTGTAAAGCTATTCTATTGAATGATTCAGGGTACTGGCTATCAAGTTGGCGAAATTGCTGTTGAATATATAGATAGTAGTCTCTTATTTCATTTCTAATTCTTCTCTTAGTTATTTTTGTTAATGTTTCATCTGCTTTTTCATTTAGCTTTAAAGCATTTAACTCTAATTCATTAGGGGTATCTTCATGAAATTCTTCCTCAATAAGTACTGTTATTACTTCTTTTATCTCAGTCTCTATCTGGTAGTCATGGTACTTTGCCCTTGTTTCATTCTTACTCAAAATATTTTTCTTAATGCTTAATAATTTCTTATAGTCATCCACAGTTCGAGGGTTATCAAATTTTTTATGACATTCGCGACATAAAGCAATAATGTTATCTAAATTATTTACATCCTCATGTAATTTTTCTTCATCCTTTAAAAGTTCCTTTTCTTCATCAGTAGGATTGAGCGGATATATATGAGCACCTTCAAAAATTTTATGTTTTTTTTCACCTTTTTCATACATTAAAGGTCTGGCACATAAAGGGCACATATTTTCAACTTCTGCAAGAAGTATCGCATTTTCATTTTCAGTTGGTTTTCTTCTCTTAGGCATTTAAAACACACCACCTTTTACACAAAAGTCTACTAAAACTAAAATCTACACTATCTCCTTAATTGACAACTTCTTACTTGAGTAAAAAGAGACTAAAAAGCCTCATTGTTTTGCTTGCTTCACTTAAAACTTTCATGTGTTTCCTTTATGAATCTTGATGCCTTATTTATTTTGCTCTCTCTTTCCTTTTCTTTAATCTTCTCATCTAAGATTATTTCAATTGCTAACTGAATATTAGGAAACATACTCAAACATGTATCCTCTTCTAGCTCATGGACACCCTTACTTAGAATCCCATACAGCTCACTATGTTCTACTAAAAAAGCAGGCAAGTAATCTTCTAGTAGCTTAATTCTGCCATTCATTCTACTCTGTTTGTACTTTTCCTCATCCCATTCAGTCTTCTCTGCCCTAGCCTTCTGATGACTATCCTCAATTAAGTCCTCAAATATCCTTCTCAGATATACAAAAGAGCCTATCCCTACTCCATGAGATGCTAACCCTACTCCCTTACTAAATTCTTTGTATTTTTCATTATCAAGAATCTTTCTGTATTTCTGTAAGTCAGCATTATCAAGAGTGGCTGTAGAAGGATACTGCCCTATCTTCATAAGAGCATCATCCCTAAATATGAACATGAAATACATTTTATGTTTTTCATTTCTCTGACAGGTAAATGTGAGAGTGAAAGGAGCTAACTTGTTCCAAAAATTATCTATATAATATTCTTCCTTAACAATTCCTTCATCATCAGGTGGGGTAAATATAAAGGACTGATTAAAACCTTTAAAGGTCACACCATTTAGAGTTTTTAATTGTGATCCATGCAAATTAGCCTTAAAAGTGCTTTCTTTTTCACAATCTACACAATATGTATCTATTACAACTTCCTCTGTGAACATATCTTCTAGTAATTGATAATTATTTGATGTTATTACATATCCATCATACAAGGAGTTTTCTTTCAATATTTTGTCTATTTCTTCTTTGAACATCTAATTCACTCCTAATTCCAAAATATTCATATTACTATAATAACAGAAAATATAGCAATATTCAGAGCTTTGTACCTATAAAAAAAAGAAGCTAGAATTACTGCTCTAGCTCCTCTGTCTGTCTTTTATAGTGTATTTTCAAATCAATCTCAGCCTAACCATTATACTCAATCTTAATTTCAAAGGGTTTTATACTACCTACATCTGATTCCTCTTTCCAGTAATAGACTTTCTCAATAATCTCAGACAAAAGCCTATTAGTTTTATTAGGAGATTTACTTTCAACTGACAACAGATGCTCAATTTTAACCTTTAGCTGTTTCTTGCCATCAACCTCTGATTTAACATTAGCACCCTCAAGGCTCTTAATCTCTTGTTCAATTTCAAGTTGATCTTCTTTAATCTCTTTGATCTTAACTCTAGTCTCCTCATCACTAAATATCTCCATAATAAAACCCTGCTGTACCTTTTTCTTTTGATTCTCAAGCTGATCCAATCTATCCCTTAACTCTTTCTCCTTTACAGCGACTGACTCAAGAAAAGTATTAGCTCCTTGCGAGATCTCATCTATCTCTATATCAATGGAGTCTAATTTAATCTGTAAATGCTCAAAGACAGCCTCCTCAACCCTTACTGCCTTGATACCATTATTCTTACATTTAGGCTTATCTCCCCACTTCCTCTTTCTATACTTTGACATAGAAGAATAGCAATTTAATATATAAAGATCTCTCTCAGACTTATCAAGATTTCTTCTTGCCTCTTTGTTTGCATATTTCATACAGAAAGATAAAGATTGACCACAGCTAGGACAAAACAATAATTTAGACAGAGAATAAACCCCTCTCTGACAGGTTTGAGGTACAATCCTATCCCTAGATATTAGTTGCTGTGCCTTGTCATAATCCTCCCTAGAGATTAAGGCAGGATGACTATCCTCTTTATAAATTAGCTCCTCACCCTCCATCTGATATTGTACAATCCCTAAATAGGCAACATTGGATAGATATAAGGAGACTGATCTTACTGAAAACTTTGATCCCTCTCTAGTTGTATAACCTAACTGGTTGAGCCTCTCACAGATTTCTGTCCTGTTATGACCTTGATTAAGGTACAGATCATATATCTCTTTTACTACCTTAGACTCCTCAGGATGCAGGATTAGCTTCTTAGTCTTTTCATCCTTGCTGTAACCAAAAGGAGCTACACCAAACCATACACCTTTCTTAATAGCCTGTATCCTACCTCTCCTGAGCTTTCTTTTTGTCATCCTCATAAAATGATTATCCATTTCAGACTGCATACCTGACATAAACATGTCCTCATCATTCAGAAAGTTAAAGGTCTTATTTAGGGTATGGAGTAACATGCCTCCTTGCTGTAGTATCCTTACAAAAAGTCCATAGTCTGTCCTGTCTCTTGATAACCTATCCTGATCTGTTACAAGTACACCATCAAAGCTCTGAGTTTGAATAGCCCTTATCATTCTCTGAAAGTCAGGTCTATTCCAGTCCTCTGAGCTACCTTCCTCCTTAAAAATCTCATACTCAAAATTACTCTTATAAGCATAATCAGTCAGTAACTCTAGCTGTCTGTCTATCTCCATATCATCAGCATCTTTTAACCTTGATTTCCTGACATAAATAGCTACTAATTCCCTTTTAGAGTGTTGATTCAACATTAATTTTTCTCTCCCTGCTCGAAATAGTCTAAGAGCTTTTTTATAAGCAAATAAACTACATGCAAAATTCCTTACACTCTATGTACCCTGTAGATTTTGCTAGCAGCCTGGAAACTTTAAGTCTTGAGGATATGCGCAAAGGGATCAATCGTCTGCTGGACCACAGGAACGATACTATGTGGATGTTATTCGGAACGCTTCCCTACTATCCTTGCAGTTCCTCTCAGGAAGACCTCGATATGCTGAAACGTTTGTATCGGGAGAAAAATGTCACGGTGCGTAATGATCCGGATGGCCGCTCACGGCTAAACGTCAATATTTTCAGCGGAGATATCATTGTGACAGACTTTGCTGATGAAGCTGGTCTTGGCAATATTCAGAACACTTCCCTTCCGGAAGCTTTTGAAAACTGGCTGGAGTCAAGCACAGCGAAAAGTTTAAACTGTCATTGCCCGGCGGTTGAATGTCTCGGACCCAATGCCTTGGTTAAAAACACGTATTATCAGGATGTGAATTTCCAAACACGTGAAGCCAAAATTACCTTATGAAATAAGTAAAGCTTAGAGGCATGCCTCTAAGCTTTTTTATGTAAAAAAAAGCAGGTCTGGGGCTAATCTGCTTATTCAGAAACTATATTCCTTGACTTCAAGATAATTCATCACGATATACTGGAGCATAGAAACGAAGATTGTAATACAAAGGGGAAATGGATAAAGTTATGACCATTACGATACGTGAAGCCAACCAAGAAGAGCTCGGCTCGATTCGGGAGCAACGAGTTCAAGCCTATGAAGACCATGTTTATGCCTTGCCTGACGAGCATTGGCAGGCTCTTAAACAAGCGATCTCTTCAGAGGCTGATCAGCAGCCCGGCGTCGATCTGCTCGTTGCCGAACTCGATGGAAGTCTTGCGGGAAGCGTTGCCCTTTTTCCTGCCAATACGGACGCATATGAAGGCTATGTAGATGAACTGGACTATCCTGAAATAAGGGTGCTTGCCGTGTCTCCGGAAATTCGCGGCAAAGGAGTGGCGTCTGCTTTAATAGATGCCTGTATCGAAAGAGCCAAAGCTAAGGGTTACCGTTCGATCGGACTTCACACGGGTGATTTTATGTCTGGAGCTATTGCTCTATATGAACGGTATGGATTCGAGCGCGTGCCTCAGCATGATTTTGAACCGGCGGATGACGGGATTATTGTAAAAGCCTTTTATCGTACCATTTAATGGTAGAAATCAGCCTAATCAGATTTTCACTATGGGATGCTTAAAGAGGTATGAGACAGGCACTTCATGAACCTCCGGGTTTAGAAGGTACTTTAGCTGGATACATACTTGTATCAACGAAACGTAGGAGGCTTAGAATTTATGAAATCATTTGAAGATGCTTTAAAACATAAAGTAGGACTCGGTACAGCTCCGCTTGGAAATATGTTCAGGGAAGTGCCTGAAGATGAAGCTCGATCCACGATTCAAACAGCCTGGGATCAGGGCGTGCGTTATTTTGATACTGCACCCTTTTACGGGGCAGGTTTAGCTGAGATGCGTCTTGGCGAAGTATTATCGAACTATAACCGTGACGACTATGTGTTAAGTACGAAAGTCGGACGCTATATGACAAATGAAAAAGAAGAAAAAGAAGGATTATTCAAGGATGCCCGTGATAACAAAGTCATCACGGATTACACCGCAGAAGCTACGGAGAAGTCAATTGAACAAAGTCTGGAACGTCTAAAAACAGACCGCTTAGACTTTGTATTTGTGCACGATGTCTCCCCCGACTTTCATGGTGACGAATGGAAAGCTAAATTTGAAGAGGCTAAAGAAGGCGCATTCCGTGTTCTGACACGACTGCGTGAAGAAGGAGTTATCCGCGGCTGGGGTTTAGGTGTGAACACAACTGAACCGATTGAGCTCGCCATGGAGCTTGAAGACACGAAGCCGGATATATGCTTATCAGCTACCCAGTACACTCTGCTGCAGCATGAGCAAGCCTTACAGAACATGATGAAATCAGCTGAGGAAAACGACGTAGATATTGTGGTGGGCAGCCCTTACAACTCAGGCGTACTTCTGGGCGGCGATCATTACAACTATGAGAAAGCACCTGAAGATATTCTAGAACGGGTCAACCAGTTAAATGAAGTGGGGCAAAAATACAATGTGCCATTGAAAGCAGCCGCCCTGCAATTTTCAACCGCCCATCCTGCAGTAAAATCAATCATTCCGGGGTCTACTCGTCCCGAACGTATCAAGGAAGACCTTGAGATGATTCAGCGTGAGATTCCTAAAGAGTTCTGGGATGAACTAGTGGATAAAGGATTCATTTCCTCTGAAGCACCGTTGCCTGTTTCAAAATAAAAATTGGGTCAATGGGAAAAATCACAGTTGATAGCATCAGACTCTACGCCTGTCGAGCATAAACTCGACAGGCTTCTTTTATGCATGAGTCAAGAGCATTCCATTAGGAAGCTTTTTTCTGACGACGTTTATCCTTTAGATCTAAAATAAAGGCCCATCCACTTGAAGCGATTATTCCTGCCCAAAAAACAAACGCAGATGAAAATAAATTCCCTCGCGCGAATTCTTGATCTGACTTTCTGACATCTGCTTAAAAAATATGCCCACTTTTCCGCCTCCTTTTATAAGCTTTGAGACTGACACTCCAGCCCCCCTCCGGCAAGGTAGTCAGCTACCCTCTCTGGGCTAGTCGAATGAATTACTTCTTCTTTAAATAAGGCTCTAATGATTTCAGGTATGTTTCACTTTCCGCTATATACTCCTGATACTTCGTTACTAGAAAGATGGCTACAGCTAAGTAAATACATAGCCCTACTACATTTAAGACGATACGCCAGAAACGATTTATAAAAGGACGTGATTGAGGAAAGAACTTATCACCTGCCATGCTGTATGCGATTTGAACGGGTACAAGCACCACAAGAATTACGTGCGCAAAAACTTGTTTAAAGCGTTGGGGAAGCACATGCGGTTTAATTGAATCTTCTAAATGATATGAAGCAATTGTGTATTGGTTGGAAACCTCTCCCTTCCAATCATACTCTTCCACTATCGTCTTCTCGCCCTGTATTTCAAAGCCGGTGCCCAGAGGCACATGGTAATCTCCTACTGATAAGTAGTAAAACAAAGTAAAAATCCCTACTGTAAGAAGGAATTGAGAAATTCGGAACCAGATTTTTTTCATGATCTCACTCCTTTAAACAGCCTAGAATACTGAGAGCTCTAAGTAAGATAAAGTGTTCCTGATTACTTTAATAACATCCTGCCTCTTAACCGTTTTGATTTAATAAGCGTTTAATAGCTCTTATTTGCCCGCGATGGTTGATTTCGTCTTCCATCACATGAAACCAAAGGTAATATTGATTATAAGGAACACTGTGCCCCCATTTATCTTCTTCCAACAGCCACTGATCATCTTTAGCGGTTAGCCTGACTAGTATGTTTGCCCGGGTTTGATTCAATTGGTCTATGTAATAGTCTAATGGCTGATGATGAATCGATTCTCTCGCCTGATCTCCAAGCTCTAAAGGAATTTTCCAGTCAGCATATTCCTGCTCTGTTAAATCTCTTTTTTCAAAAGACACTACTTGATGCGCAAATTCGATGGATGCGATATGCATTAAAAGTGCCCCGATGGTGTTCGATGACTGATCCGTAAGAGCATCTAAATCTGCCTGGCTCAGATTAGCAATCTCTTGCAAAGTAACCTCCCGTGTGTGCTCAAGCATCGATACAAGCTCCCCTATTTTTTCTGTATAGCCATCATTTGATTTTATGCGGTAATCCATCTTCTTCCCCCTTTGTTTGTATATTTTAGGTTACCAGAATTTAGTGAAAATCATAGTCTGGCATTTTCCATCATTCCGTTATATGCTGGAGATGGTATAAGAAAAGGACCGCTGTATAAGCCGCCCTGTGTTCGAATTAATCCTGTTCCTGTTTATTACGGAAATACTCCACCGCTTCCCGCAATCGTTTATTTTCCTGTTTTAAAGCCTCTACATCTTCCTCGTGGATCCATTTGTAGAGCAGCAAAGCGCTGACTATTATTAGACAAATCCACCATCCAATCAAAGAGAACCATTCCGGTTCATGGCGATACTCATAATAAAATTGGCTGACATGAAAGTGGGTAAAATGTATCAGCGCTACAAACGATATAAGCAGCCAATTCCACCAGGGCCCTTCTTTTTTTCCATTGGTCTTTTTATATTTTATGGACCAGGCCCATAATCCGATTACCATAACGATAAACCAGACGAATACGCCCCACGAGGTTGAACCAAAGAACATATGATCCTCTCCATCTCTGTTTTCATGATTATTTTAATGGTCGAAGCTCTGATCCTTTTCTAATAAAGGTACTTTCTAAGCCCCTACGAATAACAGCATAATTCAATCGTCATTCATCTATATCGTATTACGCCGGCTTCTTTCTTACGCTATGACTTGCATAAATAATAAATGCCAAAATGAAGGGATACATCAACACCCCGCCGATAAGGACTAAACCAAGTATTGGAGCAGGATCGTCTGCCGGATGATTAATGGGAAAGAGGGAAACAAATATGTAGGTCATCAAAATAAAATAAGGAAACCAGAGTACCACCGTGAGGTAATCTGATTTCCGCTTCTCCATCCACCGGCTAATAACCAGGTAACAAACAATAGCTCCCCCAACCACCCAAATTCCGAGAAGGAACATTGACACATTGACTACTACGCTTATCTCCATGTTTAACAGCCTGCTGAGCCGATAAGTATTAACCATCAGCTCCATCGCTGCAAAAAAGAGGAAAGCAACTAATATACTGACTGCATTTATTTTCCCAAAGTAAGCCATACATCCACCTCACGCGCTGCACGTCTGTTAGTCGTTCTTAAATTGTTTTGAATGCTGCTTAGCGAAATGAATAATTTTTTTATACGTTTCCGGATCTATTTCTTTTTTTGAAGGTACATAGAGTTTCGCCGTTCCTTCGTCCAGTATTTTTATCATCTCTTTACCGCGAACATATAAGATCACATATAAAAAGGGATGGGTCATCTGGCTTTGATACAGGAATTCCTTAGGGAAATCAGCCGTAATGAGAAGACGGTCTTCCACTTGCTTTAAGGATAGCTTGCTGTAACATTCAAGGTTTTCTATATCTTTAAGATACATATAAACCCCTCCTTTATTTTACTAGTCATTCGACGTCCCGCTGCTTTTGAGTGCGAATGATTTAATCCTACTCATTGACTATTTCCTATATTCCCTAAAAACATGAATCCTTTGTAAATTTTCGAAGACATTTTTCTTAAGTTGATAGCTTATCTTATTAAGCCCTGAATATGCAACTGTTATGTCAGAATTTTTACCAAATTTAATATTAATACACTCTTAAACTTCCGAGTTGATTTTAAAGTAAAGCTCCCTTTTCTTTAAGACTCAGTTTCGAGATAACTCGGGTCCATTGCCATAAAAAGGATGGGGCGGCTACGGAAACAACTCGCTTTCCTGCGGGGGAACTGGCAAGCCTCCTCAGTCGTTACCACTCCTTGTGGGGTCTCGCCTAGCTCCTTCTCCCGCGGGAGTCTCGTCGTTTCCTCCGCCACCCCAACGATATCTAGTGAACGGACCTTTCCAGAAGAGGAAAGGTCTTCTCCTTAATCTGTATTAAATGCTTTTATAACAGGCTATCGTGCATCGTTACATCCTGAAAACAGGTGTAAAACCATACGTCTTAATTCCACATCAAGCAGGTATGTTTGATGTGATTTCGAGCATCTGATTTGGCCAGGTCCGGAGGGGGATGATGAAGACTCCTATTTTAAAAGCGGAAGCACCTTGCTCAGCGGCGTATGGACTGGAGTGAGCTGGCGGAGATATAGAAAACACGAAGAGCGGAGCGATTCGATGTTGCCTTATCGTACAGAAGTGAGGGAAGTCTCACTAGCCGCTAGGTGCTGGAGCTGGAGAGCACTACATGTCGTTTAGGACATGATTGACGTTTGCAACTTCCTGAAGGGTAAGAGCGGGATGAACATGATCGGTGAGACCCCGGAGAGCGTTAGCTCGAGGAGGCTCAGCACATGCCCGCGGAAAGCGAATCATCCCCCGCAGGACCTTTAAACTAATCCGATATCTCGAAACTGAGTCTTCAACAATCCGGCCCTTTTGCTTAATAAGCCCTTTTGAAAAATCCACAATTATCTTTAAAAGAACCAATAGATAAAAGACGCTTTTCATTTAGAAAAGCGCCTTTCTGAATAGATATTTACCCTTGTATATCACGGTTACGATAGCCGATAAATCCGCCAGTGGTTAAGACTGCAGCTATTATAGTGAGCAGGATAAGCACGACTGCATTTACATCTTCAATAGGAAGTTCAGGAACGTGTCCAAACGGGGTCAGATTCCCTACCCATTCATCAAATTGAAACACTCCTCCTAAATAAACCACGAAAAAGGAATAGCCAAGGTACAACCATGTGAGGCTGGTAAGTTTCGGCAGTAAGCCTGTCAAAAGAATAGCGAGCCCAATAAAGATCGCGAGTGCCGGCAGATAAACCATCGCAGCACCATAGATTGTGGCGAGTGAAGGTCCATCTTCCAGTACGGCCATAGCCGCTGCTCCAAGACCAAGGGCTGCAAGGGATAACATAACAAAACCAACCATTAAGGAGATCACCATGTAGCTTGCAAGCAGCCGATTACGTGAAACGGCTCTTGCCAAAAGATGCTCCGTGCGCCCTTTTTTCTCTTCCCCTCTCAGTTTAAAAACCGCCATGAGAGCGGGAATTGTACAGATCATAGCTATAATCGACATCAGCTTCGCAATAAACTGCTCCGTTAAAGAGCCGCCTTCCAGTCCACTGAGCAAATCTTTCATAATCTCCATATCTTCAAAAAATGTATCTAAATCACCAAAGATTGATCCATAAGAAGCTCCAATTAACAACACGCCGATAGCCCAGGCGATAATTCCCGTGCGCTGCATTCGAAGAGCAAGCCCGATCGGACTTTGCAGGGCAGTAGATGCTCTGGTTTTACCAGGTCTTGATGGTAAAAATCCGGCATCCAGGTCGCGAATGGAATTGATATACAAAGACACCACAATAAGAATAAGAGACACTCCAAGAGTCAGCAGTACCGGCCACCAGTAATTATTCACATACACTTCCGTACCTGTAACCCAGCCAAGAGGCGAGAACCAGGAAAGCGTCTCATTACTCACATCTCCAATAGCCCGAATAAAGTAAGCTGCACCGAGTGCCGCAAAAGAGAGTCCGATCGTTCCACGTGAGCTTTCGGACAACTGGGAGAAAAACGCGGTAATGGCTGCGAATATGATTCCTGTAGCTCCTAAGGCTGCTCCGTATAAGAGAGACCCCTCTAAATCGATACTTTCAATTCCTAATGCATACAATCCGGCGGCTGTCAGAAGCGCAAGCAGGATGTTTACTGCGATCACCACAATTAAAGTAGCATTCAGGTTGGCTAAGCGTCCGGCAGGCAATGATCGAATCAACTCAAGACGTCCATCCTCTTCTTCTGCCCTTGTATGACGAGCTACAAGCAGGATACTCATAATGGCTACAGTCACCGCGGTGAATAGAAGCATCTGATGGGCAAGCATAGCGCCGAACGTATAATCATCAAGTCCATAGCCTTTTCCAACCATAGCGGTCATCGCAGGATTAACCATGGTCTGAGCTATGGTCTGTCTATTTTCTTCAGTAGCGTACAATCCCGTAAAGGCCTGGGCCGTAAGCA
This sequence comes from Halobacillus sp. B29, assembly GCF_052246755.1. Classification (NCBI taxonomy): domain Bacteria; kingdom Bacillati; phylum Bacillota; class Bacilli; order Caryophanales; family Bacillaceae; genus Halobacillus; species Halobacillus sp. B29. The sequence continues at coordinate 191,148 of NZ_JBQQCM010000004.1, forward strand.
GGGTAATTCCGGAAAGCGACAGCAGCCAAATAGGAATGCGGAAGCGGTCCTGCCGCAGTAGAAAGCGGCTGATCACCCCTGTTTTACTCGACATTTGCTTAAACATTACGCTTCACCTCCGTCTCCTGTGCCTCCGGACTCATAATGACGCATAAACAGGTCCTCTAATGTTGGCGGAGCGCTCTCAAGCTTCACAACCTCGTAGGAGCTGATATGCTTAATCACCTGGTCAAGCTTTTCGGTATCAACTTGGAACGAAAGGGCACGCTCTTTTTCTTTCACATCGTGCACGCCAGGGAAATCTTCTAAAGAAGGAATTGGCTGCTTTGTTTCAATCAGAAGATGGGTTCTCGTTAAATGACGCAGCTCTTTTAAGGATCCGGTTTCAATCATCTGTCCCTGACGAATAATACCGATCCGATCACATAGCTTTTCGACCTCAGAGAGAATGTGGCTTGATAACAGAATGCTTTTCCCTTCCTTCTTAAGCTCCGCTACACTCTCCTGGAAGACTCGTTCCATAAGCGGATCAAGCCCGGAGGTAGGTTCATCGAGAATATAAAGATCCGCCTCAGAAGCCAGAGCTGCAATCAAGGCTACCTTCTGCCGATTTCCTTTCGAATAGGTTCCACATTTTTTGGAAGGATCCAGATCGAACTTCTCGATCAGCTGATCTCTCCTGTTTGATGGATTTCCGCCCCTCAGTTTTACAAAAAGGTCAATGACTTCTCCGCCTGTTAAATTCGGCCATAGATTCACATCTCCCGGAACGTAAGCCAGGCGTTTATGAATCTCCACAGCATCTTTCCAGGCATCCATTCCGAAGATTTCAGCTTCTCCTTCTGTTGCTTTTAACATGCCGAGCAGAACACGAATGGTAGTGGATTTACCTGCTCCGTTCGGACCGATAAAACCATACACCTCTCCTTTATTCACCTCGATATTCACTCCATCAAGCGCTTTGAAATCGCCGAATTTTTTGGTGAGCAGTTTAGTACGTAGTACAGACATGATCCATCCTCCCTTTTTGTAAAAGCGTATTATTTATAAAAAGAATACTTGAGAACTTCAATATAACGATCCAGTTCCTGCAACGTTTCTTCGAGATCCATCTCATTGATACTCAAGCCTTTAAATTTGGCCTGCTGTTTGTAAGCAAACCCTTCCATCGACCAGCTGATGATTTCGATGATCTTAGAAACGTCTAGACCTTCTTTAAATTTTGACTTATCTATATCCTGGAGCATTTCACGGTAGTTATGGTTGATGAATTTTTCTTTGCGGCTGTCCAGTTCACTTTTAACCTCCCTGGAATTCTCACTCATAGCCGCATTAAGAAAGTTAAATATATGCTCATACTGATGAAAAAGCTTGATTTTTAAAGCAGCGATCTGCCGGTGCCTGCTGAAAATATCTTTATCTTCCCAATCGACTTTCTGCTGCATTTCCTTTAGAAAAAGTTCAACAAAATAGTCATACAACGTTAAATATAATTCTCTTTTATTCGTAAAGTAATGGAATAAAAGGCCTTTTGAAATTCCGGCTTGTTTAACAATATTATTAGTAGATGTGTTTTTATATCCATTTTGAGCAAATTCTTTCATAGCCGCATTTAAAATACGATCCTGTTTTTCTTGCTCCAAAGCAAGGAATTTTGGTTCCATAACACCCCTCCCATCCATTGACCAGTTCGGTCAATTACATCTTACTCCTATTGACCAAAATGGTCAACAAAATTTTTTGAATAAATTTTCCCATAACCTTCCACCTCAGGTCATCCATAATCTGGATGACCTGAGGTGGAAGGTTATTCCATTTTAAGCATCAAAAGTAATCGTATAATAGGGCTAGTTCTGGTAAAATGGAAAAATCATGGAAGAGAGGTGCAAAATTGAATGAAGAAACATTTATATAGCAGCTTATTAATTTTACTTTTACTATCGGCCTGTTCCAATGAGGATTACGACAAAGCGATGGAACAAGGCGTTCAAAATCTTGGAAATGAGGAATACCATCAAGCGGCCGTTTACTTTGAACGGGCTAAGCAGGAACAAGACGACCAGGAAGCAGCCGCTTATTATCAGCAGGCTTCTGCTATGGACGAGGCCCTTGAATCCTACAAGCAGAAAGATTTTGAGCAGGCTTTAACGTCTTTAAAGAAGGTAATGGACGTGAATCAAGGGTTAGAAACGGTTCAAAAAGATGCGGAAAAAATGAAAAAAAAGATCCAGACGGAAATGGAACTAACGGCTTCTTTTGAAAATAACATCATTGAGCTGGAACAAGATATTGAGGAAGGCAACGAGGACAATGCTGAAGAAACTTATGAGAAGCTGAAAAGTAAACTGAAGCAGCATCCTTCCCTTGAAAGTTATCAGCCGCAGCTAAACCAATTACATAAAGAGCTTGAGAATCTTCTAAAAGATAAGAAAGAGTCCCAAACGGCTAAGGAGTCTGAGCAAACGACTGCCGAATCCGATGAGACTTCTAAGAAGTCTGTCTCCGAATCAGCACCAGAGGATGATAAAGATCCGAATCAAGAAACTTCCACGGATCAGGAAGATGAGACAGAAAAACCAGAGAAGTCTGATGAGGAAAACAACGAAGCTGAATCTTCCAATGAAGAAGAAACCAAAAAAAATCAGGATAAAGAACCAGAAATGACTTATACCTCTTATAGCAATGAGCGCTTTGGTTTCTCATTTGAATACCCTGATTTCTTAACGATGGCTCCACCTCCTACAAATGGAGATGGTGTAGAACTCTATAGTAATGATGGTTTCGAGTTGACCGCTTATGGCACTCACACCATGGACCCCTCCAAAGATATCGACGATTACTATAATCAGGCTACTGCTGAAATTCAAAATATCGCTTATCAGAAAAAGACAGATGACTGGTTTGTATTATCTTATAAATCGAACGACATAGTAACTTACTCTAAGTTCTATCTCGGTGAAAGCCAACTTAATAGCCTTACGATCACCTATCCTGATAGCCAAAAAGAAAAATACGATCCCATTACTGCACGGATCTCCAAAAGTTTCAGCGCAAATCCAAAATAAGTAAACTATCCAAAAAAACCCACCTCAGGTCATCCAGAATCTGGATGACCTGAGGTGGAAGTTTATGCGTTATTTCTTTCCCATCCTACTACGTCTTTCAGGGAGCTTTGGCCGTTTTGATGTTTGTGTTTAATCACGGAAAAGGTTCCATCCGTCTCAAGTACAACAGCTGCCGCTTCTTCTACGGATGCCAGCCCACCAGCTCTAATCGCCTGCCTCACTTCATCTTTGTTCACGCGCTCTTTCTTTAGGGCCTTCTCCATATACTGCCCTTGATAAAGAAGCAGCTTAGGTTCTCCTTTAATGAGGGAAGTAAAACCTTCGGACCGGACTTCAAGCCATGTTACGGCAAATTGAAGTACAATCAGCATGCCCAGTCCAGTAAGCCCCTCTACAATCGTCATTTTGTTCGATAACATGACGGAGGCGACCACTGAGCCAATCGCTACCGTAATGACCATATCGAACATATTCATTTTCGATAAAGTCCGTTTCCCTGAAATTCTCAGCATAAAAATTAACGCTGGATAGACGGTGAGCGCCATGATGATGATTCGTATTACACCGCTCCACCCATTAAATAACATAAAATCCCCTCTCTCTTTTTTGACCAATATCCTCCGAATTCCACAAAAAACCAGCAGAAAAACTTTTAGCGCATAAAAAAGGAGCCTCTGCGATCGTCAGAGACTCCTTCCCCCATTATTGTTCTGCCATCATTTTATAATATTTGTATAGCGCCTGTGTTCCATCATTGCTGCCGCCTGCTTTACTCAGTTCGTCATAAAGCGACTTCGCAAGCTTAAGGCCGGGAACCGGCAGTTCCATCTGATCCGCTGACTGAATGGCAATTTCCATATCTTTAATAAAATGTTTCACGTAAAAGCCGGGGTCAAAATTATCGTCAATCATTCGCGGTCCCAGGTTGGACAGCGACCAGCTCCCCGCTGCTCCGAACTCAATCGACTGCAGCACCGTTTTCGGGTCTAATCCGGCTGTTTCAGCATACGTAATGGCTTCGACCACGCCCATCATATTGGAAGCAATGGCAATTTGGTTGCACATTTTCGTATGCTGTCCGGCTCCTGCAGGGCCTTGAAGCACCACATTCTCTCCCATCACTTGAAAGACAGGAAGCAATTTTTCAAAATGTTCAGCTTCTCCACCCGCCATAATCGTTAGTTTTCCCTGTTTGGCCCCCGTGTCTCCCCCAGAAACCGGAGCGTCATACGCGTGAAGACCACGCTCTTTTGCTTTTTCGTATATCTCTTCGGCCAGCTGTGGAGAAGAGGTCGTCATGTCGACTAAGTACGAGCCTTCTTTTGCATTATGTATAATTCCATCGTTACCAAAGTACACTTCTTTCACATCACTTGGATAGCCCACCATCGTAATCATGATATCTGCTTCTTTCGCAAGCTCCGCTGGATTTTCCTGCCACTCTGCTCCTTCGTTTAACAATTCTTCAGCTTTCTCTTTCGTCCGTGTAAACATCTGTACAGGGAAACCTGCCTTCATTAAATTGCGGACCATACTTTTCCCCATCACGCCTGTTCCAATAAAGCCAATCACTGGTTTCGACATATCATTTCATTCCCTTCTATTTGTTGTTAAATTGAGTATATCAACTATGACTTTGGAAAGACAGAATATGGATTTATTAAAAAGGACGATTCCTGCATAAGAAATCGCCCTTTTTATTTCTTATTTAATTAACTTAAGCAGTTCTTCATTAAACTTCTCTTTCTGGTCGTAAATCAAACCATGACCACTGTTTTCAAAGGAAACAAGCGTCGCTTGATCGATCCCTTTCTCTAATTGTTTAGAAAATTGATAGTCACAGATTTCGTCATTGGTTCCGTGCAGCAGCAGCGTAGGAACGTTAATAGAGCTTAGTTCATCGCGAAGATCTTCATCACGAAGCGATTCAGCACTTGCAATGGTACCATAGGAAGAAGCTTCTAGAGCCAGGCCAAGGAACCATTCTTTAAGCGGTTCTGAGATTTGGGAATAATAGAAATTACTGCCGAATTCAGTTAAGGCAGCAGTACGATCATAGAGAATCGCCTCAATAAGGCCGGAAACCTCTTCTTTATTCATTCCATATGGATAACCGTCACGCTGGGTGAAGCTTGGGGCAGCTGCGCCAGCCAGAATTAATTGAGCTAATTCGTTATTCGCATACTTCGTTGCGTAGCGGATACTGATCGGACCGCCCATGGAGAATCCTAGCAGGAAAAAGTTCTCAAGTTTCAATTCCTCAACCACCACTTTGATATCATGAGCGAATGTATTATAGTCATAGCCAAAGGCTGGTTTATCAGACTGGCCATACCCTCTCAAATCTATGCCGATGAAGCGGTAGCCTTGTTGTGGCAGCATATTCATCTGGTATTCAAACATTTTGTGGTTCAATGGCCAGCCGTGGATAAAAACAATCGGCTGTCCTTCGCCAATATCTTCTACAAATACATTAACATCCTGTTCTACTTGTATAAATTTACCCATTTTATTCCACTCCTTTTCAAATTCACAGATATGTTCCCATCGAAGGAACCGTTCAAACACCTATCCCGGGCTTCATCAGCCAATTCAACTCCTTACATACCTATAGCCTCTGTAAAAGTCATGGATGACTTTATCGAAGACTTATTACACAATAGGGCCGTTTAGTTGAAGACTCAGTTTCGAGATATCTTTGGTCCGTTGCTAATATAGAGAGGGGCTGACTACGGAAACAACTCGCTTTCCTGCGGGGGAACTGGCAAGCCTCCTCGCTCGTTTCACTCCCTGTGGGGTCTCGCCTAGCTCCTTCTCCCGCGGGAGTCTCGTCGTTTCCTCCGCCATCCTATGTTTGAGGAGTGAACGGACCCTTCTATAAGAGAGGTAATCGTTCTGGATCAGCCTTAACCCCTTATATATCAGGGGTTGTACACTTAAATAAGTTAGATACTCTTTTGCTCTCCCGTTAATTTTAGTAGGCATTTTTGGTGGATTTCGAGTTTCGTATTCGGCTAGGTCCGGAGGGGGACGATGGAGACTCCTGTGGGATGAACATGATCGGTGAGATCCCGCAGGGCTGTTAAGCCCGAGGAAGCTCAGCACATATAAGAAGTTCGACTAAGATCACCACGTCCTGTGGCAACGTCGAACGACCCTGCGTCGTGCAGGGCCGGAAAGCGAAATCATCCCCCGAAGGACTGTCCTCTCAGCCTAAATATCTCGAAACTGAGTCTTACAGAAAAGGGAGCTTTACTGTAAGATCAACATATAACAAAATATAGTTATAATATCAGGCCGATCTACCCATACTAGATACGAATAAAAATTCTCTAAGATGGGATGGAGTCATATGAACGGAAAATACGTAATTTATCACCAGGTAACCGGCGGCGTTATTAAAAAAGCAACTATCTACGCGCCTCATCGGGAAACCGCTAAAAAAACCTATTTAGCTAAAAACCCTAAAGCGAAAATCACTCACGTGTTCACGGTCTAATTTCATTTTTCCGATAAAAAACAATCAAGCTGGCTCACTCAGGAACCAGCTTGATTGCTATGCACGTTACATTATATATTAAGAATGAAAATCGAGACCAGACTGCACTTCCTCAATGTAACCGGCGCGAATGACATAATCTCCGAAATGCTCATTCTCCTGCCGCTCTTTCGCGTATTCGAACAGCATCGGCTTGATCGTGCCTAAAATCTCTTCTTCGCCAATGTTTTCCTTGTACAGCTTATTCAGGCGATTTCCTGTGAAACCTCCGCCTAAATACATATTATATTTGCCAGGTCCTTTTCCAATAAAACCGATCTCACTGAGCGCCGGTCGTGAACAGCCGTTAGGGCAGCCGCTCATCCGGATCACAATTTCTTCATCCTGAAGACCCGCTTCATCAATCACGTCATCCATCTTATCAATTAAGGATGGCAGGTAGCGTTCTGATTCTGCCATCGCAAGACCGCACGTTGGAAAAGCGACACATGCCATGGAGTTTCTTCGTAGCGCTGAGTTGTAGCGGCCGTCCGTCAGGCCGTACTGCTCCACCAGCTCATCAATTTCCTGCTTTTTCTCTTCTTCGACCCGGGCAATAATCACATTCTGGTTCGGAGTGAGACGGAATTCTCCATCATGAACTTTCGCAATTTCGCGAAGGCCCGTCATAACCTGGTTGTCCTCGGAGTCCTTGATCCGGCCGTTCTGGATAAATAACGTCAGATGCCACAGACCATCGCCTTCAACCCAGCCGTAGCGATCGCCGTTATGGTCGAACGTATAAGAACGCTCTTCTTCAAGCTCCCAGCCGAGGCGGTCATGAAGCTCGTTTCTGATCCAGTCGAGACCATGACGGTCCACGGTGTATTTAAACCTGGCATTCTTTCTCTCAGAACGGTTGCCGTAGTCACGCTGAATCGTTAATATTTTCTCTGCCACATCGACGATTTGTTCAGGCTCGCAGAAACCGATCACACGGGACACTTGTGGATATGTGTTGGTGTCGCCGTGGGTCATACCCATACCGCCGCCAACGGCTACGTTAAAGCCTTTCAGTTCATTGTTTTCCACGATAGCAATAAAGCCAAGATCCTGAGAATAGACGTCAATGTCATTGGAAGGCGGCACCGCGATCCCGATCTTGAATTTACGGGGCAGATAAAGCGATCCGTAAATCGGTTCGACCTCGTATTCATCCTTGCTGTCTTCCACTTTTTCGCCATCCAGCCAAATTTCATGATACGCCTGCGTGCGCGGCAGCAAGTGCTCACTTACTTTTTTTGACCATTCAAATATTTCGCCATGAATATCCGATTGATACGGATTCGCATTACACATTACATTTCGGTTTACATCGCCGCAGGCAGCAATCGTATCCATTAGAGAATCGTTGATCATTTGAATCTGCTTTTTCATATTCCATTTCAATACGCCGTGTGTCTGAAACGTCTGCCGAGTCGTCAGCTTCAGCGTATGATTGCCATACGTATTGGCAATCTCATCCATCACCAGCCACTGATCCGGAGTTGCCACTCCACCCGGCAAGCGAACCCGCGTCATAAATTGATAAGCAGGCTCAAGCTTCTGCTGCTTTCGCTCCTGCCGCAGATCGCGATCGTCCTGCATATAACTGCCATGGAACTTCATAAGTTTGGTATCTGATTCCGGAACACTCCCCGTAATCGGATCCTGCAGACTCTCCGCGAGCGATCCTCTTAAATACCGGCTCTCATTCTTAATGTCTTCCATTTCACTAGGAGGACCATGCTGCTGGCTGTCTCTTTCTTTACTCATCCAATCGCTCCTTTCTCTTCCCCTTTAATAAACATCGCGCTGGTAACGTTTTTCTTTTCTTAAATTATCGATATACGATTCCGCATCTTCACGGGACATATTTCCTTCTTTTTCAGCAATCGTGATTAAAGCTTCATGAACGTCTTTCGCCATGTACTTTTCATCACCGCAGACATATACATAGGTCCCGTCCTGCAGCCATTGATAGACTTCAGCGCTTTTCTCAAGCAGGCGGTGCTGAACATATACTTTTTCTTCGTTATCACGTGAAAAAGCCACATCCATATTGGTAAGTACGCCTTCTTTCAACCAGCGCTGCCACTCAACCTGGTACAGAAAGTCTGAGACAAAATGCTGTTCGCCGAAGAACAGCCAGTTCTTGCCGGGTGCTTCCGTTTCTTCCCGTTCTTCAAGGAAAGACCGGTACGGAGCAACCCCTGTACCGGCTCCAATCATAAGCACCGGCGCCTCAGGATTTTCCGGCAATTTGAAATTCGGATTTTTTTGAACAAAAACAGACAGCTGGTCTCCATGATTCGCGCGCTCAGCACATTGAATGGAGCAAACACCTAAACGCTGCCGACCGTGGGCCTCATATCGCAGAGCACCAATGGTCAGATGAACTTCATCTGGATTGGCGGCCTGGCTGCTTGCAATCGAATATAGACGGACAGGAATTTTTCTAAGGATACCGATGAAGTCATGCACAGTCCCTTTCCACGGACCAAAATCCTGCACGAAATCAAGTAGATCCCGCCCGTAAATATAGGCTTTCCACTGCTCAGAGTCCTCAAGGAGCTCCGTCAATTGTTCGTTATCCGTCAGCGTCTGCGCTTTTTCAAGCAATGGCTTCGTTAGACAAGTCGTTTCGTAGGTTGACAAAAGCGCCTCTCTGACGGAACGAATTTCTCCATCTTTATTAATCGGAACGGATTCCTCTGGATTCCATCCCATCTCTTTAATCAGTTGATCGACGAGCGATTCATCATTTTCCGGGAAAATCGCCAGGCTGTCTCCGGGTTCATAGGATAGATTCGACCCCTCGAGATCCAGCTCCAGATGGCGGGTTTCTTTATTGGACCCGCGTCCATTTAAATTAATGTTTTCCAGAATCTCTGCGTGAAAAGGGTGGGCTCGGGAATAAACCGGCGTATCATCCGCTTGAACCGTCTGGGTATTGCCAGATGGTGTCTGGCTGCCGCCTGCAGACTTCTGCTCATTTAAAAGAGCGAGTACGCCATCAAACCATTCACCGGCCGGTTCCTCAAAGTCTAGATCACAGTCGACTCTAGGATAGATCCGCTCTGCTCCGAGCTCCTCAAGCTTCTGATCAATATCTTTGCCTGTCTGACAGAAGAATTCATACGAACTGTCCCCTAAGGAAAGGACAGAGAATCGCACACCATCCAATTTCGGAGCACGTTTGCTGAATAGAAAATCGTAGAAAGAAAGGGCATTATCCGGCGGATCCCCATCTCCGTGTGTGCTCGTAAGCACCAGCAGGTCTTCCACTTTCTTTAAGGCTTTCGGTTTAAAATCATCCATAGATGAAACCGTGACTTGATAATCCTGCTCTTTCAACTTAGCTGCATATTCATCAGCTAAGGCCTGGCAATTGCCAGTATGAGATCCGAATAAAATGGTAATCTCTCTTGTCGCTTCCACTGTTGTTTCTTGTGTCTGCCCGCCCGTTTCCGGGACTTGGGCGGCCGTATCAGCTTCTGTTGCTGCACTGGATAAATAACCGCTCAGCCATATCTTCTGCTTTTCATTTAACGTCGGCAGTAAACGGTTTAACAGATCGGCTTGATCCTGATTAAATGGGCTGTTCATAACCTCTAATGGCAAAAAAACCACCTCCTGTAAAAATCGATTAATAACTTTTGGTCAGCTGTTTAAAGTATTGATTCAGTTTAACTACCATGGCACCCATTTTCTGATTTTCCGGCTGGAGAACTTCAGTAATTCCCTGATCTTCCAGCTCTTTCGCTGTTACTTTTCCAACCGCAACCGCCAGTACCTGGTCATTAAACTTGCGAATTAAGGTTTCCTGATCTTCGGTATCCTCAAATAAATTTTTCACTTGCGTTTTACTTGTAAATACAACCGCTTCGACAGATTGGTCAAAAATCTCCATTTTTAATTCCTGAAGATGGGCTGTTTTCGGTTTTTCAAAGGAGTAAGGCTGAGAGAGATAAACCTCATGCCCCATCTCTTCCAGGGTCGATTTCCACTTCGCATCGTCAAGGTTATAGGCTTGAAGAAATACGCTTCCTCGTTCCGGCGCCGCTCTCAATTCCTTCATCAGTTCAGCCATCGTCCCATCAGCAGCCAGTAGTTCGGGCTTAAGTTGATGTTCTTTCATCCAGTCCGTCGTCTTCTTGCCACGTATGGCCAGTCGGCTGGTTCTTAATTTTTCTATAAAATCCTCATGCACCTCGTTCTTAAGAGCCGAGTCGGCAAGCGTTCTGGCTCCGATTCCTGTCGTTAAGATCACCCAATCAAATGAACCGGCGATCAAATCGCGGACGTTTCCAGCGCTTGTGGATTCATCCAGGTTCATTTTTCCCTGAATAGAATACACCACTGGTTCTCCGCCGAAATTCCGGATCAGTGTTCCGATTTCTTCCGCTCTTCGATCAGCGGCTACGGCCACCCGCTTTCCTTGCAGTTCACTCATCGTCATCCCCTCCTTCCGTTTTGTGCTTAAGCCATTCCAGCATTATGTGCTGCTTCGCTTCCTCCCTATAATCCTCCTCGACGAGCTGTTTAAGGGTTTCCTGTTTCTCTTCACTCGAAAGACGGGATCGTTTAATGTACAGGCGGCATGTATATAAGAAGTCAACGTAGTCCTCATAAGTATGATCGTACTTCTGTTCGAGTTCCTCTTTCATTCGTGAGGCAAGCTTGGGACTTGCTCCTCCCGTCGAAACTGCGATCGACAGTCTGCCGCGTTTAATATGACCCGGAAACTGAAGGTTGCCTCGTTCCGCCTCGCCTGTGACATTTACGAGCGGAACCCTGGAGGAAGACTGCCATACCTGTTCATTCACCAGTTCGTTATTGGTCGCAATCACCACTATGTAAGCACCTTTAATATCCTTTGGCTGGAAGAGCTTTTTCTTCCATGCCACTACGGAGTCCTCTGCCATGACACTCAGTTCAGAAGTTAAGTGAGGGCTCACAACGGTAACCTGCGCCCCGCTTTCAATTAATGTACGGGCTCGTTTACAAGCCACCTTTCCCCCTCCAATAATGACGGCCCTGCGATTTTCCAGCTGGACCATCAGCGGTGCGAATGCCATACCCTCAACTCCTTTCTTTAGGACAGGACCGGAAACGATTCCTTGTTCTGTAATGCTTCCTTCACCCGGTCTGCGAGCGCCTCTACTATTCCAGGGTGATCCTGTAAATAGTGAGTCATTTCGATCGAATGACCTGCAGCCTTAAGCTCATCGATTCTCTCCTGCATAGAACGGATCAACAGTCCCGTAAACCATAAATAGGGAACGACAATCGCCCCTTCCCCTGCTCGGCTTAGAGAAGTCTCCAGCCCTTCTTCAAACGTGGGACCACATGCAGCCAAATAGCAGACGTCGACGTTTGAAACATTGGTTTTACTTTTCAGTTTGTTTGCAATGGATTCAATATCACGCTTCGTTTCCGGCTTGCGGCTGCCTCTGCCCACTAAAAGAAGATTCAATGGAGAATTTTGTAATGTTGTGGTGGATTCAATACGGTCAACCAGGACATCAACCAGCCGGTCCTGTACGCCGAGCGGTTTCCCATACGTAAAGGTGACGGAAGGAAAGCGCTCCTGCATATGCTTGATTTCTTCTGGAAGATCCTTATAGTAATGACCCGCTGACAGAAGAAGCACAGGAACGACAGCAATTTCAGAAGCCCCGTTTTGAACCAGTTCCTCTACTCCATCCGCGACATTAGGAGAAGCAATCTCCAGGTAACAGATTTTGTATAAGGGAACGTTCACATGGGCCTGCGCTTTCTCGATACAGGCGACCGCTTCGCTTCTTGTTTCTTCGACTCGACTTCCATGACTTACGTATAATACGGCCTGCATATTTTTCCTCCTCTTTAGCCCACTACTTGATGAAATGGATTCTCTTCCTGTTGTGGAAGGGATTCAAACCACTGCAGTGAATCCCGAAGCTTCACCACTTCCCCCACGACGATCATGGATGGATTGGCTATATCTTTTGCTTTTTCTACGATTGTGGAAACCGTTCCTGTCACCGTCTGTTGGTGTTCCGTTGTTCCCCATTGCACGAGCGCAATCGGTGTATCAGCCGAACGTCCATGACGGATCAGCCTTTCACAAATGTCAGGCAGTTTCTTTACCCCCATGTATATGCACAAGGTATCCATGCTTTTCACAACGCTCTCCCAGTAGGCTTCTTCGTCGATTCCAAGTTTACTGACCCCTGAGATAAAAGCGACAGACGAACTGAAATCACGGTGGGTGACCGGGATGCCTGCATAAGCTGGAGCAGCAATTCCAGAAGTGATGCCCGGAACAATTTCGTATGGAATCCCTCGTTTGGATAGGGCCTCCGCCTCTTCTCCACCCCGTCCGAAGACGAAAGGGTCGCCGCCTTTCAGACGAGTGACGGTTTTTCCTTGAAGCGCAAATTTGCATAACAGACCGTTAATGCTCGATTGACTGAGGGAGTGGTTGTTCGGGCTTTTTCCACAATACACAAGTTCGGTTCGCTCTCCTGCTTCATCTAAAAGCTCCTGATTGACAAGACGGTCGTAAAGGATCACGTCTGCTTGCTGAATGGCCTTTAACCCTTTGACGGTAATTAAATCCACATCTCCTGGTCCTGCACCAACGATAAATACTTTGCTCATCCTTTGACCCACCCCTTTTCGATTAAGAAAGCAACCAGCCGGTCCGCACATGCCTGCTCATCCAGACTGCCGGATTCTAATCTGAGCTCAGGGGAAGCGGGTGCTTCATAAGGAGCATCTACACCGGTAAAGCCTTTGATTTCCCCTTTTCTTGCTTTCTTGTACAAGCCTTTTGGATCGCGCTTCTCACACTCTTCTACAGGACAATCCACGTGGACTTCCAGAAATTCGTCTTTGTTAAATAACTTTCTTACCTGATCGCGGTCCTCCTGATAGGGAGAGATAAAAGCCGTCAGAACGATCGATCCGCTGTCAGCAAAGAGCTTCGCGACCTCGCCGATCCGGCGGATATTTTCTTTTCGGTCCTCTGCTGAAAAACCAAGATCGCTATTCAACCCCTGCCGAATGTTATCCCCATCCAGTAAGTATGTTTGCAGCCCTTTCTGGAACAACTGCTTATTGACTAAATTCGCAATGGTTGATTTCCCGGATCCAGATAAACCGGTCAGCCAGATCACTCCGCTATGGTGTCCGTTCTTTTTTCGATAATCGTTTACATTTACTGCAGCATCATGCCACGTGAGATTGGATCCCATATCCATCATCCTTTCCGTTATGAGTCAGTGGTTTGTTTATCTCGTAGTCCTTCAATTAGCGTCTCAACGACCTCGGGACGGCTGAACGTTTTTGGCGGTTTTTCGCCATTTCTGAGCAGTTCACGTACCTTTGTACCGGAAAGAATGACGTGGTGTTTGGCATCATGTGGGCACGTCTTGTGGGAAGCCATTGCTTCACACGCCTGGCAGTAGAAGCTGTGCTCAAAGAACATTGGCGTTATTCCCAGTTCATCTTCTGTGAAATGACTAAAGATTTTCTGAGCGTCGTAAGTTCCGTAGTAATCGCCTACTCCAGCGTGGTCACGGCCGACAATGAAGTGGGAGCAGCCGAAGTTCTTACGGACAAGACTGTGAAAAATAGCTTCACGTGGACCAGCATAGCGCATAGCCGCACTAAAGACAGCAAGCACAACACGATTCGCCGGATAGTAGTTTTCGAGCAGCACCTGGTAGCTCTTCATCCTTACATCACTCGGAATGTCGTCGCTTTTCGTTTCGCCGACAAGTGGATTTAAGAACAGTCCATCTACCGTTTCCAAGGACGCTTTTTGAATATATTCATGAGCGCGGTGAACCGGATTACGGGTTTGGAAACCAACGACTTTACTCCAGCCCAGGTCCTTAAATAAGTCTCTCGACTGGGCAGGGTCCAGGTAGAACTTTTCGTCATGTTCCTTTTCCGCACGTTTTGTCAGTTCAATTTCCCCGGCCACGTAATAGTCCGGACGGCCGTAAAGTTTATTTACGCCGGGATGCGCGGATTCTTTGGTTAAGTACACATTCTCTGCTTCTTTTTCTTTATCCGATGAATAGACTTCACTAATCGTGATCGTACCGTATGTCGTACCGTTTTGAACGAGCGCGGCTTTCTGTCCCGGCTGAAGCTCATTCGCCTTTTCTTTATTTACGGGCAGCGTAATGGGAATGCTCCACGGTGTTCCGTCTTTCAGCCTCATATTCTCAACGACGGAATGATAATCTTCTTGATTCAGAAAACCGGTTAAGGGGCTATAGGCCCCGTTTCCGATCAGTTCTAAATCACTTAAAGCCATGGCATCCAGTTCAATTTTTGTGGTAAGAGCTGAAGTGTCAGCCCCTTCGTTTATTTGATTGACAAGCGTCCCGCCGTGGGGAGCGATAATTGTAGACATGTGATTTCCTCCTTTATTCACTCTCGTTGTTACCTGTCGTATGAAGACCGCACTCGGTCTTGTTAAAGCCTTTCCATCGTCCGGAGCGATCGTTGCTGTCCGCTGCAAACGTACAAGGGATACATCCAATACTTGGATATCCTTTATCGTGCAAATCATTGTAATCCAAGTCGTTTAGTCGGATATATTGCCATACGTCGTCCCATGTCCAGTAAATAAGGGGACATACCTTTATGGATTCAAAACGGTCATCTTTATTTATAAAATTCGTATGGCTCCGGCTTACCGACTGTTCGCGCCGCAGTCCGGATACCCAGGCGGTGGCTCCGCTCAATGCTTCTTCCAGCGGTTTAATTTTACGGATAAAGCAGCATTTGTCCGGCTCTCTTTTCCATAAGGCTGAGCCATGTTTTTCGGCCTGCTGTTCCAGTGTTAATTCCGGTTTTTTCATTTCAATATTCAAGTCCGGATATTTTTTCTTCACCTTATCAATTAAATCGTATGTTTCCTGAAAATGAATTTCCGTATCAAGAAAAACGATGTGGGCATCTTTTTTAACTTTTGCTATTAAATCTATGAGTACAATTCCTTCAGCACCAAAGCTGCAGGCGTAGGTAATAGAAGAACCATAAGTATCATAAGCCCATTTCAGTACTTCTAGTGCCCCCTTGGTTTCCCCTTCAGGGCCCAGATGTTCAAAAGGATCGCCTGTGAACTCTTCATAAGTTATGGCTGGATTAGTCATTTTTTTCCTCCCTTCCCACAAACAAAACGCTACAAATCAAAAACCTCTCTCCTTGAAAAAAGAAGAGAGGCGTACAGCATGAATAAGCCCGCGTCTCATCTTCTCATCTTTCAAGTGATAGCTTGCTGGAATTGGCACAGCGTCTGTTGACCCGTTGCCGAGGCTTCAAAGGGCCAGTCCCTCCACCTCTCTAGATAAGAAAACGATGATTGAATTTTTTTAAAATGTGATTGATTAAAATCTTATGCCCCTTTTTACTATATGTCAATGCTTAATTTAAATATTCTGTATTTTTAAAAATCGTTCTTGACAGGACTTACCTTTCCCCTTTAGATTGAATAGTATCTTAATTTTAAAATTAAATAATCCTTATAAAGAGCCGGGGAAGGAATCTGGTCCGTTGATCCCGCAGCAACCTCTCCTAGTTGTAGAAGGTGCTCATTCCAGCAGACATTGTCTGAGAGATAAGGTTAAGCTATTCAGCTTTTCACCTCTTTCCTCAGGGAAGAGGTTTTTTCTTAGCCTTTTTACAGAATACTCTGTTAATAATTGTAATTTCAGCTCTTCTGAACTTCCGTATTGATCTTAAAATTAAGCTCCCTATTGTGGAAGAATCAGTTTCAAGATAACCGGGGTCCGTTACGTTAAATGGAGAAGGGCTGGTGGGGAAATAACTCGCTTTCCTGTGGGGGAACTGGCAAGCCTCCTCAGTCGTTATCACTCCCTGCGGGGTCTCGCCTAGCTCCTTCTCCCACGGGAGTCTCATCATTTCCCCACCAACCCAACATGATTAAGAAAAACGGACCCTTCCAGAAGAGAATAATTTCCCTGCTTAATCTGGGTTAAATGCTTTTATGACAGGCTATTGGGTGTAGTTACATCCTGAAAATAGGTAGAAAACCACATAGTCTAATTCATCATTATGCAGGTGATGTTGGAAATGGTATTGAGTCTCTGATTTGGAAAGGTCCGGAGGGGGACGATGTAGACTCCTGCGGGATGAACATGATCGGTGAGATCCCGCAGGGCTTTTAGCCCGAGGAAGCTCAGCACATGCCCGCGGAAAGCGAAATCGTCCCCCGAAGGGCCTCCCTCATAACCAATATCTCGAAACTGAGTCTTAAAGTAAACGGCCCTATTGTGTAATAAGCTTTTAAGGAAAAAAACTATAATAAACTTTAACAAAGAAGTGACTTTATTCATTTCGGGTCCATATAGTGTAAGAATTGAGATGGAAACTGCTTAGAAAACAACGCGTTCTTCTTTGCTCTGTAAGCCTGGTCAGGAATACATAACAGCTAGATTTTTTTAAACATAAAACCAAGTAAATCAATCAGAATAATAAATTATAGAAACAGGAGTGTTGAAACGTGAGAAGATTACTTATTTTTTCGTTCGTCGGTTTTTTTGCCCAGCTTATCGACGGTGCGCTGGGGATGGCATTCGGGCTCAGCTCTTCATCCCTTTTGCTCGCCTACGGGGTGGCTCCCGCGATTGCCTCCTCTTCGATCCATATGTCTGAAATCGCTACAACAGGCGTTTCAGGATTTTCACACTATAAGTTCGGAAACCTGGATAAAAAATTAGCCCTGACCTTAATTGTTCCGGGAGCGGTCAGCGCATTTTTGGGAGCAGCTTTTCTAAGTAATCTCCCGGGAGATATGATTAAGCCTTTTATCTCCTCTTTCTTACTTTTGCTCGGGATTTATATCATCGCTCGTTTTCTTTTCCTGCGCCCGTCAAATGAGAACCAGAAAAGAAAGCCGCTCAAAAAACGCTTTCTGTACCCGCTTGGCTTCCTAGCAGGATTCATGGATTCCATAGGCGGCGGTGGATGGGGGCCGATCAACACTCCTGTGCTCCTATCGCAAAAGGGAGCGACCCCTAGAAAAGTCATCGGTACGGTGGATACGACCGAGTTCGCCGTGACGACTTCTGCCACCCTCGGTTTTCTTATATTTTTAGGAATCGATCAGTTCAACTGGCTGTGGATTGCGGCTTTTGTTATTGGGGGGGTTCTGGCCGCCCCACTTGCCGCCTGGCTGGTTCGGATTCTTCCAGCTCTGATTCTCGGAGTGCTTGCCGGTGGTTTCATTATTTTAGTGAATCTGCGCACTGTACTGCAGTCCGTTTCCATCAGCGGTGATGTGCTGACACTCATTTATACCGTCCTCATTGCAGGCTGGGCAGCATGCGTCCTTTTCTCCATTAAACGAAACATTCAATTTAACCGTCAGGGGAACTCTCCGTTAAAAGAAACGTCGTAGCACCCGCCTAACTATGCATGCCGCCAATCAGTCGGCTCTTCGGGCGGTGACATCCAACAGGAATCTGGAGGAGAGTAGTCTGATCGCTTGCTTTCAAATCATAGAGGGAATCACAATGGTTCACATCGAATCCAAGTAGTGGGTGACCGTTCATACCAAGCGCACTTGCCGAGAGCAATAGACGCTGCAGCAGCACCCCCGCTTCCATGTGCTCTATTCTGTACCCTCTGTGCCCCAGCTCATTTTTATAAAAGAACCGATCTCCTGCTATATGAAGACAGATAGGGATCTGATGAAAATTGACGTAATCCATGTTCATTCCCGCCTGCAGCTCCGGACGAAAGTCCCCCTCTTTTAGTTTGATTAACGAATGAGAGAGACTGTCATACCGGTAAGCTCCATCCGTGATCCCTTCCACTTGATAGAAACATCCGTATAGGGATAGGCGAGAAACCGGATCCCCCTCTCTATCGAGGTCCGTGGGGCTCGTAAATGGAGCGAATGCATGCTGAAGCAGGGCAGCAAGCTTGGCTAACTCTATCTTTTCCGGTATAAAATCCATCTCCGGGGAATGGCGGTTCCGGAATACCTCGAATACATCTTCGTTCAGCTTTTCTCCATCAGGGAGACCAATTTTCGACCTGACCTCCGTTTTCTCTTTTCTTTTTTTCAGCCGGCGGAATAATTCCGTTGATTCTATCATTGAGCTCTGATTGGCCTGGATGATTTGAGAGAATTCCTTCACGTTTTGGGATCTTTGAAAATAGCTGGTTTCAAGCTTTGGAAGTTCAGTACACAAATCCTCCGCGCTTCGTTCTGTTCTGTTGTCTTTCTGAAGACGAGGTTGTTTCGACGTGAAGAGAGGGATCACCGCGTATACACTTTCTTCCTTGTCATCGAGACCGAGCAGATGATTAACCGCACGATCCATAAATTGAAAATGAACCTGGGCATAATAACCAAAGGATTGGCTCGTCTCAAGCAGCTGGCCTATTAGCGCGCCGGCATCAAGTCCCTGCAGACGATAGGAGAAGTTGTGGTATTTAAAGAAATTCTTCCAGAACATCGAAGTAATAATCACTGCCCCGAAACCACACTCAAAATCAGCGTTATGGCCTAGAGCTCCATTCAAATAAGAGTCAAAATTCCCTTCCCTAAGTAAGAGAAGACGATGGTGAGCAACATCATAATGATAGACACCCTGCGGCAGGTCCTCCACTTTCAAATACATATACAATTCGTTTGGGTAAAGACCCCCGCCCGATGGGGCGAAGCGCCGCAGGGTCTGAATCGTCTCCACGTCTTCTCCACCCGCCGGCAGTGCTGTGTGGCTAAACTGAGTCAATCCATAGGCGTACCACAGAAAATAACCAATGGCAGAAAGAGCCGTGTTGAACCCCGCACCCTCTTCTCTAGGATCAAGGGGAATATCATGAGGCAGCGGAAACTCCGGCAGTCCCCGGTAAATCTTGAAAGGTAGCGGAGCGTCTTCCCAATCAACTACCCATTCACGCGGGTTCACAACGTCACTTTGAAAATGCAGCTGGTGTAAGAACAAATCAAGATCCATCACTAGCCTCCTTGGCCACTATTAAGGAAATGGATGCGGATAAGGGTTAAGATCCTCTAACGTGAGAGACCGATTAACATAGCCGAGTTGCTTTGGCACATGTAACACTCTCTCAAGCCCTGTGATGCGAGTGAGGTGGTGACCAAACGTCATAGGCAGCATCCCTGGAATTACTACTTTTACACAATGAAGATCATTGCGGCGTATTTCTGAAGTGGTTTGATCGACTACAATCACGTCGAGATCCAGTCTGCGGAACACATGCAGAAGATCCCTTACATCATCCGTAAGATCCGGGTGGCTCCGCTTCCAGTTAAAAGCCTCGGCAAATGTCTGCTGCGGCTTCTCATTTTTTAGTAAAAAGTCCAGCCGTTCTTCTGCTTCAGGAAGTCCATATAACATTCCGTGGTCATCCATTTTCTGAACAAGCGATGAATCATTCAGCATAGCAGCATATTTGTCTTTATTCTTTTCGAATTCCTTATTCAATGGTTTGACCATGCCAATACTTTCCGCAATCGCACTTTTCACCGCTTTGACCGGATCAAGGTGGGCACCCGCTGCACAAATAAGATTCAACCCCGCTTGATTGGGATCGATTTTTTTAATAATCGTGAATATACACGGAATGCCGTGTTCGAGGGTGGCATTGTACAAGTATAGATCGTAGCCTGCTTCTTCCCGCATACGATCGATCATTAAATTCAGTTCTTTATCTTTTGAAGAGTACGGATCAATCCGTGGAAGTGGGAGTCTGGCATACCACGTCATGAGAAAAGAATCCCGTTCCAGCACCTCGAGCATCCCGTGAAAAATGGCTTCCTCCCGGCTTCCGCCGAGGGCACATCCATTCGAAGTTTCAAAAACGAACCCATCTCCGCAGCCCATGCTGTAATAAGCCAGCCGCTCCGGAACCAACACAGGGGATTTTTGCTGGAGGGACCAGCCCCACACCCAGTTCATTTTTTTATCTGGATGGAAAGCCGTAAAAGGAAAATGGGGCTGTGCGTATTGTTCGTCCGTATGAACCCCTACCTGAAGCGGATGGAGAGCGGAATTGAGATTGCTGTAGCTTTCGTGAACGGTGGTTCGTTTCCCCCGCGGATCCATCCCACAGGAGCGTTCGAGCCCTTCAAGTATGGCGGTCATTTCACTTTCTGCGTAGGAATTGGTTCTACCTGCCGTTCCTTCGTCCCCGCCAAGTATAGGAAGGTTAACAATGACATCGGCAAACGGAGTTCCAAAATCCTGCAGTTTATTGTTTAACAATCCAGTCCGCGGGTCGAGATAATCTTTGGAAAGGACGCCGCTTAACTCTTCCTTTGACCGGCAGCGATAGCTGTTTTTATGAATCTTCGTACATGGCTCAAGCGTTATTTCAGCAGCGGAGGATGAATCATCGGGCCTTTTACTGCAAACTCCGCACGTAGAATCCGGTAAAATGACATGACGTGAACTCTCCAGGCTGCGAAGATCCATCCGGTAAATCGATTCTTCGAGTGAAGACGGCCTTCCTTTTAACACATGCTCTACTTCCCTTTTGATCAGAAAAGCCATTTGCTTGAAAGCTGTTTCCGATCCCCATTCATCCTGTCGGGCAGCCTGATTCTCGAGCAGTGCCTGATGAATCTTCCACAAATCCTGACGATCGACAGCGGCCATCAGCCGCCTTGACTCCGCACATTGTGAACAGCCTTCACGGCCGGGTCGTACAAGCGGGCCGACCACACCAGCACCAAAGCTTGCGAAGGCCGGCATCCATACCACCCTGCACTCCCTGGTCGCCGCTTCTGCCTGCAGATAGATCGATGGATCCCAGGCATCGCGCAGCACCAACACCATTGTGGTGCCTCCGGGGATAGGGGTGTTCAAATCAGGATGCCGAACAAGCTCATATTGTGCGCTTAGTTCCTCTGCCGTAAGCTCAAGCAGCTTTCCTTTTCCGATCATTGCAATGATTGGACTCACCCTGACTCCTCCTCACTTACAACCACGCCAAAGAGATCAATGATGCCATCATCTTTAAAAGGATCCATCGTTACTTTTATAAAGGAAAGATCTTTATGGCTGCGTTTTATCCGCTCAATGACAGACTGAAGCACCTCCGGATCATCTGACTCACAGGAGGGAACATCGACGAGTTGGACCAACCCCTTTTTAAACTCCTTGATTGAAACTACAGGTGCTTCAGGGAAGGTGATGTTGTTTTGCGCCTCTAACAGGGCCCGACGTAACGCTCCGCGTAAAGCGAGGGTACGAGTAAATCCGACAGTTCCATACCATTGATTGTTACGGGTTTTTATCCACACGACAGGAAAGCCATAAGCGTCTTCACCGATTCCTAATTCCGGTTCTTTCTTCATGGTCGTTAATGCTTGATAATAGAAGCGGCAGCGTTCATCTTCCACCTTACGTAACTCCAGCCTGGCGGGTGTACCTTTTTCCTCATTCACTTGTGTTTTCCAATTTTCTTCAAGCATATTTGTTAGCGACCGGCTGATCGCTGTTCTTGTACCTGATTCCCCCGCTCCTAAATACAGTCTGGATTCCCGGTCCTTTGCAGCTTCTAAAGCATTCAAAATATCTTGCTTTAAAGGCGCCAGATACTGTTCAACTCCCGTAAGTCCTGCTTCCTTTCTCGCTTCTTCATGGGTCATCGCTGCACAGATGATGCCTGGATGCGGCTCAACGGATTGAATATCAACCGCTTGCACCTCGCATTGAGATAAAGGCAGCTGGGGCAGGTCTCCCTCTTCATAACGATGGAAGATTCCTAATGGTCCGGACGCCATCTCACTAAAGTAATACAACCATGCCTCATTCTCTTCTTTTTCCTTCGTTTCCTTCAGTACGTTTTCTACTCGTTCGGCCGCTATGCTTCCTGTTACAAGTGGATTTGGTTTGAACGGATGCCATTTCCCTTCCAGGGTTTCATTTGTAAGGACAAACATATGGTTGGAAGGATGAACATCCGGCACCCCGGTCACCTTTTTAAACCATTCGAACACAGCCACATTTGTAAGCATCGCTGCGGCTGGTGAGGAAATCGATCGTTCCGCAGCCTCCTCGTCTGCTTCTTGGGTGTGAAGACTGCGCCATGCAGATTCAAAGCAAGGAACCGAACCGGGCTGTTCCATAGGACCCGCAAATCCTGCTGTTCCGCTGTATAAAATGGGAATAAGCCATTTTTGCTTCTTTTGACACGCTTCGAGGACTGCTTTGCGCTCCTCGTGTTGGTCTTTGTGTGAAGCGTAAAAAACCGCCTCATATGGTTCGATTTCATCAGTCCAGGAAAAAGAATTTTCCATTGCCAGGCTGACAGCAGCCTCAGAATCCGATTCCCTTGCCCAGGCTTCAAGCTCCCTCACGCGACGACGACTGCTTTCTTCCTCATCCGTTATGATTACATGAGCCGTTGCCAGCCCGGAGGTAAGCAAAGCGGACACTACGCCGATCACCATGTCTCCTTCACCAACGACTATTACTTTTTTCTGCCGGAATTGCTGGAACCGGTAGCAGGCAGAATCGCCGAAGCTTTCCAGGAATTCGATCTGGGAAGCGAATTTCGCCGCTACCTCTGGATGTAATTCGTGATGACGATCTTCACTTACATCTCGGAGAAACCCATTTGTATAGAGAACTTCCGCCATTTCATAGACACGCGTACGGTAGGGCAGTGATAATCCTTCGGTTAAATCAGCCATTGAGTGTTCTCCATTAAGCATGGGAACCAGCTTCTCCACCCATTGTTGAATGGCCTTTCCTTCCATCCGAAACGAACCTGCATTATTTCTAAAATAAACACTTCCATTCGATTCTGGCATAAAAAAAGTACCCTTTTTGACCTTCAAACGCATCGAAGGTTTTACATTCACCATGACACTCCTCCTTACCAGCTGAGCTGACTTCCTTCTACGATTCTATGTACGTCCCTTTGTCTCATATGTCTTTCCTTATAAGAAGTACCCCTGCAGCCAGTTTCTGCAGGGGTAAGGAAAAACTATATATAATGTAAAATGCTTAACGTCCGCAGCGACCGCAGCCTGCACAGCGTGCACATCTCGCACAGCCACCGCACCCTCCGCAACCCGCACAACGTGCACAACCGCCGCAGCCTCCACAACCGCCACATCCAGCACAGCGGAAACAGCCAAAGCAGCCAAAACACACAAATCCAAAACCAATTAATCGCGAATCTTGGCCATAATTGTGAGCTTGCTCACTCGGTACTAACTGCTGGGCATGGAATTCTCCAACATCCAAATGCTGAAGTTCATTTTGAAACTGATTCATATGGGTAACCTCCATCAATATTCAGATTTACTTTGGTCCTCAAACCATTCGAATTCTCATTCATTAATAAAGACACTTTCCCAATCAAGGTATGATGAAGGCCTGGGCAGTGTTACTCGGAGGTACTTGGAAGTTGTTTACTCAGCAGTCAGTAGTAAGAGGGAATTTTTAGAGGATAATAGGTTCTAGTTTCAGGCTGCCATCAGAAGCTGGCGAGTTCAGAAGATGCTGCGACTGATTAAGCTTTACTTGGGGCGAATTGAGTTGTGCTCTACCTTAATTGCGCCGTGATTCACCTCGATTGCGCCGTGATCATCCTCAATTGTGCTGTGCTGCTAACGGAGTGGACTGCCAAAGACTCCTTATTAAAGTTAATAGAGAAAAAGCTGGTATTCCTCTACTTTAAAAAAGAGAGCTATTAATTAGGCGGATCTATCAGGACTAGAGGGTTCCAATTCTATTGTTCTCTTTTTTTCCAAAAGCTTCACGGCCGCTGCTGCCGAGAAAATCTATGTCGAAAACTTTTCATCTTCGTCGGTGGAATAAACGAAAAATAGCAACAATACTATAATTATTGTTTGGCGAATTTAACTTCAGGAGGTAAAAAGGATGAATGTTGTTGGAAGTAAGTCAAGGTTTTGGGTGTATGCTGTGGTCATTTTTTCATTAGTTGCTGCTTTTGTCTTCGCCCCTTTTTCAAAAGCAGAAGCCACAATCGATTATGGTGAGGAAGTGGCTGCCGTAGCGGAGAGATACGCGGGGACCCCATTTAAGTGGGGAGGAACGACGCCTAAAGGATTCGATGCAAGTGGATTTACTCAATACATCTATGCATATTCAGCTGCTAAAAAGAAAATCGCCCGCACAAGTGCGGATCAATACAAGCAAGGAGTAGTCGTTAATAAGCAATCCGAACTAAAATTTGGGGATCTTGTATTCTTTGATACAGCTGGCAAAGGTAAGGTCTCATTTGTTGGCATATACACGGGTTCCGGTGAGTTTATTGCCGCTACCTCTCACGGAGTCAGAACACAAAAGCTCTCCAGTTCCTATTGGAAAACAAAGTATATAGGTGCAAAGCGTCACTTTTAACTAAAAAAGCAGGGACCTCCTCAGAAAGGAAGTCCCCGCTTACATAATTGCTATTCTATTAAAGCCCCGCCCCTCTATTCAATTGCCCTTTTTAAGCGTGCATGTTAATACTACACAAAAGCTCCCGATACTGTAAGACTCAGTTTCGAGACTTTTGTGAGAATTAGGCCCTCCGGGGGACGATTTCGCTTTCCGGCCCTGCACGACGCAGGGTCGTTCGACGTTGCCACACGATGTGGCGTTCTTAGTCGAACATCCCTTGTGGTAAGCTTCCTCGGGCTTAACAGCCCTGCGGGATCTTACCGATCATGTTCATCCCACAGGAGTCTCTATCGTCCCCCTCCGGACCTGGCCGTATCATAATCTCGAAACCACTTCATACACGGTTTACTTGGTGAGAAAGAAGCATGGGATGAGGAGTGTTTTTTCATACTACAACCATGTGGAAAAGCTTGTCATAGAAGCATTTAGGACCTATTTCGAAGGAGAGCATTCGCTCTTCTGGAAGGGTCCGTTATTCTCCCGTCGTTGGGTTGGTGGGGAAATGGCGAGACTCCCAGTTTGAAAGCGGAAGCACCTTGGTCAGCGGCGTATGGACTGGACTGAGCTGGCGGAGATAAAGAAAACACGAAGAGCGGAGCGATTCGATGTTGCCTTATCGTACAGAAGCGAGGGAAGTCTCACTAGCCGCTAGGTGTTGGAGCTGGATAGCACTCCTTGCCGTTTAGGAATTAGATTATGAATCCATCTATCATGAGTGTAAGAATGGGAGAAGGAACTAGGTGAGATCCCGCAGGGAGTGAAACGAGCGAGGAAGCTCACCGTTCCCCCATAGGAAAGTGTCCAAATGTGGAATCACCCCGATAGACACGAACAGCATAAGCCGAGCATCAAAAGGACGGTGGTCTTGCCGTCCGTTGATGAACGGCTTATGTCTCGAGTGCCTGGGTGATGGAACAAGACGAGCTATTTCCCCACCAGCCCTCCACCAACTAACGTAACGGACCCAAAATATCTCGAAACTGAGTCTTACGCAATCCGGTCCGATAGCGTAATAACTCTCTTATAAAAATATCGTTTAGTTTAAAGTAAAATCTCCAGAACTCGTTTCCACCAGGATTTGATACTTCTGATCTCCTTTATGGCCTCTCACCTCATGCTCTGCTCTTCTCTCATATTGAATACCATCCAGTTGAATACGTTCTTCCCCCGAACTTGATTGGTAGTCCAGAATAAAGGATTGAGGTTCTTCTTCAAACGAAAATGTGACATCACCGCTTGACGTATGGGCAGTTAGATTTCCAGCCATACTCTCATGCAATACATCCACATTTCCTGAGGAAGATTGAGCTTTCATTTCATTAAACAGCAGCCCTTTTCCTTCTATATCTCCGCTGCTTGTTTTCAGATCAACCTCAGCTTCTGAACCTTTGATGTTCGTCATCATTACACTTCCACTGGAAGAATGGAGGTTCAACTGTTCGTCAACTTCCAGACTGGATACTTCAATATCACCTGAACTTGTGGCTGCGATCAGCTGACTTACTTGAATATCACGAAGTGTTACTTCAGATGACGAGGTACCTATATTTACTACTTCAAGTTTCTGCTTCGGTACTTTGACGAGTAATTCTAAGTTATCTCCTCTGACAAAACCAAAAGAAAATCCAAGTCCATTGTTTTTCTTTTTAAGGTTTACGTTTAACTGGCCTTCTGCCTCTTCAACTTCATACGAATACTCTTTCCATTTCCGAGCATAGCCACTGAGGCTCACTTCAATTTGATTGCTTTTTCCTTCGACGAATTGGATATCAGCCGATGAAGTATCTACATGGATGGCTTGAATTTCACTCGCCGTAAAGGCTTCCTCCTTATGTACCTTCAGTTTTTCATCTTCTAACGATTTTGTAGCCTGAAAGGAGAACAATATTCCTAGACCTCCTAGAATCAAAGCAAACACTACAATCCATCCTGCTTTTTTCATATACTCTTCTCCTCTCACGATAAAAATTAAGAAACTGCCGCGGATGAGAAAAAATTTTGTCCATTAGACTGTGCAAGTTCTAATTTTTAGAAACCATTCCATTATTTTTTAATATATTAAAAATATACCGTACTATTCTTTGTGAAGATAGATAACTAAAGTAAATTTTCAAAATAATTCATAATTTAAAGCCTTCCCAAAAAAACAGCCTCCTCCCGCTCGAGAAGACTGTCTACCTATTAGAAGTTTACTTTAATTTTCACTAAATCCTGAATACTGCCATCTTTAGCACTTCGACTATAGACCCACAACTCTCCCGAAGCTGATGTAGGCTGTCGGTCAAAAGGAACGGTACTACTGAAAAACCCGTAAGCAGGGCCACCTTGATCGGTCATCGTGAAACGTTCATTAGACACTGCTACGCCATTACTGTCCCTCAGTTGATATGTCACGACCGCCTCAAATACTCTCGCGTAACCTTCTACTTTATCTCCGCTGGTAAAGGTGGAACCAGGGAGGGGACGGGTTACAAAAATATTCCTGGAAGACGGGATCGGAATAATAAGGTGATAATCCGGCCAGATCACATCTCTTTGGAAACCAGGCCGATCAGCATTCGCTTCTTCAATGTCAGCCATACTTACCCCAAATCGCCTCGCAATGGAATACAGCGAATCACCACTGACAATCCTATAAGTGAACGCTGGAACAAGCAGGTTCTGCCCTACATTAATTACGTTGGGATTCGAAATATTGTTCACTCCCGCAAGAAGATCTACGTGAGTGTCAAACGTTTGGGCGATAGTTGATAGTGTATCCCCGTACGTCACGATATGGGACATGATCGGATTGGATGTTGAAGTAGGGATGACTAAAACATCGTCCGGGTAAATGAATCCACGGTCTGTCACGGGCGGATATAAGTGGTTAGCACTTTCGATCGCGGCCACTGTGCTGCCAAAACGACTGGCAATTGAAAATAGAGTGTCACCAGGTTTGACCGTGTAGATCAGCCCTATTGTTGAAATAACAGGCATTCTTACACCTCCCCTCTTTATATAATCTATGGAAAATAATAGAATTGAGAACTTCATTTATCATACAAGCTATCCCATTAGAAAAATATGTATGATCTTCTTTATTCCATATGGATTTTCTCTCCATCTCCTTATAAAGATTCGTTTTTCTGCCTTACATGAAGCGTTTTCAATCCATCAAGATGGTGAAAATTTTGTTACACTATAGAAAACAGCTGTGGAGGGATGAACGATGAAGAAATGGGCATTCGTTTCAGATTTTGATGGTACGATTTCAAATAAAGACTTTTACTGGGTGATCATTGAGAAATACTATCCGGAAGGCAGAGACCTTTTTAAGAAGTGGAAAGCAGGTCAGATGAAGGACATCGAATTTTTACGCTCGATCTTCACATCCATCAATCAGCATGAGGAACAGATTATTGAGGATATTCTCAATATTCCGATTGATGAGTATGTGCCGGCTTTCATTCAGCACGTACAGAATAATGGCGGAGACTTTTATATTTTAAGTGCGGGAACCGATTACTACATTCATCACATTTTAAAAGAATACAACATTCAGAATGTGACCGTTTTCTCTAATGAAGGATATTATGAGGACCAAAATGTTCATTTAAACATTGATCCTTCCCACCGGCATCATTCGGAACGCTACGGCATCGACAAATCCAAAGTGATTCAGGAGCTGAAAAAGGAATACGAAACGGTTCACTTCGCCGGCGACAGCGAGCCCGATTCACATCCAGCTGTGTATGCCGATGCCACCTTTGCGAAAGATGCTCTGCAGGAAATACTAAGCGAAAAAAACATCGCCTTCACTCCTGTGACATCCTTTAAGGACATCCAGGCTGACTTAGAGAAAAAAGGGTTTTTGCCCCATGACTAATCCCATTACCAATATCCCGATTCCAGCTATTCTGGAAATTAAGAGCGGCATCATTTACCATCTTCAGGACATTTTTGACCGCCATGGATTTGAAAATATCCTTATGCTATTTGATTCATTTACAATGGATCAATGGGAGGCAAACATCAAAGATTCTCTTTCAACTACCAAAGTGGATACAGTCCTTATGCAGCCCCATGCCGAAGTCCATGATCTGATTAAACAGGCTTTTTCCATAAAAATGTATGATGCGATCGTTGCGGTGGGCGGAGGGGCTGTGATTGACTGCGGAAAATATATGGCCTTTTCCCGCCAGACTCCTTTTATCAGCATTCCAACGTCAGCCTCCAACGATGGATTTGCGAGCAGTAATTGCTCCTTAATGATTGAAGGAAAGAAAACGACGGTCCCTGCCAAAGTTCCGTATGGCATCATTGCCGATCTTGACATTATTCAAAACGCCCCTTCCCCTTTTATTTTGGCTGGCGTAGGAGACTTAATGTCCAATATTACAGCCCTTTACGACTGGGAATTCGAAGATCGTCAGGGCGTGAGCCGGGTGAACGCTTTTGCGTCCATGCTCAGTAAGAAAGCGGTGAACAGCTTTGTGCGTACCCCGATGAAAGATCTTCAGGATCCTACTTTTTTAAAAGAGCTCGTCAGTTCGTTAACAATGGGCGGAGTGGCCACCATCATCAGCGGAAACAGCGCCCCCATCAGCGGCTCTGAGCATCTGATTTCCCATGCGCTCGATAAGTACGCTGAACACCCTCACATGCACGGAATCCAGGTGGGGATCGCGACTTATATTATGGCAAATGTTCAGGAACATCGTGCCGAACGGATGCAAAAAGTGTTTACACGGACAGGCTTTTTTGATCATATAAAAACGCTGGAAGTGAAGAAAGCGGATTTCAAAATGGCCATTGAAAAAAGTCCAGAAATCAAGCCGCATCGCTATACGTATTTACATGAAAAGAAATACCAGCGTAAAGCATTGGATTTTCTGGATCAGGACCCGATTCTTCAAGAAATATTACGATAGTTACGCAGGAAAACACTTCTTTAGAGAATAGCTCTGACGTTTGATGCAAACATTAGAGATATAAAAAAGGAGGATACTGCTCATGAATAAAGAACGCGCTAAAGAAATTTTCCACTCCCCTGAAATGATCGCGGTCACCCATGAGGACCGACCGATTTACATCGAAGAGGTTATTGAGAGAAGTGAAACCGCAAGAATTCACCCCGTGGATCAGCCCAATGTGTTCCAGGAAGTTCCGTTGCACGAACTGAAGGAAACAGAAGTACAGCATTAAAAACAAGCCGCATCTAAGATCGGGTCTTAGATGCGGCTTCTTTTATATGTAATTATTCAATCTGCACCTATAGATAATGATACTTTTCTTCTTTTAATCCCGACCTCTTTCTCCAATTTCGCACGAGTGAAATAAAACGATACAACCCATACATCCCTAAGAATAATCCAAAACAGAAGAGCTCTAAATTCACATAGTACCATACCCCTTCCCCAAGCACATCAAGTGGCGTACTCACATCAGGCTTGCCTGCCAGAAACAAATAATTCGTCCCGATTTGCGGGTTAAGAAAAAATATAAATACAGCATAAAGATTTAAATAACCGAACATCATAAGCAGCGATCGGAAGGTGATCCGTGCAGAACTAACCAGAATTAAAAATATGCCGGTCCAGGCTAAAGCCATATGGTGCAGAAAAAATTTCAAAAAACGAAAGTGTGGAAACGAGTAAAACATCTCTGGCGTTAACAACGTTACGATCGGCGGAATAATGCCAATGAAATAAAGAATCTGCACGACTTTGTGATGATAAAAAAACAGAGCCACCATCCCGAGTATGGAAGCAATTCCGCATAAGTGAAGCGGAGCATGATCTTCCATATTCCAGTTATGGTTTGCAAGTCCCCATAACGTCTGACCAATTTCGCCACCCAGCAGCAGAACGAATAATGTCCACCTGGTGAATTGCTGAAGCCTGTCATTCATTTGAAGAGTCTGGTGAAAAATCAGCAATAAAGCGATTCCTGAAAAAAGAATGGCCAGCATGATCAGGTGACTCGATGATAACAATTCGAACCTGTCTTGTATTTGAATATTAAACCACTCTGGCATCCTATCCTCCTTCCTAACTTCTATTAGGAAATACGTTACCTAACCTTTGTACGATTTCCCCGTTAAATGGTTTCGGATAATTTTCAACGGCAGTCTTTAATGTATGTAAAATGATTCATACAATAGTCGCACAAACCCCGCATCTGACCATTCTCCCATCGCAAACAGCCCTAATTTTGAAGGTTTGTAAAGAGACGTATTTTTGACGGTTCTCCCCCGCTCTATTAAAATAGGAAAGAACACAAGGAAAGGGGCGTCCCTATGCCGGAGTTAACCATTGAAGATAGAAAGATCCATTATGATTTACATACCAAACCAACAATTTATTACGTAAAAATTTATATGGATGAATTGAATGGAGCTCAAGTTACCGCTCCCGAGAAAAGAAAAACTGAATTAATCGAGGCTTTTCTTCAAAAGAAAGCCGCCTGGATGAAAGAAACGTGGGAAAGGCATCACGCCGAGCTGTATCATGTTGATCGCCTTTCATTGGAAGACGGACAGAAAATCAATTATTTAGGCCGCGCTTATCAATTAATCCTGGAGGAAGGAAATGAGTTTGTTTTTTCCTTCAGCAAAGGAAAATTCCTTTTCAACTATCCGGGGGATGAAAAAGAGAACCAGACTAATAAACAGCTGATCACACTTGCGAAGGAGTGGTTAAGGGATAAATCCGAGAAAAAATTCTCCGATCTTCATTCCAGAACGATTTCTTCTGAAGAAGATGCCGCCCGAATAGGGAAAAAAGGCAAGGACGCGATCGTGTTGAATTGGCGATTGATTCAACAGCCTAAAGAATCCATCAAAGAAAAGATCCAGCAGTTAATCGATGAAGAAATGTGTTGAATACCACGACAATTGCCTTTTCTTCGCAGCTTGCAGAGTAACCTATTATTTTGCAGGCTTTTTTTCTTATTTTAATTTATCTTTTCCACTTCAAATTTTAATCTATCTATATCCCAGACATCTTTCTCATAATTTTTGATCACCTTCACCTCAACTTTCTGTCCTTCCTCATATTCATTTGGATTGGGAACTCGTATAGTTTGAACATCAGGCTTCTTTTCGAATTCATATGACTCTTTAGCAGATCCTTCGTTGCTAACTGTTGTCCATGCGTCAACATCGATTTCCATCTCTCGATTTTCATGGTTAATTTCTGTGATGTCCCCTTGTATAAACGTTCCTTCTTACATGGAACAACCCATCAAAATAATAGATAAACTTCCAATAAGGAAGAACACCTTTCTTTTCAGCATTTGGCAGCCCCCTTCCCCTTATTTAATACTCCTGCCCATTCTTATACTTATGTAACCGTTACTATAATTAAGTTGGTTCACGTTTGCCAGGCAAGAACTAAGCCAAAAATCGGTTTAGTAATATTGGCTATTTTCTCTTCTTTTTCCACTTCTCTTCTACAATGTAGTAAGAATACTCTTAACGCTTAACCTTCCTAAATTACCGATCTGGTTCAACTTTTCATACGTTTGAATGAAAATTCCGTTTCAAATTCCTCACAAAAAAATAGAGAGGCTTCCCTCTCTATTTCTGTCTTAATAATCTCATGCTGTTTAGAATAACGATCAAAGCCGCTCCTGTATCACTTAATACCGCCATCCATAAGGTCAAAAACCCTGGGAAAATTAACAGCAGCGCTGCGAATTTCGTAATCAAGGAGAACCATACGTTCTGTTTAATAATTTTTAATGATCTTCGGCTTAACTTGATGGTATAGGGCAGTTTTTCTAAATTATCAGCCATTAAAACAATATCGGCCGTTTCCATAGCTGTATCTGTACCTGCGCCGCCCATGGCAATGCCGAGATCGGCTGTCGCAAGCGCCGGTGCATCATTAATACCATCTCCGACCATCGCTACACTTTTTCCTTCTGCCTGCAGCTTTTTAACAGCCGTTACTTTTTCTTCAGGCATCAAGTCTGCAAAGTAGCGGTCTACCCCTGCTGAATCGGCAACCTTTTTAGCTGTTCCTTCATTATCACCTGTCAGCATAACCATTTCTTTCAGCCCTGTGCTTTTCAGTTTCTGAATAGAGTCGAGCGTGATCTCTCGAATTGTGTCCGCTACGCCTATCACACCAATAATCTCTGTGCGAGTACCGACGATGACAATGGATCCCCCATCTTTCTGGATGGAATAAATATGATTACGAATTTTACCCAGTGGGATCTCCATCTCTTCGAAAAGTTTAGAGTTTCCGGCAAAGTAGTCAACGCCATCAATAGTGGCTTTCGCGCCTTTTCCTGCAATCGCCTGGTAATTCAAGCCGTCTTTTAAACTGATTTCTCTTTCTTCTGCATAAGCCGTAATCGCTTTAGCAATAGGATGAGTCGAGTGAGCTTCGATGGTATGAGCCATACGGAGGAGCTCGTCAGTCTGTTCGTTCAATGCAAATACTTGAGAAACTCTCGGTTTCCCTTCTGTTAATGTTCCGGTTTTATCAAAAGCCATCGCCTGAACAGCTCCTGCTTTCTCAAGGAAGGTTCCTCCCTTAATTAACACTCCGTTCTTGGCTGCATTTCCAATCGCTGAAACAATCGCTACGGGAGTAGATATGACGAGAGCACATGGACAGGCAACTACCAGCAGAGCAAGACCTTTATATACCCATTCGCCAAAGCTTCCGAAGCCGGCAAGAGGCGGAAGCACCATCACAAGCAGCGCCAGACTGAAAACTATCGGTGTGTACACTCTGGCGAAACGATCCACGAAGGCTTGAGTTGGAGCTTTTTTCTCCTGAGCCTCTTCTACGAGATGAATAATCCCTGCAATCGTTGTATCTTCTACCAGTTTGGTTACGCGGATCTCAAGAGAGCCGTGCTCATTAATCGTTCCCGCAAAAACGGTATCGCCCTCATGTTTATCCACAGGAAGAGACTCTCCCGTAATGGGGGCCTGATTGATGCTTGATGAACCTGCAACGACCTCCCCATCGAGAGGCAGTTTCTCTCCTGGTTTAACGAGAATTCTGTCCTGAATGGAAATACTCTCGACGGGTTTTCTTACCCACTCGTTTCCTACCTTCACAGTAGCTTCAGATGGAGCAAGATTAATGAGACTTCGTATGGAATCTCTTGTTCGCTCAATGGATCTGTTTTGGAGCGTGTTCCCAAGCGCAAACAGCCAGACAACCATCGCACCTTCAAACCACTCACCGATAAGGGCAGCACCTATAGCGGCAGATGCCATTAGAACGTTCATATCTAGAGAGCGGCTTCTGATGGAGTAAAACGCACTTCGAGCCGGCTTGTAGCCTCCGATTACAATGGAACCTGCATAGAGCAGTGTGATCAGCAAAGCAGGAATATTCGTAAAGGAACTTATAAAACCTAAAGCCAGTAAAACCCCGGAAACGGTGGTTCTTATATCCTTGGGTTTCTTCTTAGTTTCATTATCTTCTGTTTTTCTTGAGGTTTCCAGAGAAGCTGTAAAACCTGACTTCCCTACTTCCTGAATGATTTCTTCTGATGAAGTATTATGATCAATCTGCATCT
This sequence comes from Halobacillus sp. B29, assembly GCF_052246755.1. Taxonomy (NCBI): domain Bacteria; kingdom Bacillati; phylum Bacillota; class Bacilli; order Caryophanales; family Bacillaceae; genus Halobacillus; species Halobacillus sp. B29. Next base: position 225,686 of record NZ_JBQQCM010000004.1, read on the forward strand.
TACCCGTAGAAAAGTTTACACTTACTTCATTCACCCACGGCTGACTGCCCAGATGTTTTTCAATGGTTTTTGCGCAGGAACCACAATCCATCCCTTCAATAAGATAGGTTTGAGTATTCTTTTTATCCTGGACCCTTTCAGCTTCGAAGCCGAGTTTCCGTACAAGGCTGGGAACTTCCTGTAAAGCTTTCTCATCTTTTGCCTCAACCTTTAGCTTCCCTGTTCCATAGTGGACTTCCACGGTTTGAAAACCAGCCTGCTGCCCTAGACTTTTTTCAATGGTGGCGGCGCAGGAAGGACAGTCCATCCCAGAGACGTTAAAAACGGTTACCCCAGAAGAACGCGAAAGGGACGACTTTCCTGTATGTGTTTCCTGGCTCTCGTCATTAGAGGTACTATTGCTGCAGCAGCTGGACGTTTCAAAGTCTGCTTCTTCGTGAGTTGCACCACTTTCTTTACTACAGCATGTTGATGGTTCCTCTAATTGAACAGCTTCATCACCTTCTTTACTACAGCACGTTGCATTTACCGTTGATTGAACTGATTTATCACTTTCTCTACTGCAGCAAGATGTTGGTTCCGTTGCTTTAACAACTGTTTCGCTTTCCTCGTTTACAGGCGAAGTATTCTCTTTCGAACAGCAGCTGCTTTCTTGCTGTTTTTCTATATGACTCATATAGCTGCCTCCATTCTTGTTCATCCGTTACTTTCTTTATTTTTCATGGGCATGTGTCATCGCAATGTTTACAAGCTGATGCACATGTTCATCGGCTAATGAATAAAAGACCAGCTTTCCTTCTTTTCGATATTTTGCTAACCCCATGTTTCGTAGTAAGCGTAAATGGTGCGAAGCGGTAGCATTTGTTGCACGAATAATATTGGCTACATCGCACACACACAATTCTTCTTCTAGCGTTAACGCGTAAGCAATTTTTAACCGCGTTGAATCGGATAAAGCTTTGAATATAAGTTCGACTCCCAGTACATCATCCATTTTAGGCTGGACACGTTCTACGAGCTCTTCATCGTAACAAAACGTATCGCATGTATCTTTCTCCATTTTTTTTACTATTTTTTCACTCACAACTTTCACCTTCATTCTAATAATTGTTTGATTGTTTGTTTATAGTGTATGCTCCATACATCAAAAGAGTCAACCTTTTCATTCAAATAATTGTTTGAATATCTGAACAAAAGGCTTTGTTATAGTTTATTGTTAATTTTTCATAAGAGGCTTATTACACAATAGGGCCGTATAGTTGAAGACTCAGTTTCGAGATATCTTTGGTCCGTTGCTAATATAGAGAGGGGCTGGCTACGGAAACAACTCGCTTTCCTGCGGCCCTACACGAAGTAGGGTCGATCGACGTTGCCACAGGACGTGGCGATCTTAGTCGATCCTCCTTTTACCATAAGCCTCCTCGCTCGTTTCACTCCCTGTGGGGTCTCGCCTAGCTCCTTCTCCCGCGGGAGTCTCGTCGTTTCCTCCGCCATCCTATGATTGAGGAGTGAACGGACCCTTCTATAAGAGAGGTAATCGTTCTGGATCAGCCTTAACCCCTTATATATCAGGGGTTGTACACTTAAATAAGCTAGATACTCTTTTGCTATTCAATTAATTTTAGTAGGCATTTTTGGTGGATTTAGAGTTTCTTATTCGGCCAGGTCCGGAGGGGGACGATGGAGACTCCTGTGGGATGAACATGATCGGTGAGATCCCGCAGGGCTGTTAAGCCCGAGGAAGCTCAGCACATGCCCGCGGAAAGCGAAATCGTCCCCCGGAGGACCTTCCGCTCCTCCAATGTCTCGAAACTGAGTCTTCAACAAACGGGAGCTTTACTTTAATATCAACACGGAATTTTAACAGAGTCTTACGTAAAAAAGCTCAGAGTAAATTTACTCTGAGCTTTTTTAAATTCGTATATTTTAAGACAGCTTTCCTTCAAACGTACTTCTCCAGTCCACTATGTTGAATAGATCCGCCAGTGATTTACAATGTGCTAAACAAACTTCTCTGCGTACCTATTAGTCCGCAACGCATTCGCTCCATCCATAAAACTCAACTGATGAACTTCAGCCACTTCTTTATAGGTTACATAGCCATTCACCACATTCAGCCCTTTTAACAACGCTTCATTTTCAAGACACGCTCGCTCATGGCCCTTATTGGCGATCTGGATAGAGTATGGAATCGTCACATTCGTCAGCGCCATTGTTGAAGTCCGGGGGACGGCTCCCGGCATGTTGCCTACCGCGTAGTGCACCACTCCATGCTTTTTATAAATCGGGTTATCATGCGTGGTTACATGGTCGAATGTCTCGACGATGCCTCCCTGGTCCACAGCTACATCAATAAATACGGACCCCTGCCTCATCGCTTTCACCATCTCCTCTGTAACAAGACGCGGGGCCTTCGCACCTGGAAGCAAAACCGCTCCTATGACCAGATCGGCTTCCCGAACCGCTTCCCTAATGTTTAATGGGTTGGACATTAACGTATTAATCGAAGAACCAAACAGATCATCGAGCTGTCGGAGCCGTTCGGGATTTAAGTCAATCATCGTAACATCGGCCCCTAAGCCGACGGCGATTTTCGCTGCATTTGTACCTACGACACCGCCGCCAATAATTGTCACCTTACCTCTTCTTACTCCCGGAACACTACCCAGCAGAATGCCTTTTCCGCTGCTTGGCTTCTCTAAATACTGAGCGCCTTTTTGCGTCGCCATGCGTCCAGCCACTTCACTCATGGGAGTCAAAAGTGGCAGCGTGCCGTCGGCTAATTGCACCGTCTCATAAGCAATCGCTACGACCTTTTTTTCGCTCAGGGCTCGAGTGAGCTTCTCATCCGCAGCCAGGTGAAAAAAGGTAAATAGAATCATCCCTTTATAAAAGTAGTGATACTCTTCTGCGATTGGTTCTTTTACCTTCATCACCATCTGAGTTTCCCAGGCTTCAACCGCTGTATCCACGATTGTTACACCCACCTGAGTATAATCATGATCCGTAAAACCTGAGCCTTCCCCTGCCCCTTTTTCCAACACAACTTCGTTGCCTTCCTTTATCAGATTCCCAGCCCCAGCTGGGGTCATGGCCACCCGATTTTCATGATTCTTTATTTCTCTTGGAATCCCAACCTTCATCCGTTCTCTCTCCTTCTCTATCTACAACTGATGGAGTGCATCGACCAAGGTGTTGAGCAACAATTGCATGTCTTCTTCCTCAATGGTGAGCGGGGGCGACAGCGTGAGAACATTATTATACCCGGCCACCGTCATCCCGTTCTTACCTATTAAAATGCCTTGATTCTTGCAATAGCCAATCACCTGGTTGACTTTGCTCACTTCGAGCGGCTCCTTCGTCTCTTTATCCTCCACGAGTTCAATTCCTATCAAAAGGCCTTTGCCACGTATATCTCCCACATACTTATGAGCCTCAAGACGGTGACGGAGTTCATTTCTCGCGGCTTCTCCAAGCGCCCTGGATCGGTCGAACAGATTTTCTTTTTCCATAATCTCGATATTCTTAAGCGCAACCGCACAGGCTGCCGGGTGACCGCCGAAGGTATTGATATGACGGAAAAAATCATACGGTTCGCTGCCGCAAAAGGCTTCATAAACCTCTCTTTTAACTGCGGTTGCCGAAAGCGGCAGATAGGCGCTTGTAATTCCTTTAGCCATCGTGATGATATCTGGTTTAACCCCATAATTCATAAATCCAAATGGTTTACCTGTCCGGCCGAACCCGCAGATGACTTCATCCACAATCATAAGGGCGCCGTGCCGTTCACATACAGCTTTTACTTCTTTCATATATTGCTCTGGCGGCACGATAACCCCTCCGCCTGTAATAATCGGTTCCATAATGACCCCGGCGATGGATTCACTATGTTCCCACGTCATCACCCGGTCGATATCCTGCGCTCCCCACTGATCCTTCTCACTGTGATCATTCCGATATTCATCGGGCGGAGCTACGTGCAGGAAACCCGGACCCAGCGGCTCATATTTATACTTTCGCTGAGCCTGCCCCGTCGCAGCGAGCGAGCTGGTAGAGTTTCCATGATACGCCCGGTACCTGGATATAAATTTGGTACGGTAATAATCCCCTTTTTGCTGATGGTACTGCCGAACCATTTTAAAGGCCGCTTCATTCGCTTCCGACCCGCTGTTGGAAAAGAAAATGACATAGTCATCACCTAAGAGTTGATTAATTTTTTCTCCTAATTGAATCGCGGATTCATGACTCTGTGTCATCGGCATATAGGATAATTCTTTCATTTGCTCGAAAGCAGCCTGAGCTAATTCTTCTCTTCCATATCCAATATTGACACACCACAATCCCGACATAGCATCAAGATAACGGTTCCCTTCTACATCCGTAATCCAGGAACCTTTCGCACTTTTGGCTACCATTGTATCCTCAGGTTTATAAGGTTTCATCGAATGCCATACATATTTTTCGTCTTTTGCCAGCAGATCGTTCTTCACATCAGCTTTTGTCAACGGAGGAACCCCCTTGATTTAGAAAATATAAGGTAATATTTTGAATTATCTTAATTATCTAACATATACTAAAAACTTTCATTAGACATTGTGTCAAATGGTTAAAACGATCCTTTCACACAATGACTACACGGCGGATTGAACCGAGTTTCTTCTATTATATAGATGCTTCCACCTTCTCCACTTGGATTTGAGTCCATAAAAAAACACTTATTCCATGTCAGAATAAGTGAACACCCGTCTATAAGTGTGAATAGTAAAAGTCGTTAGCTGTAAATGGTTTTTTGATACTCATTTGCGAGCAGTGCAAACTCAAGGACCTGTCTTTTTTCCGATTCCATGAAGTCGGATCCTAACAATTTTTCCAGTTTCTCAAGCCGGTGATATAAGGTTTGGCGAACCACGAAAACTCTGTCCGCTGTTTCTTTTTTGGACCCGTTGCAGGATAGATAAACCCTTAACGTTTCTAATAAGTTCGCATTGTGCTTCTGATCATATTGAATGATCGGCTCTAAATACTCCTCCACCAGTCCGTTTAAGTTGCTATGTTTATGTACGAGCGAGATCAGCCGATACATGTGCATATCTTCATAAAAATATTTAAAGTGGCCAGCCGGCATTTTATTCTGAATCGACAAGGTTTCCTGAGCAGTTTGAAAACTCTCGTGCAGAAGATTTAGTTCCCTGACAAATTTACCTCCGGCTATTTGAAACGAATCAATGCTGGAATCATTGAGCAGACTGATTTTCTTCAATCGCTCAATTCCTCTTTTAATTCTAATCTTCCAATCTTCTTCCCCTTTTTTATTGAGCAGAATAAAGGTTAATAAATGACGCTTTTCGACGGCAAAAACGAAATATCCATTTTGATCAAAGATGTTATGAATCAGCATATTCAAGTACGCCAGGTCTAAATTGTTATCACGGCCTTCTGCCATTTTTAATTTTACCGTCAGGACGACAGCTCCTGAAACCGGCTGATGGATTTTGTAAAAGGATAAGTGGTCTTTAATCTCTTCAGGACTATGCTCACCTTGCAGCCATTCAAGAAGCCATTCGGTTTCCCTGGCCTTCCGTTTTTCCTCTGTGTAAAGTTCCCGCAATAAATACTGGGCCAAAGCCGTTGCTGTACGATCCAGAAGAAGGGATTCAAATTCGGTGAATTCCCGGCAGCTGGATATTAAGTAAATGGTCGCAAACTCCCGTTCAAATACTTGTACGGTCTGTTTGACCAGTTGTTTCGATGAGGAATTCTGGATACTGGCAAGCATGGATTCCCTCTCTTTTTCTCTAAGAGCAGGAATTGTGACCACCCTGTGATCCTTTGCGATGTAAATTAACTGGCAGTTCACATATTGCTGTAAGTTTTTTAGAATTTCGAAATAGTTATCAATCTTTAATAGGCGCTTATTTAAGCGTTGAGAGTAGTCTTCTAAATTCGTGATTAATTCATACTGCTGATTAATTAAGTGCGCATGAATGTCCTGAGTAATGTCAACGAATGAAACTTCTTCTTCAAAAATAATAATCGGAAAGTCGTGCTTATCAGCAAGCTGGATCGCTTCTTCCGATATGTGATCAATGAAGCTTCCCAGTTCTATGCAGATTCCTGCTACGTTCCGCTGAATCATTTGTTCCAATAAATTCAGAAACAGGCTTTCATCATCTTTCCACCCAAACCCTGTTGCTAATACTAATTCGCCGCCCTTCAAATTGCCTCGGACTTCGATCGTTTCAAACACGTGAACCCACTTTACTTGGCGGTCCATCCCCTTTTGACCAGCTACGACTTTCGCTGAAGCAAAAAGCTTTCGATCCAATATGTTCTCTAGTGATATGCGATACTTCATAGAAATACCCCTCTTCAAACGTACTACAAAGCACCAGAAAAATCTAACTAATTGTGAGAAAATTTAACAAATATAAGAGGATGAGCCTAAGCTCATCCTCTAACAGTCCTTCTATTGAACTTGTTTTTGTCGTTGCTGCTGAACTAAAATAGTAGAAAAGTATTTACGAGAGTCTGGATGAAGTATAAGCAACCGCTCTTTTTTACTTTTTTCCGGATCATTTCCCTTGTACTCAAACTCTACAAATGCCCCGCTCAAATTCTCTGTCACACCTTTAATGGTGTAACCCTTTTCTAATAAAAAGTCTATTTTTTCACGTTCGATTTCAAACTCCTGATAAGTTGACATCATTCTCCTCCTCGTTAAACATCGACTTTAGCCGGGGCTGCTTCTGTTCCTGTTTTCCGGCCAATTTTCTCTTCTGCAAAGCCTTCCCCGATATTCCAGTCACGCCCGACCGTTATGCCCAGGTATTCTTCATCACTAGGGTTTTCAATCTCCGCCTGCGGATGTTTTTTGAAATACCAGTGTTTAGCAAGCACGTAGTAAAGAAGAGCACCGACTCCAAATCCTACAAAGAAGGAATAGGTACTGAACGTGTAAGCGGCGACACTGCCTATTGCCCAGGAAATGACGCCCGCCCAGTTGATGCCGCCATCGTAGCGGTACTGCCCTCCACTTTTATATAAATCGTGGACATTCATTCTCCGTTTTCTCAAAAGGTAATAATCGGCGAAAATAATTCCGACGATCACGGAGAGGATAGCAGCCGCAATAAGCAAGACCGGAATCAGCAGATTGAATACACTCCATGGCTGAATGACTGTGCCAATCAAACCGGCAATAAACACTCCGGCCCAGAAAGGAAGCTTCGGTCCGCCGACATTCGAGAAGATGGTCGCTGCCGGTACGATATTAGCCGATACGTTGGTGGACCACTGGGCCAGTACAATCATTAAGAGCAGAATACCCAGGACGAGTCCGCTGGCCGATTCCTGAAGGGCGACAACCGGGTCAAAGTTCGATACGGCAATATACGAGACTGCGCCAAGAACGACAATGAAGGTCTGTGTCAATGGCAGACCGACCAGGCTTCCAACCAAAGCTCCCTTGTTCCGTTTTACCCAGTTTCTTTCATGCTTGGGCGCTTTAATAAACCGGGAAATGGACGAAATATCGGCCGCAAGTGTTGCCCAGTATCCCATGTTACTCACAACGACAATGACAAAAGCCGTGAAGGCTGCTCCCCCTGTAACAGGGCTCTCAACCCATCCCCATATATCCTTGTTCTGAGCTGAAGCTTCACCGGCCAGATTAAAATACATCCAGATACCGATTAAAATAATGATCGGGGCTGCCAGATCGGCGAATTTCTCTACGGCTTTAATCCCAAGCGCTGTATTAAATAATTGGAATAAGGCAAAAAGGACGTAGCAGACAAACCAGTTGTCAAAGCCTGTTAAGATATTTAAGATTCCATTAATAGCTGTAGAGCCAAAAAACGTGTTGATCCCAAACCACATCGATGCAGCCAGCCCTCTGACTACAGAAGGGAAGTGGGTTCCAAGTGTTCCAAAAGGAGCTCTCATGTAGACGGGAAACGAAATACCGTGTTCAATGCCGATATCTGCGGTCAGTGTAATGGCGAACCCTATCAACAGGGTCCCAAGAAGCGTTCCGAGTACCACCCAGATGAGTGAAATAGATTGGACGCCTGCTCCACCAATGGCAAAGGCGGCTAACACCACAGCCATCCCGATCCACATAAACGTAAATCCAAGGGTGCCGATTTTCTTTTCGTGGTGAGGAATAGGCATAAGGTCCGGAGACTTTAAATGATTATCTTTTTTATCCATAGATATGGAATCCTCCTATTATGATACATGGGAATTGTAAAGCAGCCACCCGGCTTTTCATAGTTGGTTCTATCAAACTTGACAGTTGATTTTTCAAAAGATTATTAAACAATCGGGCTTTATAGTGGTAGACGTTGTTTCGAGACTTTATTGGGAAAATTAGGTCCTGCGGGGAACAAGTCGCTTTCCGGCCCTGCACGACGCAGGGTCGTTCGACGTTGCCACAGGACGTGGCGATCTTAGTCGAACATCCCATGCGGTGAGCTTCCTCAGGCTTTGCGTCTTCGGGATCTCACCTGTCATGTGCATCCCGTAGGAGTCTCTCCGTTCCCCTCCGGACCTTGCTGAAATAAGTAACTCGAAACGATGTCGAAAATCTTTTTGTTTTGTATAGAAACATGAGCTAAATGCTATGAGCTCCTATTTCTCCCATGGGCTTCGTCGATAAGCTCCTGTCACAGATGGATTTAGAAAGACTCAAGTCCACCAGCTGTACTTCTAAAGAAGGGTACGTTCTTCATAACCATATTGGGTTGGTTGGGAAATGATGAGACTCCCGCGGGAGAAGGAGCGAGGCGAGACCCCACAGGGAGTGAAACGACTGAGGAGGCTTGTAAGTTCCCCCGCAGGAAAGCGAGTTATTTCCCAACCAACCCTAGTCGCCTTTTCCATAACGGACCCATTTGTCTTTAAATTGAGTCTTCAAGTACCGGGAGCTTTACTGTAAAATCAACACTGACGTTTAACAGTACCTTATGGTTCAAAAGCCGGGCTGCTTTATTCTTGTTATCCGTAAGGCAGGACTAGTTTTGATACAGTTCTTCCTGGGACTGTTTGAGTTCACCGAATCGGGCACGCTTCAGGTAGTTACCGGATCCGATTTTCCCGACAAACTCCTTATCACGGATGACGAACTCTCCCCGCGAAAGCACGCTGACAGGCTGACCGGTCACTTTTATCCCTTCAAAAGGATTGTAATCAGCGGCCATGTGACTCGTTTCAACCGATATCGTACGCTCGACATTCGGATCAAAGATGACCAGGTCTGCATCGGCTCCCACACTGATCGTTCCTTTCTGAGGGAAAATACCGAATGTCTTCGCAATCCGTGTGGAAGTAATATCCACAAACTGGTTTAGACTGATTCTCCCTTTTTTCACCCCTTCAGAGAACAGCAGGCTGACCCGGTCTTCGATAATCGGACCGCCGTTTGGAATCTTCGTAAAATCGCCTTTCCCTAAATCCTTCTGCCCTTTGAAATCAAAGGAACATTGGTCGGATCCTAATGTCTGCAGTTCACCTGTCTTCAGCGCATTCCATAGCACGTCCTGGTGCTTCTTCTCCCGTAAAGGCGGAGACCATACGTATTTGGCTCCTTCAAAATTTGGTTTTTCTAAGTAGCTTTGGTCGAGCACTAAGTACTGTGGACACGTTTCCCCAATCACCTGATAGCCTTTCTTCCTCGCTTTTGAAATTTCTTCGACCGCGTTTTCACACGAGACATGCACCACGTAAAGCTGTGAGTTCGCGAGTCCGGTTAGTTGAGCAGCACGGCCAGTCGCTTCTCCTTCCGCTTCTGGTGGACGGGTTAAAGCATGATAGATCGGGTCGGTCTGTCCTTTCTCAAGGGCTTTTTTAACTAAGTGATCGATTACATCGCCATTCTCGGCATGCACCATCACGAGAGCGCCGAGTCTTTTCGCTTCTTCCAGTGTGCGGAATAAGGTTTCATCATCGGCCTGAAAGACATTTTTATAAGCCATAAATACTTTAAAAGAGGTAATTCCTTCATCCTCAATGACGCTTGGCAGCTGCTCCAGTACGCTGTCATTCATTTCACTGATCATCAAATGGAAGCTGTAATCAATAACGGATTTATCGCGTGATTTCGCGTGCCATTGATCGATCGAATCCTGAAGCGGCTTCCCTTTATTTGTTAGACAGAAATCAATCACCGTCGTCGTTCCGCCATGGGCTGCAGCAATCGTGCCTGTCTCAAAATCATCCTTACTCACCGTGCCGCCGAACGGCATTTCTAAATGGGTATGAGGATCCACCCCTCCTGGAAAGACATAGTTGCCTTTCGCATCGATAATCTCAGCTGAAGAATCCGACAGATCCTGTCCAATCAATACAATTTTTTCATTTTCGACCATAATATCCGCTTTATACGTATCGGCTGCTGTGACAATGATTCCATTCTTAATAATTTTCTTCATCATAACCCTCCACACTATTTATGTTTATTTGATCAAATCCACTTCACAGGATGAGGCTGCGCCAATCGCTGCCTGTCTTTCATTCCATGTCATCGGCGGTTTACCATTCGCATAGTCCACCATATCGATTGCCCCATCAACCGGACAGACGATAGAACATAAGTTACAGCCGACACAATCTTCCTCACGCACCCTCAGAATATCGTTGCCATCCTCATCTTTCAGCATGTCGATACACTGGTGGGAAGTGTCTTCACAGGCGATATGGCACTTATTACAGTTGATGCACACATCATTATTGATTTTGGCAACAATCTGGTGGTTCAAGTCCAAGTTGCCCCAGTCCGAATACTTTTCTACGGATTTACCTACAAGATCCATGACCGAATCGATACCTTTTTCATCCAGATAGTTGTTTAACCCGTCTTTCATATCCTCGACGATACTAAAACCGTGGTGCATCGCGGCTGTGCAAACCTGTACGCCTGTCGCTCCCATCAGCATAAACTCGACGGCTTCCCGCCAGCTTGAAACCCCGCCCATCCCGGAAATCGGAACATTAATTTTCGGATGACGCGCACATTCCGCTACCATATTAAGCGCAATCGGCTTCACGGCCGGACCACAGTAGCCGCCATGGGCGCCTTTCCCAGCTACGTTTGGAATCGTATCCCACGTATCAATATCCACTCCGGCAAGACTGTTAATGGTGTTGATCATACTGACCGCATCAGCCCCGCCATTTACGGCCGCCTGTGCTGTAAAGGTAATGTCCGTAATATTCGGGGTAAGCTTGACGATGACCGGTGTTTCAGCCACTTCTTTCGCCCACATCGTTTGTTTTTCCACGAGCTCCGGCACCTGACCGGATGCAGCACCCATCCCCCGTTCTGCCATACCATGCGGACATCCGAAGTTCAGCTCCAGGCCGTCCACGCCGACTTCCTCCACACGCTTCACGATTTCATGCCATTTTTCCTGGGTAGGTTCGACCATTAGAGAAGCAATGATCGCATGATTGGGAAACCTCTTTTTCGTTTCATAGATTTCTCGTAAATTCACTTCCAGCGGTCGATCGGTAATCAGTTCAATATTGTTGAACCCAGCTACTTTTTGACCATTAAAACCGACGGCGGCGAAGCGTGAAGTAACGTTCAGGATTGGTTCCCCTAACGTTTTCCAAACGGCTCCACCCCACCCGGCTTCGAATGCACGCTGCACCTGGTACCCAGAGTTGGTTGGAGGTGCCGAAGCCAGCCAAAAGGGATTGGGAGATTTTATTCCTGCAAGATTTAAACTCAAATCAGCCATATCATTACGCCTCCTGAAATAGTAGTTTTACATCGCGGCTGTGGGTGCGGGAGCTAACTGTTTATGAATGGCCATGGCGACTACTTTACCCTGCTGGGCGGCTGTCACTACCATGGCTTCCCCTTGTCCTTTTGCAAAAATTACGTCTCCTGCAGCGAAAACCTTAGCGTGGGACGTTTGCAGGGATTCAGGGTCCACTTTGACGACACCGCCTTCATGATCCAGACCGAAGTCCTCAATTAAATCGGAATAGCGTGTCTGTCCGATCGCTTTAATCACGGCATCGGCTTCCATGACAAATTCAGAACCTTCCACCGGGGCCGGTCTTCTCCGTCCATCCGCGTCCGGTTCGCCCAGCGCCATCTTCACACATTTCAGGTGCGTCACCTGATTCGTTTCATCCCCAATGATTTCGATTGGCTGGGTAAGCCAGTTGAATTCCACATTATCCTGTTTGGCAAAATCGTATTCAAAGTCATAAGCGGTCATTTCTTTCACGGTACGGCGGTACACAATTTTCACATCTGCCGCCCCTTTTCGAGCTGCACAGCTTGCCGCATCAATAGCCGTGTTGCCTGCACCGATAACAACTACGTTTTTACCGAGCAGTTCCTCAGTGAGAGGTCCTGATTTCGTACTCTTAACAAACTCAATCGCATCATGCACACCCTGCAGTTCTTCCCCTTCAATTCCAAGCATCGGGACATTCCCCATACCTATAGTCAGGACAATCGAATCATATTGCTCGGATAATTCTTGAAAAGTAATATCGGTTCCGACTCTAGTGTTTGTCCGGATTTCAACGTCCATTTGTCGGACCTGATCAACTTCCCAGCGGGAAATATCCTGCGGCAGCCGGAATGACACGATGCCGTACGTATCCAGCCCTCCAGCCTCAGCCTCTGCTTCAAAAATCGTTACCTCATAGCCGAACCGGGCAAGTTCGCGGGCTGCCGATAAACCAGCTGGTCCTCCTCCCACAACGGCCACTTTCATGCCATTCTTTTCTCCAGGTTTGAATAACAGTTGTTCGTTCTTGATGGCCCAGTCGGTCGCAAACCGCTGCAGATCACCAATCAAAATGGGTTGCGTGGAATGATTTAATACACACGCTCCTTCACAAAGCTCCTCGGTCGGGCAGACGCGGGCACACGTAGCACCGACAGGATTCGAAGACATGATCGTCGTGGCCGATCCCTTTAGATTTCCAGAAGCAATCTTTTTAATAAACTTCGGAATATCAATGCTTGTCGGACAAGCCTTAATACAGGGAGCATCATAGCAGTACAAGCAGCGGTTAGCTTCTTCTATCGCTTCCTGATTGTTAAGCCCTTCGTGTACTTCCTCGAAGTTTAATTTCAAGTTCTCTAGAGATATCCCTTTGCTTTTTAACTGAGTCAATGCAATGAACCTCCTTTAATAGATACTTGCCAGCTGATTTAGATGCATGGCTATACAAAAGAAGTCCTACATAGGGAAAAGTAATCTATTTTCCTTTGCTCTATGAAGAACTTCTTCTAGGATTCTGGAATTCTCTGTTACGGCAGAAGCTGACCCATCTTCTCGTACGTCTCTGGACGACGATCCCGGTAAAACTGCCACGTATCTCGGACTTCCCGAATAAACTTCTTATTCATTTCACCAATGATGACTTCATCCTGGTCCCGGCTGCCGGTTGCCACAAACTCTCCTCTCGGATCCACAAGGTAGGACTGGCCATAAAATTCACCCATATTCCAAGGACCTTCATAACCAACACGGTTAATAGCTCCTAAATAATAACCATTTGCGACCGCATGAGCCGGCTGCTCAAGCTTCCATAAATATTCGGACAGACCAGCTACAGTAGCTGACGGATTAAAAACGACCTCCGCCCCGTTTAATCCAAGCACTCGTGCCCCTTCAGGGAAATGACGATCGTAGCAAATATAAACGCCGACTTTAGCAAATGCTGTATCAAATACGGGATACCCCAGGTTTCCAGGCTTGAAGTAATACTTCTCCCAGAATCCATATCCCTTGTCCCCTACACCCACCTGAGGAATGTGATGTTTGCGGTATTTACCTAGATACGATCCATCAGCATCGATGACAGCTGCTGTATTATAATACGTCGCAATTCCTTCTCTTTCATAGATAGGAAGGACAATGACGACACCTAATTCTTTGGCAAGTTCCTGAAACCGGAGTGTTGTCGGACCATTTGGAATTTCTTCTGCTGCATCGTACCACTTTGAGTTTTGTTCCGAGCAAAAATAGGGGCCATAGAAAATTTCCTGCAGACATATGATTTGCGCCCCTTTTTCGGCTGCCTCACGGACCAGTTTTATATGCTTTTCTATGGATTCCTGTTTGTGTACTTCGACAGGTTCATTTCCATCAACATCGTGAGAAGCTTGAATTAACCCAATTTGGACTTTATCGGACACGTAAATTCCTCCTTATGTAATAGGATCCCTTATTTTTTAAAATGGCTTTCACCTGTGTAAAATCTTCATCGTTACGATCCTTACTGATTCACCTCCTCCTATTTATTTTGAATTTTCTATATTAGCTGAATATTTTGTAATTTATATATACTTTACCGTAAGTTTATCAATTTGCCATTATACATACTGTAAAATGTTAATTTGGAACGACTATGCGTTTTGTAAAAATAAAGGGGTGGGAAAAATGCACGTAAGGATCTGTTTAAAGGAAGGATTAATTAAGAAAAACAAAATAAATTGAAAAAAGCGGAAGTCTTTACGCCTTCCGCTTTTTCAGTCCATTAATACCAGCGTTGAGTCAGCATTTTCCGCTTCGTATAAAAATTCAACCCGTCTTTTCCGTTGGCATGAAGATCTCCATAGAATGATTTCTTGTTACCAGAGAAAGGAAAGAAAGCCATTGGGGCAGGAACATTTACATTGACGCCGAGCATGCCCGCATCCATCTCTTCTCTGAACTGCTGCACAGCCTTGCCGCTTGAGGTATAGATGACAGCGCCATTCGCAAATTCAGATTTATTGGCCGTCTCGATGGCTTCATCTAAGGTATCGGCGCGTACGATACTTAGAACTGGTGCGAAGATTTCGTCTTTCCAAATTTTCATATCTTCGGTCACATAGTCGAAAATCGTCGCCCCTAAGAAATAGCCCGATTCATTTTCCCGGAGTTCTACCCGCCCGTCACGAACAAGCTTCGCGTTTTCTTCTTCTCCGGATTCAATATAACCGAGCACCCGGTCTCTGTGGGACTCACGGATTAACGGACCTAAGTTCGTTTCTTCCGCTAGCCCATCTCCTACGTTCAACTGATCAGCAGCCTCTTTCAGTTTGGCAACCAGTGAATCAGCAACCTCGCCGACCGCTACCACTACGGAACACGCCATACAGCGTTCCCCCGCGCTCCCGAAAGCTGCATTCACAATTCCTTCGACAGACTTATCGAGGTTGCAGTCCGGCAATACGATGGAGTGATTTTTGGCACCGGCAAGTGCCTGCACACGTTTTCCATGGTTCGCAGCCGTTTTATATACGTATTCCGCAACGGGCTGAGATCCGACAAAAGATATCGCATCAATCTCTTCATGCTCAAGCAGACCATTCACGACATCATGAGCCCCATTCACCAGATTCAGTACTCCTTTTGGCAATCCAGCTTCATGCATGAGCTCGACTAGCATTTTCGCAAGAATCGGTGTCCGCTCGGAAGGCTTCAGGACAAAGGTGTTGCCGCACACCAGCGCCAGTGGGAACATCCATAAAGGAACCATCATTGGGAAATTAAAAGGGGTGATTCCTCCTACTACGCCGACTGGATAACGGTACATTCCGGAATCAATACCTTCCGCGATATCCGGCAGCACATCCCCCATCATTAAACTCGGCGCTCCGGCAGCGAATTCTACACACTCGATTCCCCGTTGGACTTCGCCCGTGGCATCTTTTTTCGTTTTTCCGTTCTCCTGGGTCAGCACTTTGGCTAACTCATCACGATTTTCCGTGAGAAGCTGCTGGTATTTGAACATAATACGAGCTCGTTTAGGAACAGGCGTCTTCTTCCAATCTTTAAATGCCTGTCTTGCCGATTGTACAGCTTTATTTACGTCCTCTTTCGATGAAATAGGAACACTTGCGATGATCTCTCCTGTAGCGGGATTGGGCACATTCTCCACTTGCCCACTTTCAGACGAAACCCATTCTCCATTAATAAAATTCTGAATGACCACCTGATTCGACTTCGAGAAAGTTGTCTCCATCTTTTCACCTCAATTGGTAGATTCTGTTCTTTTTTGCTCAGATTCATTATAAATTCAGAAAATTCCAACATCAATGGACGAAGTGTAAAATGAATATCTCATCTAATTGACACTATGACGGTCTCTGTGGAATTGGGAGGGAATGAAAAAGCAGGAAGCTTTACATAATAGAGCATACAAAAAACCGTCCAACTATCGATTGGACGGTTTTTATTAAAATTTTTCGGAAGACTCGACTTCGATGCTTTTCAGAAAAAAATGGTAGATGAGATCCCTATCGATTAAATGCGTGAATTAGGCATGATCTACCTCAATATTGGGCCATGCTTTACATCATTCGGGCCGTCAGATTCCGATCCTCGCCCAACCTTCACATTTAAAAGCACCGTATATAAGATTTAGATAAACAATAGTAAACTCAATGCCATAACCGCCATACCGGCGACCACGCCATAGATGGATAAATGAGCTTCGCCATAACGACGGGAGGCTGGGAGCAGTTCATCAAGTGAAATAAATACCATGATTCCGGCAACTCCGGCGAATAAGATTCCGAACATTACATCATTCAAGAATGGCATCAGAACTAAATACGCAAGTATAGCGCCGACCGGTTCGGACAGTCCACTAAGAAAAGAAAGCTTGAAGGCTTTTTTCTTATCCCCTGTGGCAAAATAGACCGGTACGGAAACAGCGATTCCTTCTGGGATGTTATGAATGGCGATCGCCGCTGCAATCGCGATACCGAGGCTGGGGTCGTTCAGCGCCGCTGTGAAAGTGGCGATCCCTTCTGGAAAGTTATGAATCGCAATCGCCAGTGCTGTGAACGTCCCCATTTTTAATAAATGAGATTGATCGACAGCTGGCTCAGAAGCTGACATATCTTCCACTTTTTTCACTTCATGCGGATTTCCTGCTTTTGGAATCAATCGATCAATAACAGCAATGACGACCATTCCACCGAAGAAACCGGCGACGGTAATCCACTTACCAGGTACTTCCCCCATAGCATTTACCAGTGAATCCTGTGCCTTGAAAAAGATTTCCACCATCGATACGTAAATCATGACTCCTGCTGAGAATCCAAGTGCCAATGAAAGAAATCTAGTATTTGTCGTTTTTGTAAAGAACGCTAGTACGCTTCCGATCCCTGTGGCTAACCCGGCAAGCAGCGTTAAACCAAAGGCTAATAATAAATTTTCCATTTGTCTCTCCCTTTCTTCTCTGTCTAATCTAGAATCATTGTAAATCAAGTTTTTCCTTAATGCAACTTTTTTAGCTGTAGTAATATTTTATGTGCCTATTTAAAAAATGATACTGGAAATATATATCTTCTGAGTTACCCTATTCGCCTATCCAGAACTAGTTCCATAAAATGAAAAAAGCACAGCCCGAGGGAGGACTGTGCTTCGCTTTTATTCATGTTTGCCTCTCGTTTTAAATGACTAATGCAGTTGTTTGATCCTCTTTTAGCATTTATCGGCAGAAGCCTCCCTCTTCAAGCACTGTGTCGAAGACCGGCGGTAAGGGGGAGATGAATGCCTTCGCCTTCAGGCGAAGGTTTTCGTTTTCTATTCTTAAGGCTATATGCTATACTAAAACGAGAACGTAAGTTCCTGTGTGGAGGTGGAAATGGTGACGCACAAAGCTTATAAATTTCGCATTTATCCTAGTAAAGAACAAACAACGTTAATTGCTAAATCCATCGGATGTTCACGGTTTGTGTTTAATCATTTCCTCTCCGAGTGGAACAATGCTTACAAACGTTCTGGTAAAGGTTTGTCTTATGCAAAATGCAATAAACAACTGACACAAATCAAACAAGATTTCCAATGGTTAAAAGAAGTTGATAGTACAGCTCTGCAAAATTCGTTGAGGAATCTTGCAGATTCTTTCGATCGTTTTTTTAAGAAACTTAACAATAGACCGAAGTTCAAGTCTAAAAAGAATAGAAAGCAATCTTATACCGCTCAATACAACAAAGGCAATATCAGAATAGTCGGTAATAAAGTGAAGCTACCAAAGGTAGGCTGGGTGCTGTTTGCTAAGAGTCGTGAAGTAGAAGGGCGTATTTTAAGCGCAACTGTTAGGCGGAATCCTTCAGGTAAACATTTTGTTTCTATTCTTGTTGATACAAAAGTCGAGAGACTTCCTAAAACCAACTCCTCTGTGGGTATTGATCTCGGATTGAAAGACTTCGCTGTTCTCTCGAATGGCACCACCTATGAAAACCCACGATACCTACGTAAGACCGAAAAGAAACTAGCAAAAGCTCAACGTATCCTTTCCCGAAGGGAAAAGGGATCTTCGAATTGGCATAAGCAACGGATTAAAGTAGCCAGACTCCATGAAAAGATTACGAACTCTCGCAAAGATTATCTGCATAAGATTTCTACCGAAATCATCAAAAACCACGATGTGATTGGGGTAGAAAATCTCCAAATTTCCAATATGCTCAAAAACCGAAAACGATCCAAATCGATTAGTGATGTGAGCTGGTCGATGTTCACTACTATGCTCGAATACAAAGCAGAATGGTACGGAAAACAATTGATACCCGTATCGAAAATTTTTGCGAGTTCGCAACTGTGTTCCTATTGTGGATACCAAAACGGTGAGGTGAAGAATCTCGCTGTTCGAACGTGGGATTGCCCGAAGTGTGGCAGCCACCACAACCGCGATCTAAATGCGAGCTTCAATATATTGAAGGAGATTCAAAGGATCCTTCCAACCGTCGGTGCGACGGGGCTAGCCTAATCATTTGAACGAACCGTTAGGTTTGTGCTCTTAGGAATCCCCCTACTTCAAGGAGCGTCAGCGAGTAAGTGGGGGTAGTTCAATGGACTAATCAAGGGTATTAATACAGTCTTTTTTCCCAACGATTAAGTCACTTGAAGTGAACCATCAGCCAATGTCTAGGTGTAAGGGGTCCTACTTTATTTACATAACTAAATTATAGTAAATAATATTACCTTAAGATTTGTACTGAAACTTCACTTCCACCCGCGCAGATGTCTTTAGTTCTCCCGGTGCAATCGGAACAGCACCGCTGCTTACCATTTCGGCCTGAGCAAACGACCGGGACGCCGCCCTTCCTCCATCTTTTTCAATGATTTGAATTGGAGTTTGATCAAGCTTAAGATTCATCGTGTTAGCAATTGTCTGAGCACTTGCCAAAGCGTGCCCCAGAGCGATTTGTAACGTTTTTTGATAAGCAGCTTGAGGACGCTTAAGGGTGAACTGGATACTGGCTATCCGGTTTGCACCATTCGATACAGCCGTATCAATGACATAACCGGTTTGCTCGACGTCTTCGATTGTCACAGCAAGGATATGTGTCACTTCATATCCTCTGAATACCTGCTTTCCATCAACAAAATCATACTGAGGCGATACGGAATACTCAGAGGTCTGGATATTCTCCTGCGGGATCCCTGCTTGAACCAGCGCATCGGTGATTTGCTGGATGGTGGAACTGTTCAATGATTGAGCTTTGCGAATGTCCGTATCCTGATTAACGAACCCTATTTGAGCACTGGCTGTGTCCGGCCGGGTAAGTACGTAGCCTTCGCCGTGGACCGTAATTGTACGCCGCCCTTCCTGAGTATCCCGCATCAGCCCCTGGTAAGAAAGACTATTCATGTTAGGAGGCCACCTTTCCTTAAGGTCATCTACTATTATTTCATGTGTGCACCTGTGAAAATATTCCCTGTGTAAAAATAATCGTGAGAAGAGCACGGCCGTGGGAACGGGGTGCTGCATAGAATAAAAGTATCTCAAAAGCGAGAGGAGTGTTTTTTATGAGTAACCGGCCCAACAACGATCAGCCAAAAAGAAAACCATCACGTACTTCCTGTTGCGGAAAGAAAAGAAGAGGCACATCCAAATAGCATGACTAAGAGTCGCAACGGTGAGATGCGGCTCTTCCATTTGAATCACGAAGCAACAATTCTTGTTACATAAATGTAATACAAATGTCTTACAAAATACCTTGTATATACATCTATTTGATTGCTATACTTCGTACAGTCAAACTTTTGGAAGGGGATAATCGTCATGAAGAAATCCTGGATTCTACTTTTCTCTGTTGCTTTTTACACCTTAGGAATCTTAAGTTTCAGCCCTAATTCCCAATCAACGATTGCTGCCGAAGAACTGGACAAGCCAGCCGAAACAGCGCAGGAAGTTAACAAAAAATCATCTGAACTTGATACAAAATCGACAACTCATAAACGATTTGAAAAAGAAGACAAGAAACCCTCAGCCTCAAAAGATAAAGAAGAAAAATCTGAAACAGAAGTTAAACGCACGGTAACCGTAGAGGCTACTGCTTATACAGCTTTTTGTGACGGATGCAGCGGCAAAACGTCTACAGGAATTGATCTCCGTGCCAATCCTGACAAAAAAGTAATTGCCGTAGATCCCGATGTGATTCCGCTGGGTTCTAAAGTGAGAGTACCTGGTTACGGGGTGGCCGTTGCCGGCGATATCGGTGCTGACATCGAAGGCCGCCGCATCGATGTCTTCCTGCCAGAAAAAGACGAAGCGTTTGACTTTGGACGCCGCGACGTTCAGGTCGAAATTATTCAATCTTAATTAATAGCTCTTTAAAAGCTTATAATGGATAAGTAACAACCCCCTGGTTTTCTAACCAGGGGGTTGTGTTAGGTTCAACTTAAGACCAAGTAAAGCTCGTCCACGTTAATATAATTTATGCTGGTAACTTTCCCTGCTTCATTCGTTTGTGCCTGGCCTCGAACTTCCATCGTTTTACTTTCTCCGCTTTTTTTATTCATATAGGACACTTCCATCGAAAATTTGGAATGGCTGTCCTTATCTTCTATCGTTATCCCTTCCGTTTTTAACGTAAAATCTGGATGCGCTCCCTTTAAATATCTCAGAGCACCACTTTTACCAAAAAAAGCCCAGCTCCATTTTAAAGCGAAGCTGAGCTTTTATCCTTACTCTCTGGAGAAATCGGTTCTGTCGGCACCTTCTTCTAAGTAGAAGCCTTCGACAGCTTTCGTATGCAGCACGACCCCGTCCTCAAGGAACCACCAGGAACCGCGGTCCAGTTGTTTCACAATAAACTCAGAAGCCTCCCTCTGATCCATCGCCTCACTTAAATCCAACTCATGCGTAATTACTCGTTTACTATCGAGCAAAAAGACTACCTGCCATTCTTTCTTACTTGCCATCGTACCACTCCTTTTATGTAAGATATTTACTCTTTACCCTCCCCACCTCTGCTTTAATCGTGAAATACGCAAAAGAAGCCGCGCCTTTAAAGGACGCGGCTTTATTATGTAATCAAGCTGGGGGAGGTGCGCCAGATGTTCGCCAGGAAGTTCTTCGACTTGATTTAATGGATCCAAGGAAAAACCAACGACTGAAAGTTAGGCAAGCGACAGGTATAAGACATCCCTCCAAATTTTATTATTAATCAGTTGTCCTGTCTTCACTCATAGTGTACCACTTGTCCAAAACTGAAAGTGTTAAGTCTTCGTTAAGACTGTATTTCTTTTTATTTATCTCATTCTATGCACAACGATTTACATTTAGAAGGACAATCCCTTACAATAATGAAAGTTATAAAACAAAGTAAACAAATAGGAATTAGGAGGTTTTAACTTATGGCTCAAGCTGTTTCTCAAACCAGCTACGAAAATCGGCCGTCTTCCACGGCTGTAGGCGAACTGGAACCAGTTCAAAAACCGTTCGTCTGGCTGGGTGTTCTTATATCTGCACTACTATTTATCACGATTGTTCAAGTCACAACATGGACGCAGGGCGTTCTTTTCGTTATAGGGTTAGCCTTTGGTCTAGCCTTGTTATACGCTCGTTTTGGTTTTACTTCTGCCTTTAGAAGATTAATTTCCGTTGGTAACGTGCAGGGGCTTCAGGCTCATATGCTTATGCTCGCCGTTGCTACCACGCTGTTTGCCATCATTTTAGCAACCGGCTTCAGCTTTACAGGCGTTGCACCGCAAGGGTATGTCTTTCCAGCCGGGTTAGCCGTCGTCGCTGGTTCCTTCATGTTCGGAATCGGCATGCAGATGGGATCCGGCTGCGCATCTGGTACACTCTATACGGTTGGCGGCGGTAAATCTTCCATGTTCCTAACGCTTCTTGGATTTATCGGAGGATCTGTACTCGGCGCCTATCACATAGGTTTCTGGCGCGACCTACCGTCCCTGCCGGCCATTTCTCTTGCAGAAAGCACAGGCTTAGGCTACTTCGGCGGCTGGGTTCTGCAGATTCTTATTTTTCTAGGGATCTACGGAGCGACCGTTAAATTTGCACGCAGGAAAAACCCGCCGCAAATGACACCGCTAACGACGACAAGCGGATGGAAGAAGCTCTGGAGAGGCGCTTGGCCGCTCCTTGTCGCTGCCGTTATTCTCGGAATACTGAATGCGATCACCCTGACGGTACGCGGCAATCCATGGGGCATCACCTCAGCCTTTGCCCTCTGGGGATCTAAATTCCTTCAGACCTTTGGTGTAGATGTCGCAAGCTGGACGTACTGGCAAGGTTCGGATGCTTTAAATAAAACGGTACTGGCTGATTCCACCAGCGTGATGAACTTCGGCATCATTCTTGGCGCTTTCATTGCCGCTTCCTTTCAGGGAAACTTTAAACCTGGAAAAATTAAACCCGGTATTGCAGCGGCTTCTATTATAGGCGGCGGCTTGATGGGGTACGGAGCCCGTCTGGCCTTTGGCTGTAACATCGGTGCTTATTTCGGCGGCATCGCCTCCTTCAGTCTGCACGGCTGGGTTTGGATGATTATGGCGCTTGCCGGCACGTATCTCGCCTTGTTTATCCGCCCGTTGTTTGGTTTGAAGAATCCTAGTCCGAAAGATTCCATGTGCTGATTCTCTAAGAAAAAGGCGCAGAGCTTTGTAATAAGCTCTGCGCCTTTTTTTACTAAATCCGGCCCTCTAGCTTAATAAACCTATTCTGAAAAATCATCACTATCGTTTAACAGAGATTATAGTTAATAGGGAGCATGTTTACAGAATAACCACGCCGACTA
This sequence comes from Halobacillus sp. B29, assembly GCF_052246755.1. Taxonomy (NCBI): domain Bacteria; kingdom Bacillati; phylum Bacillota; class Bacilli; order Caryophanales; family Bacillaceae; genus Halobacillus; species Halobacillus sp. B29. The sequence continues at coordinate 248,709 of NZ_JBQQCM010000004.1, forward strand.
GAATCAATAGCGTGCTAACCAGTTTTCTTCGCGTTATTTTTTCGTTAAAAAATAAAATACCAAGCAGGGTTGTCGCTGCAATGGATACCCCTGACCAGACCGCGTAGGCGATCCCTACTTCAATATATTGAACCGAAAGGGTTAGAAAGTAAATACATAACCCAAACAGTACAAAGGATAGAAGACTTGGAAGAATACGTTTGAACCCAAGCGATAATTTCACAGTAACCTGGCCAAGAGCTGCCAGTATAAGCGCCGCAATTAGATAACCCATTTAAGAATGCACTCCTTTCATAGAACGACCTCTCGTATTGAGTCCATAAATGCCGGAAAGTATTAGCGCTACACCGACCATTTTTTGAAAACTTGTCGTTTCACCGAACAAAATAATACCGAGGATGGTGACTAACGCCGCCCCTCCACCTGACCATAAAGCATTTATCATTCCCAGTTCATGATTTTTCGTAATAATAATATATAAAGTCAATGCCAATAGATAGCTGAGAATGACGACCACACTGGCCGCTGCGTTTTCGAATCCGCTTGTGTACTTCATAAAAGTAGCTCCAATTACCTCTAAGATAATGGATAGTCCCAACAGAATATATACGTTTTTCATGATTGGACCTCCTTCTTCATCTGCTCTTATTAACAGAATAACGCCTGAATCCTTCGCAGAGGTAATACAAAAAATTTATGAAATCATAACTTTAAGTTATACTAAAAGTAAAATATAGAAGTTATTGTATGATGAAACCTTTTGTATCAGCCCTTCCATTACGATAAGTTATAGAAAAAGAAAGGAGAGCATCCTGTTGCTATTACACAAAATCAAGTACTTTTTGGAAATTGCTGAATGGAGAAGTTTTACGAAAGCAGCGGAAATATTTTATATTTCCCAGCCGGCTCTCAGCAAACAAATGAAGTTGCTGGAAGAGGAACTTGGCTTCCCTTTATTTGACCGGTCCGTGCGAGGTGTAGACTTAACAGACAAAGGGGATGCGCTTTATAAAGATTTAAAGCCCCTATTTGCCCAAATCGATCGAACCATTCATCATTATCGAGACCATGATCAAATCCGCTTCGGTTCCACTCCTATGATTAGCAGCTATTTTATTCACCGCCATTACGATAAACTCATCCAAACGAATTTTCATGTTACGACGATTAAAGACAACAGTCGGGATTTACTGCCTTTATTAGAAGCAGACGAAATTGACGCAGCGATCATTCAAGATGAGCCATCTTACTCGAACCTTTACTCGAAGTTTTTGTTCAGGGACAACTTTCTGGCAGCCGTTCCTCTTACCTCAAAACTTGCTTCCTTGGAAGAAGTATCTATCGAACAGTGCATGGAAGAACCACAAATTATTCCTCCAGAAGGCTCCCTCACCAGTCAGTTGAAAGCTATTATGGAGGAGAAGCAGTTCAAAGGAGAAACGATAGAAACCCAGTACCATGCCATGGCGGGACTCGTTTCTCTCGGACTTGGAATTGCTTATCTTCCTGAAATCATGGTGGAGCAGATTGAGTATAAAGGGGTCGTGTTTCTCCCTATTAAAGGGCAGCCATTGGCACGCAATATGTATTTATACGCAGTTACCTTACCGATCCTTGAATTTTTAGAAGGAAAATTAACGAATTAAGCGGCACGTAATGGATGTTATACCGAATGCTGCAGCATTCGGTATAATTTATTCCTACTTCAGTTTATTTAAAATGGGGGAATAGGGCCGTGCGACTCCTCAATCGGGCCGTCAGAAGAGCACAAAAAAAGACTTTGCCTCTATTGCAAAGTCCTTCTAAAAATCATGTGAGTGATTTCTTTTCAGCTTTAAGTGTTTCGACTTCTTCTTTTAAAGACTCCAATTCATCTAGTAACTTCACAACCATCTCATCGCTTTTCCGGAGTTCTTCTCCTAATGATTCGATCGCTTCCTCGTCCCAGATAAAAGGATTTCCATAGGAAGGGGTGATGGGCAGATTTTCATAAACGCTTCCCTCTTCCTCATCTGTCGGTTGAAAGTAAATGACTACTTCACAGCCGGCATCTCCTTTGGCAATCCGTTTTCTCAAATTAACTTTTCCATACCCCATGCGTCGCGCGGCGATGCCTCCAAAGACACTCGAGGTCATGGCGCATAGGTGAGGAGCATCCTTGACAACTTCTCCAAAAGGGCATCCTGTCGCTTTAACAATCACTTTGTCCGGATGTACTTCCGCGATTCGGAAATGGCCGCCAATAGAGTTTTTAATATCTACAATAACTTCGGCGTAGCGTTCCACAGACCACTGTTCATCTTTCTCGCTATAGAATGACTCAATCCATTCTCCTGTTCGAATACCTAATTGCCGTATATATTCTTCTGCATGTCTGCCGACTGTGCGTTCATGTAAGTGAGCATATTGAGTGATCAGTTTGGATAGGAACAATGTGCCGCTTAGTGACGATGTCATGCTGATTACCCTCCCTGTTAGACTTATTATATACCTCTCTATTACCAATTTGTAATTCGGATACTCTTAAATCTTAAAATAATTTCAATTATTTTCAAGATTTATATAAATAAGTTCTGACGCGCTTAATCCAGCTTATGAAGATGAATTATTAAAGTAATTAGTAGAGGGAACGCTCGTCATTTTGCATGTTATTATCCTTTTCAGAATAATAGTTCCAAGTGTAGTAAACAATCCAAAACACGACAATCGGTAAAAATGAGTACCATCTATATTCAATAGGGAGAAAAATTACTAGTAACACGGTCATTAATAAAAAGGGAGGCATCAGGATCCAGTATCGTTTATTTTTAAAATGGTTCATGAACATCCTTTTCCTTTCAACCTGAAAAAATTATGGACTTTTTCAATTGGATCGGTAGATATCAGCAAGTTTTCCGTCCTGCAAACCATCATGATTACGTTCTATTTTATTCTAAAAAAGAACCCGGGCATGTATTCACCCGGGCGACACTTCGATTACTTCACAATTTTCGCCGTAAACTGACGGCTTCGCGGGCCGTCAAATTCACAGAAATACAGTCCCTGCCATGTGCCGAGGACGAGATTTCCGTCCTCAATAATCAGCGTCTGGGAGTGGCCGACTGTACTCGTTTTCATGTGCGCAGCTGTATTCCCTTCGGCATGACGATCTTCTGCCATATCCCACGGGTAAACTTCCCTGAAGCGGCGCAGCATATCCGTTTTTACATCAGGATCGGCATTTTCATTTACCGTTAAGCCTGCTGTCGTATGCTTCGATGATACGATGACGACACCATCGGTTATCCCTTCATCTTTGATCCATTGTTCAACTTTAGACGTGACATCAATCATCTGGTCATGATTATCTGTTTTTACATCGAACGTTTTGATCATTAAGAGTCACCACCTATTTGCGAAGCTGCATGAGCTTCTAATTTTTCATATTTCGTCTGTTCTTCGGTAAAATCTTTCCGGTTTTCCACGTGAAAAGTGCGCGTATTCCAGTCGACCTGTACAGCGGCTTCATATACATTCGTTGCATTCCCTCTTAGCTGAATGGAGAAACTTTCCTTTTCTTTCTCAACCACACAGTTAACAAGTCCGCCTTTGTTAATGACCACAATCGGTTCGCCTGTTTCATTCGGTCCATGAATGGTAGAAACAAGAGAAGAAGCAGACATAGCCGTTCCGCAGGCATTGGTCAGACCAACGCCGCGTTCAAATGTCTGGACGAAAACTTTATTTTTTTCTAAGAGTTTCATAAAACTGACGTTCACACCGTTAGGGAACACTTCAGGTAACTGGTTCGCTTTTTCCCCCACATGGGCAAGCTCTTCCTGGTTAATGTCTTCCACAATGGCAACGATATGAGGGTTCGGTACGCTTAACGCCGTAAAGGTCAAATGCTCGGGCAGTCCCGGAATAGTCGTTTTCGAAGCCGGCTCGGTATCCACGCGGACCGGAAGCGAAGCAGGCACAAACGATACCGGTTCAATGGCGACTGAAAAAGTATCGATGCCTGGAAATATCTCTTCCACCTGACTAACAGCAAGCACCGCTTTTTCCGTCTCGACTGCAATATGGGTCTTATCCTCTTTTTCCAATACGTGTCTGGCCACACAGCGGAGGCCATTGCCGCACATTTCCGCTTCGGTGCCATCCGAATTAAACATACGCATTCTCGCTTCCGCTTTATCACTATCCATCACAAATAGGATACCATCAGAACCAATCCCATCGTTCCGGTCACATAATAAAATGGAAAGGTCCTCTCTTTCTTTTTCGGTAAACGTGTAACCATGCGTGAGCTCATCAATCAGGATAAAGTCATTGCCAGAGCCATGGCATTTAATAAATTGAATATCCAAAAACGTATCCCCCTGAAATCTAATTTTCTATTATCATAGCATATGTACAAGGGGATTATGAATGAATGAACTTCCTGCAGAACCCAGTTTGTCTTTCTAACAAGTTTACATACATCAATATTGCTTCCAATCAGGGGCGGCCGGCGTTTCACAACTCCTTTTAAGTGGAAGATGAAGTAAGGATAGTAAAGAAAGGATGATAGCATGACGGAACAAATGAATGCCGTAGGATTATATAAGCATTTACCCATTTCTGAAGATAACAGCCTGGTTGATGTCACCATAGACAAGCCCGAAGCTTCGGGTCGTGATATTCTCGTGAAAATTAAAGCCGTTTCTGTAAATCCAGTAGATACAAAAGTCCGTGCCAACGGAGAAGATGAAGAGGAGCCTAAAATTCTCGGTTATGATGCAGCAGGCGTCGTAGAGAGCGTTGGTGAAGACGTCACTTCTTTTGAGCCAGGTGATGAAGTGTATTACGCCGGCGTGATCAGTCGTCCAGGTACGAACAGCGACTATCACCTTGTAGATGAACGTATTGCTGCCAAGAAACCGCAGTCTCTGTCTTTCAGGGAAGCGGCCGCTTTGCCTTTAACAGGCCTGACCGCCTGGGAAGCTCTTTACGAAAGATTGGGAATCTCAACAGATGAAGATAAAAACAAAGGAAAATCCATCCTTATTATTGGTGCTGCAGGCGGAGTAGGTTCCATTGCCACCCAGCTTGCCAATGAAGCCGGCCTCACCGTTATCGGTACCGCTTCAAGAGAAGAGACCGTAAACTGGGCCAAAGACCACGGGGCTCATTACACCATTAACCATCGGAAGCCGCTTCCACAGCAGCTTCGAGAGTTAGAAATCGATGCAGTCGATTATATTTTCTGTTTAAGCTCTACAGCTGAACATTGGGACAACATGACCGAAGCCATAGCACCGCAAGGGAAAATCTGCAGCATTGTGGAAACAGAAGAACCCCTGGATCTTACCGCACTGCAGCAGAAAAGCGCTGCCTTTGTCTGGGAATTTATGTTCACCCGCCCGCTTTTCGAAACGGAAGATATGCAGGAACAGCAGCAGATTTTAACTCGAATCGCTGAAAAAATAGATAATAACTCTGTCCGAACCACTTTGACAGAAACGCTGACCGGCCTGAATGCCGAGCAGCTTCGTGAAGCTCATCGAAAAGTAGAAAGTGGAAAAATGATCGGGAAAGTTGTCGTAAAGGCAGAATAGCAAAATGAAACTTATAAAAGACAGGCTTGAGTGGTCACTCAAGCCTGTCTTTTATAAACTAACAATGTGTCAGTCTTTAGTATTCTCTAGACCACCAGTGATCCACGAAAGCCTCTGGCAGCGTAGTATGATTCTGCCCCGTTGTGATAGACAAAGACGTGATCGTAGCGACGATCGCAAAAAAGTGCTCCCCCGCGTTCTCTAATAGCTGACGGCGTTTGGACCCAGCTCGATGTTTTCTTATCAAACTCGCCCATTTTCTGTAACCCGCGATATTGTTCTTCGGTTAAGATCTCAATCCCCATGGAAGCTGCCATATCGATCGCACTGTTTTCAGGCTTGAATTTTTTTCTTGCCTCCAGCGCCTCACGGTCATAGCAAACGCTTCGGCGACCTTTAGGACTTTCCGATGCACAATCCATAAAAATGTAGGTGTCTTTCTTTTCATCATACCCTACAACGTCCGGTTCCCCGCCTGTTCTTTCCATCTCATTCAACGACCACAGTTTTTCAGAGTCAGCCTCGAGCTTCGCCTGAAGAGCATTCCATTCAAAGCCTTCATGGCGGTGCATGTTATGTTCAAAACGGTCCTTCAATACATTGAATAATTCTTCACTTTGATCCTTGGATAACATCTTTTTATTACTCTTTGTCATGGTTAGACCTCCTGAAATTCTGATAGGCTCATCCTAAACATAGCTTAAGATGAACGTCTCTTTCATCCATTATCTATAAAAAACGGAAAGCATGCCACTCTTGTTTGAAGGAATCTGTTTTTATGGGGGCACGATCACTCCAGCATACTTTTTTACTTTTTAAAGAGGAATTACTTTTGGTTAGGCGAATAAATGAGTAGGAAATACGAGCGGTTAAAAATAGCAGGAGGGGTTCTATGAGAGTATTAGTTCTTGGAGCAAGTGGCGCTACTGGTAAAGAAGTCGTCAGGCAATTGATTAAAAGGCAAATCAACACGCGCATTCTCATCAGGAAAACGGCCGTGCTTTCTGAAGATATACAAAACCATCCACTAGTGGAAACCATGCAGGGTAATATCAATGAATTAACCGACTCTGAAATGAGCGTCCTTTTGCACGGTTGTACGACCATTATCTCATGTCTTGGTCACAACGTTACCTTCAAAGGGATGTTTGGCAAACCTCGCTATTTGGTATTTGATACTATAAAAAGGATTACAGAGACTGTCAAAAAGGATCATTCTAAAAATATAAAGCTTATACTTATGAGTACAACCGCTTATACGAACCCCCTTTATCCGGAGAGAAGAATTCGATATCAGAAAGGATGGTCTTTTCCCTCCTCATGCTTATACTTCCTCCACATCGGGACAATGTCAAAGCTGCCAATTATCTGGTTATGACGACAGGTCACGAGCACAAAAATATCGATTGGATTGCTGTGCGCCCCGACTCTTTAATCAACGAAACAGAAGAGAGTTCCTATGAAATTTATGAATCCAAGGTAAGGAGTCCTTTATTTAATCCTGGGAAAACCAGCAGGATTAACGTAAGTCATTTTATGGCTGAACTAGTTACAGATGAAGCTAAATGGGAGCAGTGGCGGTTTAAAACGCCGGTGATCTACAATAAAGACTGCCTTTAATATTGGTTCTCCATTCGCTATACATTTTAAAACCGTATTAGGAACCTTTACTTAAAGAACGCAGATATTTCCAACATCTTCATAGAGATTTTCATAATTACGGGAAGACTAGAAATCAAGGTAATCTAGTCTTGAACTTCGTCTTCATCTTTGAGACTTTAACTACGGAAGAGGAAACCGGACTAATTCATAGGCATAGGCAAAGAACAATATCACTGCAACCACTGTTACCATAATCTTATGCTTCTTGAAATTGTCCAAAGCAAATAATGTAACCCCAGTTAAAGCCAGGGTATAAAACACGTAGTCAAACCATTCTGCTTTTATAATAAAAGTCTCAATAGTTGATAGCGTCAAAAAAAATATTAATGAAAAGAGATATACCCTATTAAAATTTTTATCTTTTTTTTGTGAGATTAAAGATCCCCGCCTTCTACTAGTTAAAGATTTGTACCCTTTACTTTAATAAAGAGCGACTAAAATACCCGCTAACAATCCTACTCTAAAAATACCACCTTTTTTCACTAATACTTTTATTGGATTTATTTTCAAAAATAAAAATGAAAGACATTGTGAGTATAATTGTAAAAATAACTATAAATATTACAAGAAACTTGGCATTTAGGAATGCTCCTTATCAAATAAGTTTCTACATTTGTTAGATATGGAAGTTTTACTTATCTATATTAGTTCTTCTTAACCTAACCTGCTACCTTGCTGAATAAATACTCTATATTTTTACAAAATCAACCTCATTTCAATTTCGTTTTCATTTTGTCCAACACTACTAAATCCTACTTTCTCATACACACGAATTGCAGCTTTGTTTTTCGAGTCTACAACTAACTTTACGATGCCAATGTTAGTGTTATAGTGTTGAATACCAAAATCTATCCCTTGTTGGACATAGTTTGCCCCTAACCCTTCGCCTACTAAATTAGGTTTTAGGGCTAAACCTATTTCCATAACGTTTCCGTTTGTGTTGAACTCAAATAAACCAGCAGCCTCATTATCTAATAATGCGACAAACCCGTCGCAACCACCAGGACCTTTTAATCTATCAGTTTCCTTTAATGACTCAAAATATGGAGTCATTACTACTTCTTCAATAAAGCCCTCATAATTCCATGAGTCAATTTCTTTTACAAACTCCATATTTATGGGAATAAATTTAAAACACAATTACACTTCACCTCTGACGATTTTTTCTACAACTAAGTGTTCTAATATTTATTAATTCTTTTACTGACCCATTTCTTTTCAACAAAACCGGAGTGGTTAGGACAAACATAGGAAATGGGATATTGCCACGATAATTATTTCAAAATACAACGAATAATTCAATTTTCATTTCTCATTATCTCGAATTCAAGTCTTCAACTAACCTGCGTATTTAACGGAAGACTCAGTTTCGAGATAATTAGTTCAAAATCAAATATAAACACTCAACTTTAACAGAGATTTTCATGCTAATTTTTTCACCCTACCATGTGAAAGTGATTTCCAAGTGGATCATTAAATAGTACAGTCCATTCTCTAGTCAAGTTCCTAGATGTAAGGCGTTGAGGCTACTTTCACTTTCGCTGTACGGGGGACTCTATTATTCAGAACTCAAACAATCTAATTGATATTCATCTGCATAAAAATGGACAACGGGAAAATAAAGCACGCTGCGAAGATTAAAAAAGCTGTTACATTCAATAGTTTATATATAAATAGATCTTCTCTTGAGATGCCTACCCCTGTTAGTACCATGCCAAAGATAGAGTAGGCTGGAAGTAGCATGAAGCTAATAAGAGCTACCATGGATGTGTCCGAGATAAAAAAGTAAATAACAATAAATCCAGTTATGAGTACCCAGGCCATTCCTTCCGCCAATTTAGTTATTCCACACATTGTAAACTCCTTTTAACAAGTTAGTTGTTTAACTAATATCAAGTAAAATTATCCGCTGCAACGATTCCCGCAAGGGTTATAGTAAATATACTAAAACCTTTTATTAGGATTTAAAGGTTTTCTACTTAGTTGCTTTATGCGCTAAGAATAAGCCGCCACCTGGTAACACCATAATGAGAAGCAATATAAATAGAAAACGTTCAATAAAAGTCCCTTCAGGTCCTTCCACTCTTAAAATAAATTATCCTGCGTGATGAGGCACAATAAGGATAGAGTGTGTCGCATAGAAAAATCCTCTTTTAGTTACACCGTCCTTCCATTCATATTAACACAACATTTTACATTAATTTACATTAAATGCGCTTTATTTTACTTCCAAACCTTTAAAGTATGATAGAAAATAACCTCAAAATGAAAAGAGAACAAGAGTCCCGGTATTTAGGACTTTTGTTCTCTTTTCCTCTAGTACTTTGGCACAACAAAAAATTATTAAGTTTTCCCTGTATATAACAAATCTTTGTAATGGAGACTTGATTTTATCTCATTTGCAAATGGTACATGATCAGCAATAACAAACTTCCAATTCTGTTCCTTTAGAAACTCTACTCTTTCTCTCCGTTCCTTTATTTCAATTAGATCTTCTAAAGAACGGGTAACTGGGCTTGGATTGTTTTTGGCTAATTGATTTCGATAATGGTTTCTAAAATCTTCTTCCGTACAATTGTTAACTTTTATAAAGTGTTTTATTAGCTTCTGCATGACAAGATTTCTTTTTTTGCGATCTTTAATTCTGAGCGCAGCATGTTGAATATGCTTTAAGTCATGACAGGATTTACATAGAGATTGTATATCGTTCAGGATCAACAGAAATTCTTCCTCGTCATACTCCCAAACTTCATGAGCCTGGAGATTTCCTTCATCTCGACAACCACATACCTCGCATGTAAAATCGCTTTGCTCCAGAACATGATTTCGAACGGAAGTCCATAAAGCACGTGGTATGGAGTCCCTTACCGTTTTGTTCTGAGCATAAGAAGGCTTTCGAATTTCGATTGTTAGCTTAAAATCAGCCATAATCCCCTCCATTTGAGACTACAATTCAACAGTAATTGTCTCTAACCTATTAGATTCTATCATTTTGTCTTTACGCGAATTCTAAAGTGGTAAAATTATTTAATTCTATTGATAAAGGCTATCGTACAAGCGTAATTGCTAGAATTTCATAGATTACTAATGTAAGAGATCTCCTACATTCCTATGGTGAAGGAGGGAGAGCTATGAACTTTCTAAGAAACGTAGCCGCTGTGCTAATTGCTGTCTTGTTTTTAGTGGGACTATTGTTAGCTGTTTTACTAGGTTCAAGTGAACAACGCCAAATAGTCAGCGACTGTATTAACGAGATTCTTGGAACCATTAGCTAGACTTTAAAGGGCTGTGTTGAAAAACATAGCCCTTTAAAAATTTCAATCCACATACAGGTAAAGCTGACCCTAAGACATGATAAACGTTGACACATTCGTGATAAAGCTCGCCCCCTAAACTTTCGGCTTGATGGATGGGATTCTAGAATAACTTATGAGACCCTGATCAGAGAGAATTTTCCTCCTATGAGAGAGCAACAAAAAAAGATGATAGTTCATTAGCGATGTAGTGTTTTATTTTTTACATAATGTAATGATCCACACAGTTGCGTTGTTTACTGAAGATAAAACCCTTTTATCATTCAAACAATTGAAGCGTCATCACCTAGGGTTGTGGCATTCTCTGGTCGACTTCTCCCTCGAACCTTTGGTAATCTTACCAGTATTCTAATAAAATATCGTTCCCCTCAAAATTAATCGTGAAAACCACCTTATCGCGACGGGGCTACAAATTCTACTTTTATCCGATCCGGGTCCTCAAAGAATACCGCATAGTAATCCTCACCACCCGCAAAAGGATGCTGGTTTTCGTATAAGATCTTAATATTATGCTCCTTCAGCATCTTTGTCATCTCATCTACTCTTTCACGGGAAGAAGCTTGAAAAGCCAAGTGATTTAAACCAGTTCTGCATCTATGATAAGCTACATCCAAATACTTATCTTCTGTTTGAACAAACACCAAGTAAGTTTCCCCTAGCTTCCAGCTATGTCCTTGTTCCCATTTTTGATAAGAATGATAGCCCAATTCCTCTAAGAACCATCCCCAAAATGATTCCGACTTCTCTAAGTCAGATACATAGATTTCCACATGATGAAGTAATCCCTCAGACATAATAACTCGCCCCTTTTTAACTAACCCAATGATAAAGATGAACAGCTTTCTATATAAACAATTCAATCTCGCTACCTTACTGTTTTATACATAATCACATGGGGACCTAATTCAGGATAATCAAAAACGTCTCCATATGCCTGAAAACCGAGCTTCTGATAATATTTCTGGACCGAAGTTCGCCCTTTACACCATAGAAGGTCGGCTTTACGCTCATGTAATATCCGTTCCGCGTAATGAATTACTTCTCTTCCTGCTCCCATGTTCCTGTATTCTTCCGCAGTAGCCATCGCCCTTAAACGGTATTGCTTAGAGCTGGTAAACTCAGCATACGAGTCCAAATAAAAAGAAGCCACGCTTACTAAATTCCCTTCATTAAAAGCTCCGATATGAAAAGCATGCTCGTCATGATCGGTGTCATACTGACAGGCTTCAAAGGGTTGATGAGGTCTAAGGATGTTGTGACGAAGCGTGTAAGTTTGTTCTGCTTCTATTCTTACTGCTTTCAACTTACTCGTCCCCTTTCATCTTATTTTCGCAAATGGAGGTCAGGTTTAATGTTTGCCGGGAGAAATATATACGGGCGTCAAGGTAAAAAGCTATCGCTTAAATCCGCCCTCTGAATGAATGATCTGCCCCGTAATCCAGGCCGCTTCTTCACTGACCAGGAATTTAATCGTTCTTGCGACATCATTTGGTTCGCCTACTCTCCCAAAAGGAAACATCGGTGTCAGATCCCTTTTTATTTGGTCTGTCATCCAGCCTGTGTCGGTTGGTCCTGGGTTAATAGCATTGACGGTGATGCCACGGGGTGCAACTTCTGCCGATAACGTAACCGTTAAGGCGTCAATGGCGCCCTTCGTGGTGGCGTATGCGAGCTCACCTGGCATAGGGCCCTGGAATTGACCTGACGTTATATTCACGATCCTTCCTCCAGATGGTTTATTAAATGTACGAGCAAATTCTATACTTACTAGAGTGGTAGCGCGAATATTAACCATATAGTGTTTGTCCAGTTGATCTGAAGTTACATTAGAATAATCATTATTCGTAGAATAGGCTGCATTGTTTACTAATATGTCAGGTGGCCCTAGTTTTTCCATTACGTTCTGGATAAGTATTTCTGCGGCATCCTTTTGAGTAAGGTCCAGTTCCATACTCGCTGCCTCTACACCTTTTTCCTTTAACTGCTTTTCCAGAATGGAAGGCTCGCAAGTATCTATGTTCCAGGGCATCTCTTTGTCATACTCTTTCCAATACGTAAAAAAGATATCGCAGCCAGCCTCCGCTAATTCGGTGCAAACGGCTGCCCCTATCCCTTTTAATCTACTCACTCCCGTAACGATCGCAATTTTGCCTGCTAAATTAGTAATGATGAATCCCTCCCTTCTAAAATAATACGACAGGTATGATATTAAGAAACCTATTACATGCCCATCATCACTCGCTTCTGCTTACCGCATCTTTCACATTTATAAATAGCCCGTGGCGTTCCTTCTTCCCAATCCACACGGCTCAATTTATGAATACCTATTCTGCATAAGATGGGCTTGTTTGTCTTCCCTCCGCTCATAAGTCCCTTCACCTGCTTTTTATATTTCTAATTAAACGATAAATTTAGTAAACCAGGCTATGTATTGAGCTCCTGGAATAAATAGAACCTGCGCCAACAATGTTCCGAACAGTCTTGAGGTAACCATCATAAGCGACACATTCCTTAATGTTAAATAGTCCCCTCGCTTATTAATGACATCATCTGCCATCACTGAAATCCTTGGATCTACAAACACCACTAACAAAATCGTGGCAATCCCATTGATTAACCCTGACACCATTATGCTGTTGAGGCTCTTTCTGGGGCTAAGAGTGCGGCATACAGAGCTGATATGTATATGACTTTCTCCGTTAGGAAATCCAAGTTTCAACCTCGTTTCTACTGCTGCTGACAAGAAAATTTTAACATAACCTGGTGAATAATTGTCCTTACCTTCCAACATTACAAAGTTATTTGCTTCAATCTCTTTTTCACCTTAATAAATTTGAGTCCAAAAAAAGACGATCATCTCTGCTAGATAATCGCCCCTGACCTATAGCTATTATGGAGACATCTTTACCAGGCTCATTGGTCTAAATTATGACGATTAACCAAACAGGAAAACGGTGCTTCCACTTTCCTATATTAGCTTCTCAAAATTTTCTCCATCGCTTTTCCTTTGGCCAATTCATCAATCTGCTTATCCAAATAGCGGATTTCTCGCATCGTTGGCTCTTCAATGTTTTCCACCCGGACTCCGCAGATTACTCCTTTAATCATGGTCCTCGAAGGATTTAGATGAGGAGCTTCCTCAAAAAAAGTCTCAAAATCGGTCTCTTTTTCCATCTGCGCCTCCAGTTCTGCCTGGCTATACCCTGTCAGCCAACGGATAATTTCATCGACTTCGTTTTTCGTACGTCCTTTTTTCTCTGCCTTCTTCACATAGTGAGGATAAACGCTTGCGAAACTCATGGTATAGATTTTATGTTTTGCCATATTATGCGCTCTTCCCTTTCATATGATGTTTGGTTAGATAGTTTCTATAATATCATTCTAAACGAAACCATCATGACAATCACCGAAAATTGATTCAAATGGTTAGCAGTCCGCTTATCATTTGAACCAGCTTCAGATTCACCCCTATTTCTCTTTCTTTGCCTTGTAAATTCCGCCAGGCTGAATCCGATAATACTCGCCGCTAAGCCCACCCATGGAATTTGGCCGATCAGCAACCCAAATGTAATAAAAACTACAGACAAACTAATCACAACATATAGGATATGACCTTTCATTTTTGACGATCCCTTCTCCTTACTAAATTCCCTGAAGTTGTAGAAACTCGATTTTCCCTTACCCGTTAGGCTCATAACTTCCCTAACGCAAATGGTAAAATGAAGAGTACGATCGAACTTACAATTAGAATCAAGGAGACCCTTTTCGAAAGTTTTATCCTCCCCTCTTTTTTATACCACCCGGAGAATTGCAACTTATTTCTGTACCATACAAAAAGAATGATGAATATAGCACATGCACCCATCCACGAAAAAGATTCGGTTGTTTCGTTAATGGTATAACTATTATGTATTAACCCCCATCCCAATCCACCGACCAATGTAAAAATAATCATTATACGAGCGACTTCTAGAAGGGCTCTCAAATTGCGTCCCACCTTTTTTCAAACTCTTTTCTATAGACTATTGAGCTAATAAACACCTATCAAAGCAAATTAGAAAGATGGAGTGAACGGACATAACACGTTATGGCAGCCTATAACAAAGCACTTTGTGCTATAATCCATTCAATTATATCCAAACTTCAATACCACACGACATACACCGATATAACAATGGTAAAACAGCAGACCACAAACGGCATCATAACCCATAATTTGTAAGACTCCCTGGATGGAGGAAGATGTGATAAGCTCCTGAAACGTATAACTTTCAAAAATGATAGAGTAAACAGAAGGAATATAGGTCAGCATAAACAGGATAATAGCTCCGCCTAACATATAGACGAGCACATTGATCAAATATCGATTTCTCCACTGAATCCATACATAACATACCTTAACCAGTAGTCCGCAAGCCCACAAAAATAAAAAAAGATACTAACGACTAAAGCCGCAAGCATACCCGCTATGCTCATGACTCTCCCTTCCTTTAACCTCTTCATTCTACTCCCCTCCTTACGTTTGTTTATGGATCACTGCGATATCCCTTTCTAAAACTTATCATCCCATCCTTTCCATACACGCAAAAAATAGAACTTCCCGTTTTTCAGAAGTTCTATTTTAAATGTAGGTTTATTGACCGAAGCAAGGACCAGCAGTCGCGGGAATTCTTATCGTTCTATTTCACGATCCGATTATGTGTTTTTATATTCGATAGACTATAAATAACCACTGCAATCAATAGCAAAAAGCCCATATTGATGAAGCGGAAAAGCCAGGATACTCCATCAAAAATATCCAGGACCCCGTGTATGATTACAGTCAAAAAGATGAAATAACCTATTATGTTTTTCATAATATCCCCCTCTTTTCAATCATCATGATCACGTAAACCAGCTAATGTTAGCGTACCATAAAATTCCCATATATTGTAATCAGAAAAGACTTCTTTTACTGCTTCCGTTATAATCTCTTTGTTCCCATGTGAAGGATGTACTCGCTATCGAGTCTTAAAGGATCAGGAGTTTCAACTTAAAATCATCACAAAAGTTTAACCCTGCCGTATTCTAAAACAGTGAAAAGCTGGTGATCGCATTGGATCATCTGCTCCTATACTCGAAGGCTTAAGATCACTCTTATTTCATACGAGATAAAGCTTCCAAAGTTTCAATATTAGGTGAAATGAAAATAGATGATTACGAGCATCCACTTAACTCCATGCCCTCATTTAATCGGAACGGAACCAAAAAACCCGAATAGAGACATGATTGAAATGTCTTTATCCGGGGGCGTTTTGAAAGGTTTTCCCTTATATACTTTTGGAATTCCCTATATTATTTACTGCTGAATAATGCTTTTCTAGTTTTCGGCCCTACGATACCATCAGCCACTAATCCTTTTGAGGTTTGAAATTTCTTTACAGCCTTTAAGGTTTGCGGACCAAAAGATCCATCAGCAGTTATGCTGAGTTTTCGCTGTAGAATTTTTACGGATTCACCTTTACTGCCATACCTTAACGTTTCGTTAAAGGTTTCATAGTCTGCGACAACCTTGCTCGATCCGACTCCATACTTTTGTGCTAATGCCGTAAAGGACGAGGAGGAACTTGTGATATATACCGGAATATTCTTGTCGGCCCGTTCATACAACCAGATGACGTCTTTGTTGTGCATTCGAATACAGCCACTGGAGGCATACGTCCCAATGGAAGAAGGATTATTTGTACCATGGACACCGTAAACATTTCCTGAAGTACGTCCCCAGTCGCCCGGAACTTTTATCCCAAGCCACCTTGCACCCAGAGGATTCCTTGGATCACCACCCGGGATATTTTCTTTATACCATGGCCTGTTTTTCACCTTATTAACGAGCGGGAATTTCCCCTCCGGCGTCAGACTCTTCGTTCTTCCCGTCGCGACAGGAAACGTTTTTTTAAGTTTACCATTTTCATAAAATGCGAGTTGATTAATGCTTTTATTAATTATAATGGCTTCCTTCTCCGCGGCCTCTGCCGGCTTTACCATCACACATAACCCCACTAAAAGAATCCCCAGTACAAACATCATTTTTCTCAGCTGCATGCCTCTGCTCCTCCATTCATCCATTAGTATTATGGCAATATTATACATCGGGGAATAGGGAATAATTTGTCGAACACAGCCGTCGAATTAAATAAATTTTCGAGTGGATCAAAGCCTTTATGAAGGTGAGTGTTATCTTTTATATAATTCTCATTTATATAGTAACTTTTTACTTAAAAATATGTTTTACTCATAGGCCTTCCTAACTTTCGCGAACGCGAATGAGATAACTAAGCAGAGGATGCCTGAAAAAATTAAGCCTATGCTTATCCAAAGTTGGAAGGGTCCCCCGCCTAAGTGGCTAAACGGATAAGGTCCACTTATAATTTATAAATATCTAGTACGGTCCCCATGAATGAACCAGTATAAAAATATTGGACTGAAAAGAAATATAAGAGACCAGCCCAAAAATACGGAGGAGAGTAAATATAAAATCGTTCTCATTTGTAAGATCACCGATCCTTCTGATACTCAATTATTTCAATTAATTTTTATAATCGACTAAGTCGGTGTAAAGTTCGATTATGTTTGGCTTGCACCAAAGTCAAGAATTTCCTGGTACAATTGATTCCAACCAGGATAATATTTCTTAAATTCTTCTGGATGGATAAATTTTCTTTCTTTCGATTCGTCCCCCGCATGAAAAAGGTGTAATTGGTCAATATCCATACGAAAAAAACTTGATAACCTACTAACGGGTATGGACCGCTATTATCCCAGTTCGGATTTTCGTTGTGATCAACTTCCATAAATCCTAAAGGAAAGCAGTTCCCGGTGATGTATCCCTCTTCATATGCTTCGCTTTTCATACATTCCTCCGGAGTTTCTCCTATTTCAATATGACCTCCAGGAAGATCCCAGCCTCTATTAGATAAATTTACTAATAATAACATACCGCTTCTAAAACATAACCCATGTACGCTTGTTATTTTTCTTCTTGGAAGAAGCGTCTCTCTACACGTCCAAGTTAAGTCATTTATGATTTTCCTTTCCCCGAGTTTTCTAATGTTATAGATTATTTCCTACTCATGACCACTCAGACCAGATGATTCCCGTTAGGTCTCTTTGTATTTTTCAATTTAAGTAGAACTACTTCCACTACCTCACTGACCGGTAAAGCTCCATCGACAATGTAATCTGCGTTTTGTTTAATTGTATTCTCCATTTCTACATAAGCAATTCTTCCATATTTTAAATAATTATTTAAATCGTTATGAATTTCAAAAGAGGCTGCATCAGAATAATCCCTTATCAATCGCCTGGCCATAGCGATGTCTAATGGTGTTTCAATGTAGAATGATAAATCTATTAAACTTTTCAATTGATCATGTAGATATGAGAAAGGATAATCCAATAGTATGTATTCTGGCGGATATTCTTGTTCCTGTAATGACTTCATGTCTGCAAGGAGAGGATCTAAGTTCCACTGATTATAATCAGGGCCTTCCTCCACCCATCTGACTAAATTCTCTGGAGCCCCTTTAAAATCATAGTTATCAAAAAACAATGCTTCAGCGTTTTTTAGTCTATTTCTGAGCGCATTTGTTATGGTCGTTTTTCCGCCACCTGATACTGAAGCCATCGATATTACCTTTGTATTACGCACCTTATTATTTTCTCCTTTCCCTTTAACTGAAAACTTGTAGTTGAGAGGCTCATCGATCTGTATCCTTTTTTTCTTTATTAGCTTTCGTAATTCCATCAAACAGCAGTACACATCTGACACAGGTTATAAGACTGTGTATATTCATACGGGGTACAGAAGGAAAAGGTTCCAATTCCCTGGATGAAGTAGTTGAAAAGTAACTACCCATTTGAAATAATTGGAAATAATGAGTTGCCAGGAGGCTAATGTTGAAAAAGCAATATGTTTTCTCTTTTCTATTAACACTTTCGTTATTGGCAGGTTGTAGTCAAACCGCTACGGAAGACGGATTAATTGAATATGATACAGAAAAGGTTAGTGAATCTCTAAAGTATTTAACCTTCCATTCACAAATGCCAACTTTACTTCCTTTTAAACCTGAAAAAGTAACGGTTTCAGCAGCACACCGAGACCCAAACAGCAAGGAAATGAAATTTCAATCTACCGATTTTCATTTTCATAAAAACACTGGAAGACTCTCTAAACCGGAACTTACCTTTAGAACGTCTATTCATGAGGATCGGTATGACCATACAGATTACGCTGTCGAATTAACCAATGAAACGGAAGCACGATTCGGAGTCAATAATGAGGGAATTAAAATCCTGAAATGGAAAGATAAACGGAATGAGGAGATTTATTACCAGCTTTTCGCTTATGAAGAATCATCCATTTCTAAGGCGCAACTAATCCATATTGCTAATCATTTTACAGATCCAAAATAGTTAAACCATTAGGAGGGGTTAAATTGCTTATTAAAATCAGTATGGTTTTATCCGTTTTAATGATTGCCCTTGGTATCTATTGGAATGTAAGTGATTACCCCAAACTTAATTATTTAGGAATTCTATTTATATTTGCAGGGATATTTACTATTGTCGTTGATCTCTTGCGCAATAGAAAAAACACAAAACGAAGAGAGTGATTGGTTAACCAGTTGAAACTTAAGTTATAACGATTCTCCATAGAAGGAGCTGAAAACAGGCGGATGGTCTCGCCAATCGTTTTAAACTAGTGCTATGTGGGCTCTTTTGTGGTTACATATGTCTGTGCAATAAAATCATGAATTGCTCGTTTATCTTCTCTTATCCCTATCATAAAGGCACTTACAATTAATCCGATTCCTAAAGTGAGAGCATAGGCGCAACCTGCTACTAAAACCCTTACTATCATTGTACCAATCCCTACTTTTCTTCCATCAATTCTCACGATACGATTGCCCGCTAATCTTCTTCCTAAGGTGTACCCAGACCATAAAACAGGTAATAACAAGGTATACAGCAACCCTAAAATATCAGTAGGGTAATAGCTTTCGCCATCATAGAATACTCCAAATAGAAAATAAGAGATACTTCCTGTCACAAAAAATATAATTATATAATTATAAAATCCAAAACACTAGCTAAAAATCTGTTCCTAAAACCGGCTGGGTAAAGAACCTCCATCTAACTCTCTCCTTTTTGCCCTTTGTTTCTATAAGACTTAGCATCATCATGTGATAGAGCTTCGATTTACGAAGCTTCAGTTGAATTTAATCTCCATTTTTCTACTTTTCGTAGTCATACCGAGTGACCTATAAAATTCAATGGCAGATGTATTTTTCTCTGATACACCTAATTCAATACTATCCACTCTGAGGGTCTTCCCAAGATCAAAAACATATCTAGTTAGTTTTTTTCCGATCCCCTTTTTTCGATGTTTTTCTGCCACACATAAACTGTTTATTACTAATAGTTTTCTCGCTTTCACAAAAGAATTTTCAGTTATCTCTTCTTCCTTTGTCACGATAACCCCGACTATTTCATCGTCTATAACAGCCACAAAAATATGCTGTGCGCTGTCCATCAACTGGCTTTCAAAGAATTTTTGCCCGACCGGAGTTGAGTTCTCTATGTACACATCTGGTCTGTTATTAACATGAAATTCATGAACCTCCCTAAATAAAGGCAGCAATGAATCGTAATCGTTCTCTTCGGCTTTACGAATAGATATATTCATATCTTTCTCCCCTTACCCATTAGGCTGCTTGGTTAATAAAAAAAGAATCGCCATAATTGATGCATGTCTCCAGATTGTTCAAAATCTAGAATCCTATTTATTTAATGACTTAGGTTTAAGTCACCTAAGCTTTAAGATTTGAAATCAATCTATGGAATTTAAACTTCCATGGATTTCGTTACACCTGCATCAATCACCAATTGAGGTGGCGACGTAGTGAGTTCCGCTTTTACTCCCAGCGGTACACCGTAATTTGGCTGGCAATGACCAAAATGAAAATTTTCAACCACCGGGAATGATGCACCAGCGAAGAAATTCTGCAGTACTTTTCTTAACTTTACATATTCCTCTCCTTCTAATTGGAAGTTACCTAAGACTACACCTTGAACCTCGTTGAACCCCCCTGCCTGTTTAAGATGAGTAAGCATCAAATCAACACGAAAAGCTGGTTCTGCCACATCCTCAATTAGTAGAATAGCTCCATTTGCATTTACTTGATAAGGCGTTCCTAACCCATTGGTGAGCAGGGTGAGATTCCCTCCAACTAAATGCCCTTCTCCTTTACCATGAATGAGCGTGTTGAGAGGCGATTTGCGAGAATCATAAGTTATCGATTCTCCTGTAAACAAAGAAGAAATAGAAGATACTGTTTCTTTTGTTCTTTGTTCATCATTTAGGTCGGAGGCTACCATCGGGCCGTGGAAAGTAACCAAGTTACTGGATTTATGGATAGCATTAAGCAAATATGTAATGTCGCTATATCCCCAGAATATTTTAGGATTCCTTTTTACCTTGTCGTAATCAATCATATCCGCAAGTTTTGCTGCCCCGTGTCCTCCATTAGCACAGAAAATCCCGCGAATATCAGGATCACAAAAGGCCTCATCCAAGTCAGCAAGTCGCTTTTGATCAATAGCCTTCAGATCTTCCTCAACATCAAACACGTGTTGTCCAATGACGACATTAAGCCCCATGTCTTCTAATACACGTATACCCTGGTTCAGGTGTTCTCTGTCTGGTGTTCCGGCCGGTGCAATAACGGCTACTCGATCACCCTCTTTTAAAGCAGGTGGTTTAATCATAATCTTTCCTCACCTTCCTCAGTTCTGAAATAAATGTTGTTGTCAAAATATTTTCAGCGTGAAATACTTAACCATACTGAAACTATATAAATCGTTAGTCTCGTTTGTTGCAAATTATAGACTTTAAAATAGTTAGTTTATAAGATTTTTAGATAATAAGAATAGCCAAGGACTCACTAAAAGCAGTATGCTTACATACATAAATTTTCGTTTCCCAAGCCCCATTGCTATGGCCAAACTAAACAAACTACATAGAAAGGTGAGTATGAGGGTTGTAATTATTCCATACTCCTGGAAAAGAGGTATAGTGAAAGACAAAATACCAACACCAACTATGATCCAATACATTACATAAGGTAATTTTTTTGATTCCATTGCTGTTCTCTCCCTTCAACCATTTGTTTTCCCTATTATCTGCTTTTGACTGCGAGTGAATTCGTTAGTGAGTAAGTGCGTGCTCATCAATGATTTACTATCGATAATAAATTTAGTTTAGTTCTTAATAAAATAGCAAAATTATTTACCATAAACTTTTATGTTTTCATTCTCATATATTTTTTCATCAGACTTTTCTTCATAGTGAAAGCTGATATAACACAGTGCACCCGTAACTAAAAGCATGATAAATGATCCCCCAATTACAGCGAACTGAACAGACCATAATTGAGCAGTTAAACCAATTGAAACAGTTGCGATTATGATAAAAAAAGCTTCGATAAGACCATAAATACTGCCTACCCTCCCCATTACATTAACAGGGATGTTCTCTTGATAGAAGGTATAAAAACCTGTATTCGCAAATGCAAGTGAAAATGATAGCACTCCAAATCCCAAGGCAGCTATTTCGAAACTTAACGAAAAAGCGTACACCATATATCCTATGGAAACAAATAACGACCCCAGTCCAATCAATAATGATGTAATAATTCTCTTAGCAAATAAGGTATTTACAACTGCCCCTGCCGCAATTCCTGCCCCCGCAATACTTACCAAAAAACCGTACTCAGCATCCGTTAATTTTAATACTTCTTTAGAGAAAGATGCCTCCAATGAATCTAAAGCCGCAGCCATAACCATCATGAGGCTAAACAAGAAATAAACTCCCATCACATAGGGATAGTTACGAGTAAAAAGCCTAACGACATTCCAGTCTTTCTTTAGAAGTCCGAACGAAAGGTTAGGAAGATTTTTTTGTTTTAATGTTAAATCGTCTAGTTGAGGTAGTAATAGAGTAATGAATCCTGACCCTAAAAAGGTTAATGCATTAACATAGATCGCCATGTAAGGAGTTCCTAACATAAATAGCAAACCAGCTATGGCAGGACCGATCAGAAAGCCACCAGAATCAATTAGACTTCTAAATGAATTAAACCTTTTTCTCTTTTGTGAAGGTATTAATTTAGTTATGTATGTCATAGAAGTTGGTTCAAAAATTGAACTTCCCATATTGATCATAAAGACAACTGAATATATAAGCCAAACGGAAGATAAGGAAGGAAGAATGAAGATTAGAACAGCCCTGGCCATATCCAATCCAAACATAAGGTTTCGCTGATTAAGACGGTCTATGACTGTCCCCGACCAGAAATTAGTGAACAATGTCGCTAATGGTTTTAGAATATATAGGGCTGCAACAGCCAGAGGTGATCCCGTCATATCTAATACGATCAAATTCAAAGCAATTAAATATATCCAATCTCCTATATTTGATAATCCTATACCGAATAGTAAGATAAAAGGGTTTTTCCACGAATAAAATACTTTCTTTATATTCACACAAAATCCTCCTTCATTTTTGAATGATGGTTAGTATATTGATTCTGGTAAATAAAAAAATCCCACCCCCAAGACATTTGTCTTGGGGGCGAGATTATATTTTATCGCGGTGCCACCCCAGTTTATTAATACGTCACCATATCAACCTTTTCAGGTACGACAACTCCTATCGTTGTTTATACCCTAGCTCTATAACGGGAGCTCCCGTCACATTATCCCCTACAAAGGTTCCAATATGATGCTCTGAGGTTTGGTTCAGCAACTCATTCTTACCCCTTTCCACCTAACGGGGCTCTCTGGAAAGAATGTTCATTTACCTACTCTTCTCTTCATCGCAGTTTGATATTTCACTACATTATCCATTTATCTATAATATTTGTAAATAGTTTTTTCCAGAGGAATCTTTCCTATTTACCGTTGGATTCAAAAAAGCGCGACTCAAAGCGTCTGAACAACTTCGACTTGGTTCAACTATCCTGCACGTGTGTGGAAGATGCCGTTTCGAGATCACTCGTAGAAAAAGCCAGCTAGATTAGCTGGCTTTTCTTCAAAAGAAACACTCTCAATTTATATAACGATATTCCATCAAACTGTTCAGTATATAAATTTCCTGCAGTAATTCCTCTCCCACATTTGTTTCAAGAACCTTTTTCCTCTCAAGCTCCTTATCCACCAATCTTTTTACCGATAAGACATCCGTTCCATTTCGCAGCACTTCTTCTTTTGAATTGAAGTGTTTATGGGCAACCAGCTGCATGCCGTAGGAATTAAACAATAACGTGTAGCCGGCTATGCCTGTGGTGGATTGATAAGCCTTGGAAAATCCTCCATCGATGACAATCATCTTTCCATTCGCTTTAATTGGATTTTCCCCTTCAATTTCCTTAACGGGTGTGTGGCCATTGATGATATGCCCCTGTTCAGGGTTCAATCCAAAGTCCGTTAAAATCGCACGGCAGGTTTCCTCATCTTCCCGCAAATAATAATAAGGGTTTTTTCTTTCTTTGTGAACTTTCTTATCTTTAATAAAGTATCTTTCGAACGTGGTCATCTCCCGCTTCCCAAAGAGGGAGGAATATTCGCCTGTCCATAGATACCAGGACATGTCTGTTGCAAGGTCGTCTGTCTGTTCAGGATGGGCAAAAGCGTAGCGTAGATAGTGCTCAAAAACATCAAGTAATTCTCTTCCGCCATAGGTTTGATTTTCGATTGTCATTTTTTCCATGTTTCCTTGTTCATCCAGGGGGATGCATCCATGAATTAATAAGTTCCCGTTATATTTTAGATAAAGACTTCCTTTTTTCATGAAAAAGTTCATGTGTCTGGCCAGCTTTTCTGAATGCTGAACAGAGAATAATAGTTTCTCCATCACTTGCTCTTCTTCCTCTAGAAGCTGTTCAGGATGCTCAGGATCCACCGTGGCAAAGCAGGTATCTTCAAGGGGGTAGGTTTCCCCGTGGATGGTAATTTCGTTCCTGTCGTAATCTACTTTCTCAAGCAGAAGTCGATCTTCCATATTGAAATAGGAGCGTCTTTTGATAATAGGGCTTTCCAGTTTGAACTGAATCATGGCAATGGCCTGGTGGATCTTCGTAATTTGTAATCTTTCATGGTCCGATGGTTCTTCACCTGGATTGATCTTAGGACGGAAGGCAGGATTGTCGTCATAGTATTTCTCTGCAAGATTAAGAAGCGGTCTAAGATTAATTCCATACGCATCTTCGATAATCTCTAAGTTGTTGTAGCGTGCGCAGATCCGAATGATATTAGCGAGACAGACCTTTGAGCCTGCATAGGCTGCAATCCAAAGGACATCGTGATTCCCCCACTGAATGTCAATCGAGTGATAATTAATGAGGGTTTCCATGATTTTGTCAGGCTCGGGACCCCGGTCATACACATCCCCCACGACATGAAGATGGTCCACCACCAGCTGCTGAGTGGTATAAGCGAGACCGATGATAAGCTTATCCGACTGGCCGAGGGAGATAATCTGCTGAAGAATCTTAGAATAATACTGCTCCTTATTGGTGAATTCATCTGTTTTGTAAAGCAGTTCTTCAATAACGTACGCAAATTGGCTGGGCAAGGCTTTCCGCAGTTTGGATCGGGTATATTTGGAGGAAGCATACGAAACAAGCTTCATCATACGTTCAATGATTTGAGCGTACCACTGGTTCAATTCTTTTTCATTATCAAAGCTATTTTTAATCAGCCTGATCTTTTCTTCTGGATAATAGACTAGCGTCGCGAACTCATTCATCTCTTCTTCGGATAACTCTTCGGCAAATAGATCGGTGATTTTCTCTTTTACTTTCCCTGAACCATTTCTTAATACATGTTGAAAGGCTTGATACTCCCCGTGCAAATCACTGACAAAATGCTCTGTGCCTTTGGGCAGATTAAGTATAGCTTTAAGATTAATAATTTCAGTAACTACTTTTTCTTCACTATCATATTTTTGGGCGAGTAAGTCCAGGTATTTTGTATTCAACGTTTTGTATCCCCTTTCAAAATTCGTCACTATAAATCTATTTGCTGTTTAAATAACAAGAAAACTAAATGTAAAATGCTAAATTGCAAGCTGATATTCATCTAAATCGTAACATATTTTTCAAATTTTTAGATGTGAAATTTCCATTAAACGACTGTTTTCATCATAAAAAAACCACCTATTTAAACGTAAATAAGTGGTTTTTCTGTGTTTTTATTTAAGCTTCCAAATATTTCATCGTCAATTCCATTACTTCCTCGATATTTCGCTTCTTTTTACTGTAGCGTGAGGAAGAAACGATCTTATTCTTTTCATTGAAGTATTCTCCGGTTACTTCTTTCACTTCAGGAGAAAGCGCCAAATACGTATACGTTTCAGCCATCTCTTCCGGAGAAATAGAAAAGCGGCTTTTCATGGAATATAATACCTTCATGACTTTTGATAAATCGGGGTATCTGCTTATATCAACCTTCACGTTCGTGACCCTCACAGCATTCACAGTTATGCGGGTGTCTTTTAAATGTTCTGCCAGCCAGTACGTGTACATGACCTGTGCCAGCTTGGACTGATAATAGGCTTTTGCTACACGATATCCTCCCGTTTTAAATTCAGGATCCTTCACGTTCACTTTTAAATAAGGATGCAGCATTAACCCCTGGGAGGCGACCGATATGACTCTACCCTGTTCACTTTGTTCTAGTTCGTTAGTCAGCAATCTGGTTAACAATACAGGACCAATATGATTGGTTGCCCAGACGGTTTCGATCCCATCCTCAGAATATTCAGGCGTCTTCCTCGTAATATCAAAATCAGCAGCGTTGTGAATAAGGACATCGAGTTTACTATGTTTCGATTTAAAAATTTCTACTGCCTGATAAATGGACGCCTGGGAGCTCATATCCAACAACAGCAATTCAACTTGATCGTGATCACTTGAGCTTTTTATATCTTGTAACGCGGCTCTGCCTCTTTCTTCATTTCTGCATGCGATCATCACTTTCATTCCGCTTTGTGCCAGTTGAATGGCAGCCGCTTTTCCTATTCCTGAATTTCCACCTATAATCAAACAAACTTTATGGTCCAATTCAAGCCACCTTCTTTACTTTGAAATGATTTGGAATCCTTATTATAAGGACTTACGATCCAACGTGGGCATACGGGTGCGGCTTTTTGTTGCGCTTTCCCCTTTTACCCGCTTCAACGTCGCAACAATGAGAAAGCTTACAATCACTAATAACAGCCAGGAACTTACCTTCCCTAAGTGAACAAGGCTCCAGGCGTCACGCTGGTAAGGATATTCCCAGGCGCCAAAATAGGTGGCGATATTTTCCGCGATCCATATAAAAAATCCGATCAGCACAAAGGAAAGAGCAAGCGGCATTCGATAGCGTATTCCATTCACTTCATAGTTTACCCACGCTTGCCAGAAGACGAGTATGACGAGAGCAGATAACCACCAGCGTACGTCTATCCAGTAATGATGGGTAAAAAAATTCAAGTAGATCGCCGCTGCCAGAGGGACAACGACCAAAGAAGACGGCCACTTCACGAGTCGAACATCCAGCCTCCTCCACGCCTGACAAAGATAGCTGGCCACACTTGCGTACATAAATCCGCTGTACAATGGCACGCCAAAGACCTTGGAATACCCTTCCTCTGGATAGGACCAGGACCCCATATGTACCTTAAATAGCTCAAGAGCAAGACCAATCACGTGGAACAAGGTAATGACTTTAAGTTCATCCCGTGTTTCAAGACCGGAACGGAGCATGGCCCACTGCATGAACAAACAAATGATAAGCAGCCAATCATACCGTGGGAGAAGGGGAAGAGAAAAGAATTGAGTAATCGCTAAAGAAGCAAAAATAACAACGGGAAACAAACAGGAGAGAGCCTGCTGCCAGCCGAAATATACGAGTTGTTTCAAGGCTCTCATGAACGCCACCTCCCGCTGCCATTATGCCTACCCTTCATCGTCTTCTTCGCTTTGATATTCCAGGATATCACCAGGCTGGCACTCTAATGCTTTACAAATTGCCTCTAAGGTTGAAAATCGAACAGCTTTTGCTTTGCCATTCTTCAAAATGGAGAGATTCGCCATCGTGATGCCCACCTTTTCTGATAATTCTGTCACGCTCATTTTCCTTTTCGCAAGCATGACATCAATATTGATTATAATCGCCATGTAATCACCTCATACCGTTAAGTCATTCTCTGATTTGATAGCTATGGCATTATTTAATAGCTTTTGAAGAACGGCCGTAAACACCGCAATGACGAGTGATGCAAACACAATCACGAGGCAGATCACGATCACTCCGGGAGCATCATCCCTTTCTCCTATTAAATAGAAGAAAGGCGTGGCTGCCATATACACGACACTTATGGTAACGGCACTGAATTTAATTTTCTTCAAGGCTTTGACAGAGGAGTTTGAGAAAGCTTGGTCCTTATCAATGAAGCTTAAAAGCTTTAGAGCCTGATACAGGGCAATAAAGAACGGAATCACAGCTATATACATAGCCGCTAACACAGGATAAATGAACGAAGCATATTCAGTGTTGGAGGCTTCCTTAGCGATCGAGGGAAGCGCAAATATACACAATGCAAGCACAGGAAGTCCTATCAGAAATACAGAAATCTTTAAAAATAGAGTGGATCCTTGCTTCATAACAGCACCTCGTTTAATTTATGATCATGATCATCATAAATCATTATTTATTGTTTTACAATAAATTTTTATCGATAGTAACCTTTCCATTCTGACAAAAATATAGAGCATTCTTCGTAACGAAGAAATGCTCTATATGCATTTAACCTTATTAAATTGTCCGTTCTAATTTTTAAGGCTTTGTTAAACCTCAGTGTTGATCTTCAAGTAAAGCTCCCTTTTCTGTAAGACTCAGTTTCGAGATAAATGGATCCGTTACTCTATGTGGAGGAGGGCTGGTGGGGAAATAACTCGCTTTCCTATGGGAGTCTCATCATTTCCCCACCAACCCAACATGATTAAGAAAAACGGACCCTCCTAGAAGAGAAAGGTTTTCCTCCTTAATCTGTATGAAATGCTTTTATGACAGGCTATTGTGCATCGTTACATCCTAAAATAGGTACGAAACCACATGGTCTCATCCCTCATCACGCAGGTGATGTTTGAAGTGGTTTTGAAATTCTGTTTTGACAAGGTCCGGAGGGGGACGATGAAGACTCCTGTGGGATAAACATGATCGGTGAGACCCCGGAAAGCGAAGCTTGAGGAGGCTCAGCACATGCCCACGGAAAGCGAAATCGTCCCCCGCAGGACCTTCACGGCAAACCAATATCTCGAAACTGAGTTTTCAACTAAACGGCCGTATTGCGTAATAAGGAGCTTATGAAAAATCAGCAATAACTTTTAACTGAGCCATTTTTAATAAAGATTATTACAATCCTGTCACGCTATCCATAGTAACCAGCTGCTGTTAAGATTCCAACTCCTATACAAGTGACCACGATTCCTATAATCGTTGTAACAGTAGCTTTCCTTCGCTCTTTGGTTTCTACCCATACTGTAATCCCAAGAAAGATAGAAAACAGTATCCCCATAAATAGCGAAGCAAATGGATTCGTTGGATTGATCCAGTCAAACCAGCTTAATAAGCTCATTCTAATTCCTCCGTCCCTTACCTGATAGACGAACGATTACCTGCACTGCAGTGATCCTCCTTCTCCTATCCTTACTTTTCTTAAGATTAATCCAATGATTGATTCGAAAGTCCGCGCCAGTACAAATACCAGGAAGCCTCTAGCCTTCTCTCCAAACGGCCCGGGCCTCCGTACAGCATTTCCACATAAAGACTATCCAGCAAAGCCAAGTAAGCTGATGCAGCCTGCTGTTTTCCGACCTCAGCATCCACTTCACCTTTCTCTTTGCCGGAATCTATAACCGGAAGCAATAATTCCTCTGACCTGTCCAGATATTTATAGGTCAGGTGCATGACCTGGTTGTTCAAGTGAACCGGCGGGTAAAACGCTGTACGGATCCAGAACTTGGTGGAGTCGTTTTTTTCGTAACGATCGATACTTTGTAAAAGAAGCCCGTACATAAAGTCTTCTAAGTGAAGATCCGTATTCTGTTCAATGTAATCCATCACAAACTTGATCTCGTGCTCATACGCATCCTGACACAGGGCAAGGAAAAGGTCGTCTTTTCCTTTAAAATGAGTATAAATCGATTGTTTTTTGATGCCTACTTCATCAGCTATTTCTGCCATGGATGCCCCTTCATATCCATTTCGAGCGAAATTCTTAAGCGAAATTTCCTTAATTTGAACCGAAGTAATGCTCACCAGCTTCACCTTCCTATCATCATGATACTTCATACAGTTCTTTTAATGAATTAGTTTTAGTCCTATGGCAGCACTTATGACCATAGCCATAAATACAATTCTAAGCCAATGCTTGGATTCCTCAAAAAACAGGATACCGACAAGGCCTGATCCTACCGTTCCGATCCCTGTCCATATCGCATAAGCGGTCCCCATCGGAAGAGACTGCATCGCAAAACTTAAGAAACCGAAACTGCTGACCATCCCGACTAGCAGCACTAAAAAGGATAAAACATTTTTATTTCGCAGGATTAAATTCAGCCCTGTTATCCCAATAACTTCAGAGGCTCCAGCTATCAGAAGAAAGATCCATGCCATCAG
Source organism: Halobacillus sp. B29 (assembly GCF_052246755.1). Lineage (NCBI taxonomy): Bacteria > Bacillati > Bacillota > Bacilli > Caryophanales > Bacillaceae > Halobacillus > Halobacillus sp. B29. The sequence continues at coordinate 279,028 of NZ_JBQQCM010000004.1, forward strand.
GATGCACTCCTTTCTGCTTCTGGTTCTCCCGTGACTAGTTTAAGGCCCATCACTCCAATAAGGAGGATCAAAATTAGAAATAACTTCAAAAACTGGACCGGCTGACCGAAAGCCAGCATTTCCATCAATACTGTACCGGTTGTACCAAGACCTGTAAAGACAGCATATACCGTTCCTACGGCCAGTTTCTGAGTGGCTTTAAAAATCAGACCAAAAGAAATGACAATCGCTATACTCGTCGCTATCCACGTAACACTATTATAAGCATGCTTAAGTCCCATCACCCAGCCTACTTCAAACAAAGATCCAATTACTACAAACAACCATGCACGATTCATATATATTTCTCCTTTTATTCACGATTTTCATTGCATTCATCACTTAACTTACGAACGGTCGTAAGGTAATCATAGCAATTGTACGATGAAGCGTCAATCATAAGAGACTGCCAGTATTTTCTTTGCTGTTTTTTTGATTTGAAATAATGCCTTAAACGTTCTACTACGCAAAAAGGCGACTACTCTTATGAAGTAATCGCCTTTTTTTGAAAGGATTATTAATAGTTAGGCATATACGCTGGCGCAAGTACCCGGTGCTGGTTCATAATAGCAATGATTTTTAAATTGCCCGGTAAAAGGCTCCCCGTACCACGTTGGAGGGCATGGCCCATATGGATTAAAGTACCAAAGAGCATATTTGGCAGGATGCTGTCTCCAATAATCCAAATTCCTTTTGGCTAGTTTCTTTTCCACAGATCTCGCTCTGTTATAAAATAAATTACCCTTCTGCACAGCTTCAAAAGCATAATTGCCACCTTGCACTTGATAAATGACCTGCGGAATGGTTCGGACATCTGTAAAGTCTAAACAATCTGCTTGAGCCCGGTTAACGATGACGTTTCCGACATAAAGCATACCTTGCTTTCCTTCACCTTCTGCTTCTGCTCTCATCATTCTGGCCATCAAAGCAACGTCTGAATCCCTGTATTTTACTCTTGGCATTTTTTCACCCCAACATATTGTATGAAAAAAGCCTATATTCATGTCTAAATTCTCCATTAAAGAGCTTGTAAACTTTCCATGCTGTATGCCCCATATATTCCCACCTCAGGTCTAACATTTATTGGAAACTTAATGAGTTTCATTCCTGCTCGAAGGGGAAGGAGAGTTTTATACTCTTTGTTCAGGAGGTGGTTGTATGAAACTCAGTCAACAGATTATTTTAGGAATGGCCATAGCGTTAGGACTATTTTTAGGATTTCAACTTGGCACGTTACTATCTGATCAGTTCTTAATCATCTGGGGTATTGCTTTGCTTGTGGGGCTTATCGTTCGATTCATAGCTCAATTTCTTTTAACTTCTCTAAGTAATAGGAATTAATACATACTTTCGCAAGGTACCCAGGTATTCAGGGGACCGGGAGTTAGGAAGGATTCTTCCCCTCTTCCCTCCTCAAACTGGTGAACTCAATAAGCATTACCTTTGCTGATTATCTTTTTTATCCAAATAGATTTTTACAATGCCTATAAACAACAGACACACAAGTGCAATTAAAAAGAAAATAGAAGTAAGTAAAGTGGAAACATCCATTATAACCCTCCCCTCTGCCGCAGGCCGCACTGATATTTATTAAGGATCTTCCGCCTCATTATGCTTGTCCTCCTCATGCTTATGAATATCCTTATTGTTCTCCCAGAAATTTTCTAAGGAATGATCTACGTTATTAATATACGGCTCTAACTCCTGCTGGTTATTCACTTCGAAAATCTACTTTTCACAGCTGTATTCCTTATTTAAAGGCTCTGTTTAAGTTTGTTGTTGATGTGGCAACCAAGTATCTAAACAACTATCTTGCGTGGTTTCAAGTGGTAGAGAGCATTCATCATCAGCGAAATGAAGTCACAATGAACGATCTGATAATAAAAGGGAATATAATTCCATATATAGAAACATATGATACACTGAGATTATCTACGTTTACTGTATAAAGGTTATTTCTTTGTTCAACTAACGACGCAGGTTAATTGAATATAATTTCTTCTGTTAGAAGAATAGCAAGGAGACTTGCAATAATTATATAAGTAGTAATTTGGTAAGTGGTGTAGTTGATAAAGCTATTAAAGAGTAACTTAATTGTAAAAAATAATAGAGTTACTGGTGCCAGGTCGTATGGAACGTTATTCTATTAAGGGGTGAGGTTATGGGTTTTTGGTATTTCTTAATATTATTTGCAGGCATATTTTTAGTTGTTAAAGGGCTGAGTAGGAATAAAGAAATTAGCTTAGTATTTATAGGATTCTTATGTATTGCGTTTTCAATTTTTATGTTTACTCCAGGAAGTGATGAAATCATTTCGGAATTATTTAATTTGGGTTAGAGTGTGGAATGGATATATGACTGATTACCTACTAGGTATTTTCATTAACGGTGCTAATGTAAAAGAACAATTCTTCAACTAAAGGCGAGCGTTAGTTCAATAAGACAATAATGCTAAAGAGGACTCCCAATTATTTGGAATTCCTCTTTTTTCTATATATCAACATTGAACTCTAACAGGGCCTATTTAAAAGACTCCGCTACTGTGATCAGGTCCTCTTCTGATAAATCTTTTACATTCCCTTTCAACTCATACGTGATCGATCCATCTTTCCAAATCAATCGTTGAATACCCCCTTTGTTTCCGGCATATTCTCCCGTTTGTTCTCCAACCGAAACCTCTTTCGTCTCCAAATCTTCGTAGGAAATATCGCCATCCTTAACCGTCATCAATTCCATCATTTCCTCCGTTTCAGCATGAAAAGTAAAGGTTAATAAGATGTCCTTTTGATCCATGGGTCCAGCTTCTATTTCAACACCATCCACTTCAAAAGGCATGACCGTAGGATACTTAGGCTGATAAGCTTCATTTTCAGTACGACTTACCAGTCTGGAACGGTCGTATTCGAACAATCCATCTTCTGTTTCAACTGCCGTATCGAAAGCGTGCAATAATGGTTGAGGGTCCATGTAATGAATTCGAGTGATTTTCCCCTCTTCGTTCGTGTTCACTCTCCCACTAACCTTCGCGGATTGACCATTACTTACATCGATTTGAGTATTAAAAACATAAGCCGTTTCTTTGTCCTCACTCTGCTCAACGCTCATACTGCGAATATCCATCTTAACCTCATTTCCATACGCCTTCTGGTGAAAGCTGCTAACCAGATTCGTCTTCGTCGCCTCGCCCATATACGTTTCCGTAAAGTAAGGTTCGAATTGGTCCATGTAGTAGTTAGAAATCTCTTCCTGATTATAATCTTCATAAAACTGGGTTAACTCTTGATCCGGTCCTGAGAATATTTGCTCCAGTACCTTTTTCACATCATTCTTTGCCGTACTTTCCTCTTTCGTCTCCACCTCAGAAGACTGGGTAGAGGTGCAGCCGGCGGCTATCAAGAGCGTTATAACTATAAATAGTAGTTTCTTGATCATCATAAAACCTCCAATTTAACTTCTTTACATGTGTACGGGTTTGCCCTTTTACCCGTTTCAAAAATTGGAAATAAATTAGAAATTTAGTATGAATCATCTATTATCCTACCGTTATAACAATTTCTCTATTTAAAAAGCAGTCTCCCAGAACTTATATCAGCTTTCCCAAAATCAAACTGTATCGCTACTAATAAAGCGCCTCAGAAAGGGTGCTCATGCTCTTGAGTTCAAATAAATGTCTTCAAACGGCTCATATCTATCCAAACCAGTCTTGCGCTCATAAATTCTTATAAATTCGACTTCAAATTGAGGAAAAGGAGATAGCTCTCTGGAAGCCGTGTTTTCCATCTCAAACAGCTGCCGCTTCGAGAGACCGAATGATTCTTTACCCAAGGTTAAATGAGGAACGAATTCATCCAGCTCAAAATACTTTCTGACCTGTTCATCGGATGGGGAGATTTCATGGACTATGTATTCATGAAGGCGGACTAGATCTTCAGAATGAACGCTTAAGTATAAAACATGGTCTCCAAAATAAGCAGGTTCAGCTACTTGAATCGAAAAGGTACGCACATTTTCACAAACTTCTCTTACACGCTCTATCCAATTCTTGTCCGGTGATAATCCCCCCTGTGCTTTTAGAGTAATATGTGGTTCCACAATCGAATAGGTCATCCACTGCTTTCTGAAATGTTCAACCCGTTCCATATAGGATTTGGGCGGTACAATCCCTATAAAATACTCTGCGCTCATGTTTTCATTCTCCTTCTTATTAATCATAGTAAAATGCATCATGCAGTCCGCTGCAAGCCACTCCCTTTTAACCTGTTTTTAACCTTTCATCCTTTTTAAAAAGGTTTAGATAAACTTAGGTTTTGATTTTAAGGTAAAGCTCCCGTTACTTGAAGACTTAGTTTCGAGATAAATGGGTCCTTTACGTTAGATGGACAAGGGCCGGTGGGGAAATAACTCGCTTTCCTATGGGGGAACGGTGAGCTTCCTCGCTCGTTTCACTCCCTGCGGGATCTCACCTAGTCCCTTCTCCCATGGGAGTCTCGCCATTTCCCCACCAACCCAACTATAATGTTGTGAACGGACCCTTCCAATAGACGAAGTGAAGAACCTTAAATCGTCTTAAATGCTTCTATAGAGGCGTTTAACCCACTCTGGACAGACGCGGAATTTAACGTTGATCATAAGTCATCCTCCTCAAATGAAAGCATATACGTAGAAGATTTTAGCGCTCAATGATGGCATAGGGGCGGAAGGGAACGGCGAAGACTCCTGTGGGATGAACATGATCGGTGAGATCCCGGAAGGCGTAGCCTGAGGAAGCTCACCACATGCCCACGGAAAGCGAGCCGTTCCCTGGAGCCCCTTCACCACCCAAAATCTCGAAACTGAGTCTTCCACTATCCGGTCCTATTGTGTAATAAGATTCTTATAAAAAATCAACCAACCTATAACAGAACCTAAAAAAAGCCCCCCATCAAATGGGAGGCTTAGCGATCATTAAGATCCTGAATTTCTGTACAGTTCTTTATTTTCATCTTTACGTAAATGTCTGCCTGACCAGAACCAGCCGCCTATCGCTACAGAAAGCAGCACCGCCCAGAATGTAACTGTCCAGCCTACACTGTGAGCAAAGTGTTCATCCAGTACGCCTACGTCTTTGTGGGACAAGGTAATAACAGCTAATTTTATACCCACCCAGGCTACGATTAAATAGGCCGTTGTTTCTAAACTTGGACGGACTCTGAGAAGTTGAACAAACCATGTAGCTGCATACTTAATCAGAACCAGTCCGGCAATTCCTGCAATGATGACAACTATGAATTTACCTCCGTCCATTCCGCCAAAATTCGGAAGTGGGGAATTCGGAAGAGCTAATGCAAGAGCGACGGCAGCGAGTATGGAATCGATCGCAAACACGAGATCGGCCAGGCCGATTTTGGCAACCGTAGGCCAGAAGCCTTTTCCTTTCGCTGGCTTATCATCTGTGGATTCTTTTTCATCGTGAGTCCTGCCAATCAGGCTCCTCACCCCTAAATAAATGAGATAAGCAGCTCCAATAGCCTGAACCTGCCACACATTCGCTATAAACGAAATCGCGAATAAAGCTCCAAATCTAAAAATAAAGGCTCCTATAATTCCGTAATTGATTGCGCGCTTTTTCTCATCTTCAGGCAAGTGCTTGGCGATCACCGCCAAAACAAGCGCATTATCTGCAGATAACAGTCCCTCGAGACCAATCAGTATTAATAACGTCCAACCATATTCCAACCAAATTGAATCCACTTGATATTCTCCCTTCTCTATCAAAAAACAGAGGTCTTTACCACTTTTTCATGGTAAAGACCTCAAAAAATAGAGACCTTCACCCGGTGGCAAAGGTCTTGCTAGCAACTATGCAGTCGCCAGTAGTGCCGAGAGTGAAAGTATTCACTCTGTAATGACGACAATACTGTTAAAGCTACTCCCCTTTTAAACTATTAAAAATATACCAAGTTACTTATCATTGGTCAAGCTGCTGATGATAATAAAAATGAATGATAGAATGGGTGGCAGGACCTTGGACCCTATTGATTTTCCATAAGGAATCCTTCAGATTATGAGATTCCATATGGAGTTTCTCAGGAAGCCTGATTGCTTGCAACGGGTGCTGGCTGTCTGGCCTGCTGTACGCTGAAGAGCACCATAACTGCAAGGACAACGATAGCGCTTGCCGTATAAAGGGTTTGATATCCAGCCCCGGCAGCGACAAGTCCCCATAGGAATGAACCGGCAGCTATTCCTATATCATAGAGCATGAAGAAAGTAGCCGTAGAATGGCCGCTTCTCGTAATAGGCGCGGACTGAATGGCCATCGTTTGGAAACTTGGAAGCAATGTACCGTAGCCCAGTCCGATGATGGCCGCTGAGAGCAACAGCATCCAGGCCGTACTCGTGATGCTGATGAGTAGCAATCCTGATGAAAACAATAACAGGCACGGCAGGATCACGAATTTCGGTCCTTTGGCATCATAAGCTCTTCCTAAGTACGGGCGTGATAACAGCATCGCAAGTGCAAACACGAGAAAGAAGTAGCTGGATGATCCAGATAACCCGATAGCATTGGCATACACGGATAAAAAGGAAATAATACTGGAATATGCAAGAGCAATGAAGCTGCTGATAACAGCGATCGGCAGCGCTTTTAGTTCAATTAGATCCTGTATAGAAAATCTGTCTTTTGACGGGGCTGGGTCCGCTTCTGCTTCCGGCGGCACCTGCACAAGAAACGCAGAGAGCGATCCACCTGCTATCAATAGACTAAGTACGATGAAAAGGATCGAAAATGGTGCATACTGTAAAAGAGTCAAGCCAAGAAACGGCCCGGCGACGACCGCAAGATTCATGGACATTGCAAAATAACCGAGTCCTTCTCCCCGTCGTTCAGGTGGGATTACATCAGCAGCGATCGCGCCGCTTGCCGTGGTAAACAGGCCAAATGACAGCCCGTGGAAAAACCGGAGTCCAAGTAAAGCTGCAAACTGGTCCACGCTTAAATAAAAGAATGTGGTAGCGGTAAATATCATAATACTGGCCGTAAGGGTCTTTTTCTTACCTAAGCGTTCCATTATTTTTCCGGAAAAGGGACGGATCAGGATGGCCGCAAGCAGCATAGCCGTCACCGTGATGCCCCCTTCAGATTGAGTCCCGTTCATTTCTTCAATCACTAGAATGGGCAGCGTGGTCAACAGAGCATAAAATACCAGAAAAACCGAAAACTGTGTAAACGATACACTCATAAAGCTTTTTGTCCAGATAGAGCGATGTGATGTGGTCATCCTTCTCCCCCTTCCGGTCCGAGCTTTTGAAGAATTCTGTAAAATTGATCGACTTCCTCAGGGGTCAGCCGGCTGATGGTTTCCTGTTCATATTGGTAGACGGCCTGATTGACCTGCTCATATTTTTTCTTGGCTCTATCTGTCAATTCAACTACACGTTCACGCTTGTCCCCGCCCTGCCTGCGGATCACCCAGTCATTGTTTTCCATGCGGGTAATGGTACGTGTGACCGTGGGTGCTTCTACGTTTAAGTATTTCCAAATGGCGGTTTGCGTCATAGGTCCGAATCGCTCCAGGCAATACATAATCGCCCACTGGGAATGATATAAACCGTGAGCGCTCAGCTGCTGATTGAACTCTTTCGTAACGAAACGAACCCGCTGATGAAGCAGGTGAAATAAGTCATGTGTATCGATCATCTATTACATCTCCCTTTTTATTTACCCAGGTAAATAATTGTATCGTTTTTACCCGAAAAATGGAAATGTAATAGATGACGGTTTGAAACACACTCGTTTAGAGAAATAGGTTAGGAAACCGATCTTTCTGGAGAAAGAACCAGGAAGAGGCAATCATGAATTCAATACAACTTGTAAGGAGAGGTTTTACATGCAGGAAACCCATACAGATATATTAATTATCGGCGCAGGACCAAGCGGTCTGGCGCTTGCTAATCAGCTGGAACGCTATGGTGTCCGCTACCGGATTATTGATCAGAACAAAGAAAGATCCCGCTACTCTAAAGCCCTCGTCATGCATCCCCGCACCCTGGAAATGATGGATTTGCTCGGCCTTTCCGAATCATTTCTGCAGGCCGGGACCCCGTATAAAGAGATCACCTTTCATTACAATGAAGATCTGCTGGCTGTCCTGGATTTTACTAATATCAGCGTGTCCGCTGATTTCCCGTTTGTGAACGTGATTCCTCAAAGCAGGACAGAGGAAATTCTCGAAAGTGGATTGGCTCCCCACCGGGTTGAGAGAGAGATGACGCTCACAGGACTTGAGCAAAAGGAAGGAATCGTTCATGCTTCAGTTCGAAAAGCAAACGGTGAAGAAACGATAACCGCACGCTATGCAGTCGGATGTGACGGAGCCCACAGCACCACCCGGGATCTCCTGCAAATTCCTTTTACAGGAGAATCGGAGGAAGTGAACGTCATGCTTGCTGACGTGAAGCTAGCAGCACCCAAAGAAGAGATCTCGCTCACAAGCAGCGACCGTGGTCTTGTATTTCTGGCACCCTTTCAAGGCGAGTATACCCGAGTCATCATCATTGATTACAAAAAGCAAGGTGACAACTTCCCAGAAGAAGTAACCCTTGCTGATATGGAAGATTCACTGGCGGAAATCTATCCGGAAACCCTCTCCATGCACGACCCTTACTGGATCTCAAGTTTCTCCGCATCTCACAGGCAGGCGAGCTCTTATCGCGAAGGGAATGTATTTCTCGCAGGAGACGCAGCCCACATTCACAACCCAATCGGAGGACAGGGTATGAACGTAGGCATACAGGATGCCATGAACCTGGGATGGAAGCTCGCCTATACCGTGCAGCATAACTTGAATGAAACACTGCTTGATTCTTATCATGCGGAAAGAGCTCCAGTCGCGGAGGAAGTCATTAAGAAAACCAGTTACCTTATGAAAGGGATGACGATTAAGAGTCATTACGGGATTAAAGCTCGCAATAAAGGGATGAAATGGCTTCTTCCCAATAAAAAAGTCCAGACCAAAATAACGGAAAACATGGCCCAGCTCGATGTGGATTATTCCTTTACCAAATTCGCGAAAAACTTCAGGAAGTTCACCAATGTGAAGAAGGTCGAATCCGGCAACCGTGTCCCTGATGTTTCTTTTCTAACTCCGGCAAAAGAAGAAAAAACGCTCTACTCCATGCTACGGGAAGAGCCATTTCTCTATTTAATTATGGCAGGCAGAGGAGATGCTCCCCAGTATCAGGAGGCCGTCAGGAATGCGGTCGAGGCGTTTAACAGTCGTGTGGGAGACATGCTGAAGCCGCTTTTTATTACGTTTGATGAAGTAGATGACCCCAGGGAAATAACGGACATGAATTCTGAACTGTATATGGACTTGAATGAAGAGTCTAATGAACGGCTGCATGTAACGCCGGGTGATATGGTGGTTATCCGGCCTGACGCTTATGTACTGCTTCACACATCCATTACGGAAACGGATCAGCTGACGAAAGCCTTAGTGAATTATTTCGGCCATTCGCTGTAAACAGGTTGTAATTTAATTAAAAAAAAGACTCTATTACCCAGTATTGGTTTTACTGTAAAGCGATTGGCTCGTTACTTTAGATGGATAAGGGTTGGTGGGGAAATAACTCGTCTTGTTCCATCACCCAGACACTCGAGACATAAGCCGTTCATCAACGGACGGCAAGACCACCGTCCTTTTGATGCTCGGCTTATGCTGTTCGTGTCTATCGGGGTGATTCCACATTTGAGGCCCTACACGACGTAGGGTCGATCGACGTTGCCACAGGACGTGGCGACCTTAGTCGATCCTCCTTTTACCAGGAGCTTCCTCGCTCGTTTCACTCCCTGCGAGATCTCACCTAGTTCCTTCTCCCATGGGAGTCTCGCCATTTCCCCACCAGCCCAACTCTAATTTTGTGAACGGATCCTTCTGGATGAAGGAGATTATCCTGCTCAATCTGGATTAAATGCTTTTATGACAGGCAATTGCGGGTTGTTACATCCTAAAATAAGGTAGAAAACCGTATGGTCTAATGCCTCATCCATTCAGGTGATGTTTGAAGTGGTTTTGAACTTCCAATTTGGCTAGGTCCGTAGGGGGATGATGAAGACTCCTGTGGGATAAACATGATCGGTGAGACCCCGGAAGGCGAAGACTGAGGAGGCTCAGCACATGCCCACGGAAAGCGAAATCGTCCCCCGTAGGACCTTTCCTCTCACAAAATATCTCTAAATCGAGTCTTCCGTAGTACGGCCCCTATTTTGCAATAAATATCATTAGTAACATTTAACAGCGCTAAAAAAAGCCGTGCCATGATGGAAATGAGACCATCATGGCACGGCTTTTTTCGTCAGGCTGCGCGCTTCTTCATTAGCCATAAGAAGTACGGGGCCCCGATAAGAGCAACTAGAATCCCGGATGGAATTTCATTCGGCGCAAGCAGCGTCCGGCTGAATAAATCCGCGACGAGCAGGAGCAATCCTCCGAGCAGCATGGTTACAGGCAATAGCTTCTGGTTGGCACTGCCGACCAGAAGACGGGCCACGTGCGGAGCAATTAAGCCAACGAACCCGATCGATCCGACAGCAGCGACACTGCATGCCGCAAGCAGAGTGGCGATCATTGCCATCTGGAACCGGACGGACCTCACGCGAAGCCCCAGCCCTTTTGCCGTATCGTCTCCTAAAGACAGCACATCAAGTGTCTTAATATAAAAGACGAGCAGCGGAATAAACAAGATGACAGGCCATAGAAGGTACTGCAGCAGCTGAGACCAGCCTTTTGCGTAAGTGGTGCCGGATAACCACGTTAAGGCTGAGGCGACACCCAGATCGGCCTGGACCACCAGAATCTGAATAATGGCCGATCCGAAAGCGGACACACCAATTCCCAGCAAAGCGAGAATCGTAGGCTGGAATTCAGCTTTGGCGCCAAGACCCATGACGATTAAGAAAAAGACAAACGCACCGATCATCGCTCCAACAGGAATCCAGACAGCAGAGACACTGAATACGTACATCGTCATCAATGCCCCGACCCCTGCACCGGAAGTAATTCCAATAACCGATGGATCGGCAAGCGGATTGCGCAGCACTCCCTGAAAAATCAGACCGCTGACGGCCAGAATAGCCCCGCTGAATACAGCGACAAGGGCGCGCGGAAGTCTCAAGTTAAGAATAAAATTACGAATGAATTCATTGGATGATCCAAAGAATGCCTCCCAGGCCACCAGCGGCTCAAACCCGTAGTTACCGGATGACATACTGATTAGAATGGTTAGAACAATAACCGCTCCAAGTAAAGGGAGAAGCTTCTTCAGCGAAAGATTAACCGCTCCGCTTCCTGCCATAATCGTACCCGTATCTCCGCTGCCCTGACTTTGCTTCATGCGCATAACAAGCCAGATGAGCCACGGTGAACCAATCAGTGCGGTAATCGCCCCAACGGGAAGCTCAGAGAACGAAGGATCAATAATTCTTGCAAGGATATCCGCAAGCAGCAGCACATTGCCTCCCCATAAGAAGGAGCCGATGACGAGCGGGATATGCGAGCGGTAACCGATTAATTTAATAATGTGCGGTGCTACTAAACCGACAAATCCGATCGGACCGACGACACTGACGGTCACACTCGTCAGAAGCACCGCTGCGAGAATCGTAATCAGCTTCACGACGCGGACATTCTGCCCAAGAGCGGTTGCTACATCATCCCCGAGCGTGAGCGTGTCCATTTTTTTTGAAAAAATAAAAGCCGTCAGCATACCCGCAGCTATAATGGGAAGAGAAAACTGGACGCCATCCCAGTTATTTTGAATAAGGGTTCCGGATCCCCATAGAAAAAGTCCCTGTGTCTCATTTTCGTAAAAGATCTGCAGTACGGACGTCAAAGATGAGAATAGAAAGGTAACAATCATTCCCGCAAGCACCATGCGGACCGGGGTGGCATTCCCCGCTCCTGACAATAGGTAAACGGCCGCAAACGTTAGAATGCCGCCAAGAAAGGCCGTGACGATCCCATTCGCAAACATAATAAACGGAAAGAATATGGTTGTGAGGACCACGGCAAAATAAGTACCCGAATGAATGCCGAGCGTACTTGCTGAAGAAAGCGGGTTCTTCGTCACCGTTTGGAGAATTACACCGGAAACCGCAAGCGCACCGCCGGCAAGTATCCCCATAACAGCTCTCGGCAACCTTAATATCCGGACAGTGTGATGTTTGATCGAATCCTGAGGATTAAGGAGCGCATCTACGACGGTCCCAAGTGGAATCGAAACATTCCCCTGATTAATATGTATAAATGTCAATAAACATAATAATGCGGTCCCACCTCCGAAGGTGAGAACCGCGATTATCGTTTGTTTTAAGTTCAAATTCATAAGCTTCACTCGCTTTGGTTTTCGTTCAGCATCGCATCGGTCACTTGCTTCGCCAGTACTTCAGCCGATAGAGGTCCGCCGAATGTCCAAGTATCTCCCGGCATCTTGTATGTGCGATCTTCCTGAACAAATTTAAGGTCTTCCCAGGCAGGATTCCCTTTCAGCTGATTCGTGAAGATGTTATCTTCTTCCTGTACAATGTAGAAGAAATGAGCATCCTGGTAATTCTGGAGAGCCTCTACGGTTGTAGACGTGTAGCCATAAACTTCGGTTTTGTCTGGCTGATGAGCATTTTGCAAACCAATGTTCTTCATCACTTTTGAAACGATGGAATTAGGTGTGAAAAGTCTCAGCGTTGGTGTGTTCTGGGATGTAAAAGCCTGGGTCATTACATATTCCGTATCTTCTTTGCCGGCTTCTGTTAGGCGTGCCTGCTGGTCACGGAACGTTTTCTCCATGTTTTTAACGACTTCTTTAGCTTTATCTTCCTTACTCGTAATCTTAGCGACCGTATTGAACTCGTCCAGCATATGCTGATACTGGTCTTTCGCCGCTTCCTCAGAGTAAGGGGCAAACATTACGGTCGGTGCAATATCTTCCAGCTGATCAGCAATTGCCTCGTGGCGGAATTTCACGCCGATGATTAAGTCCGGATCCAACCGAGAAATAGCTTCCAGATTCGGCTCCTGGCGTGTTCCTACATCTTCAACCGAATCGCTTAATGATTTACCTGCATCGACCCACTTGCCATAGCCGTCCAGATCAGCGACACCCGCAGGCTCCATGCCAAGCGCCTGCAGATCTTCGGCGTACGTCCATTCGAGAACTACAATATTCTTAGGTGTTCCTTCGATCGTCTTCTCTCCCATTGCATCCTGAATCTTTATGGTGCGCTGTTCATCTTTTTCTTCTTCCTTCGCTTCCTTGGACTCATCTCCTGAGCCTTCAGAAGCTTCGCCCCCTCCATCTGATCCATTTCCGCAGGCCGTTAACGTAACAACAAGTAATACTAGGATAAGCCATCCTATTTTTTTCATATGCTTTTCATCCTCTCTTTTATTTAACCCTTCCAACCTGAGCCGGTCTATGTACACACAGACTTTAATTGATAAAGATTATCATTATCATGATACTACCTATCATATCGAAGCCCTATCCCGCTGTCAATGATAATCACTAGCTTACCTGTGCGTTATTCTTGGCATATTTTTTGGGCATGGCGCATTTGCGATGAGCATGGCCTAATTATAGGTATGCATGGCCCAATTACAGCCACGCATGGCCCGTTTACAAGACCCGCGCAAGCAGCCTCGAAGATTTGCAGGGAAGGATTTACTTTCCTATGCAAATAGATTTCGAACTCAAACCTCACCCAAGCTGGAGCCTCACGGCAAAACAGCCTAGAAACCGGCCTACCAAAAAAACAGATGCCCCATCCGGAGCATCTGATCCTTTACACTTATCTTCTTAAACCAACGCGGCTTGCTTTGGGCGAGCTGCTTGATAAATGGAAGGAAGTTTGGAAATGTCCATGTTTCCTCCACTTACAATCACACCCGCCTGTTTGCTTTCAAATTGATGTTGATGATACAGGGCTCCTGCTAAGGCAGAGGCTCCCGCACCTTCCACCAGTGTTTTTTCACGTTCCAGCAAGTGAAGCATCGTTTGAGCGATTTCATGCTCTTCTACTGTGATTACCTGATCCACATACTTCTGGATACAAGGATAGGTGAGTTTTCCTTTTTCCTTGACGGCAATCCCATCAGCAATGGTAGCGACTGATGTTAGTTTTTCAGGTCCATTCTTATAGAAAGAATTATAGACGCATGAAGCTTCGGCAGCCTGTACGCCGATCACCTGAATATCCGGTTTCAGCTGCTTAGCTGCAAAGGACACGCCGCTGATTAATCCGCCGCCCCCAATGGGCACAAACAGCGTATCAATGTCCGGCTGCTGCTGCAGCATTTCGACCGCAATCGTCGCTTGTCCGGCCATCACGTCATAATCATCGAATGGATGAAGGAAAGTTGCTCCACTCTCTTTCTGTTCCAAAAGAGCAGCGGTATAAGCTTCCTGAAACGATTCTCCGGTTAATACCACCGTGGCACCATACCCTTCGGTTGCTTCGACCTTCGCGCGCGGCGTCGCTTCCGGCATGAATATGCGGGCGCTGATCCCTCTTTTACGGGCGGCTACAGCGACGCCCTGGGCATGGTTGCCGGCAGAAGCGGCAATAACCCCTCGTTCAGCTTCCTCTTGTGATAAGCAGGCTACTTTATAGGAAGCTCCTCTTACTTTAAAAGCTCCTGTTTTCTGCTGATTTTCCATCTTCAGATAGACTTGCTGACCGGCTTGCTGATTAAATGTAGAGGAGGTCTCCAGCGGAGTCCGGTGCACCACTCCTTGTAATTTTTCATGAGCCTCCATCACTTTAGCTAGCGTTAAGAAATCCCCAACGTCTTCACTCCCTTTGTATTATTTTCGTATTGGTCAATTTTGTCTTCGTGGGTCAAAGTGACCGCGATTTCATCCCAGCCATTTAGTAACATTTCTTTATGATACGGCTGGATATCAAAATTAACCTCCATTTCTCTACCATAAACGACTTGTTTTTCCAAATCAACCGATAATCCATAAATTTCATCTTCTGCTTTTTCCATTAATTTCTCTACTGCAGAATTCGGCAGCTGGATCGGCAGAATTCCATTTTTAAAGCAGTTATTATAGAAGATATCCGCAAAACTCGGAGCAATCACTACTTTAAAACCATAATCTTGAATGGCCCAGGGCGCGTGCTCCCTTGAAGAGCCGCAGCCGAAGTTTTCACCTCCCACCAGGATGGATGCGTCATTGTACTTCGGATCATTCAATGAAAAATTCTCTTTCAATGAACCATCATCGTTAAAACGCCAGTTGTAAAAAAGAAACTGCCCAAACCCGGTTCGTTCAATTCGCTTCAAAAATTGCTTAGGAATAATCTGATCGGTATCAACGTTGGATCGATTCAGTGGATAGACGATTCCGTGATGCTTTTTCAAAGGTTCCATCTGCTCACCCTCCTAAACGGTACTCATCTGTTTTCTGACGTCTACGAAGCGGCCTTCCAGTGCAGCTGCTGCTGCCATTTCAGGACTGACCAGATGGGTTCTGGCTCCATTACCCTGACGTCCTTCAAAGTTCCGGTTTGAGGTCGAGGCGCAGCGTTCGCCCGGCGGTACGATGTCGTCATTCATCGCCAGACACATACTGCAGCCTGCGTCTCTCCATTCGAAACCGGCGTCTATGAATATTTTATCCAGTCCTTCTTCTTCAGCTGCCAGTTTCACGGATTGGGAGCCTGGTACGACCAGGGCTCTGATCCCTTCGTGGACGCGGCCGCCTTTCACAATATCAGCGGCTTTTCTCAAGTCGCTGATCCTTGAGTTGGTGCAGGAACCGATAAAGACATGCTCAATAGGGATGGATTGAATGGTTTGATTCGCTTCCAGTCCCATATAATCCAGGGCACGCTCGATGCTGTCTTTTTCATCATCACTTTCGGCATCAAGTGGATCCGGTACTTGAGCGGATACAGGTACACAATGGGAAGGATTTGTTCCCCATGTAACCTGGGGCTCGATTTCATCGGCGTGAATCTCAAGCTCCATATCGTACCGGGCGCCTGGATCAGATGCCAGGTTCAGCCACTGCTGGGCAGCTTTATCGAACTCTTCTCCCTCCGGCACGTAACGTTTTCCTCTCAAGTACTCGACTGTCGTCTCATCCGGGCTGATCAATCCAGCCCTTGCGCCTGCTTCAATGGACATGTTGCAAATCGTCATTCGTTCTTCCATGGACAAGTTACGGATCGCTTCACCTGTATATTCAATCACGTGTCCGGTTCCGAATCGAACACCGAAACGGCCAATAACGGCAAGGATTAAGTCTTTCGCTGTTACGCCTGTTCCTAACTTGCCATCGATATGAACCTGAAGCGTCTTCGGAGGCGCCTGCCAGATCGACTGCGTTGCAAGCACGTGTTCCACTTCACTCGTACCGATCCCGAAGGCTAATGCACCAAAAGCTCCGTGAGTTGACGTATGGCTGTCACCGCAGACAATGGTTTTGCCAGGCTGGGTTAATCCAAGCTCCGGCCCGATAACGTGGACAATCCCTTGATCCGGGTGATTAATATCAGCCAGGCTGATGCCAAATTCTTCACAGTTTTCTTCAAGTGTCTCCATCTGCTTCTTGGAAATCTGATCTTTAATCACGTTTCGGTGAATGGTCGGAACGTTATGATCCATGGTGGCATACGTCAGGTCCGGCCGGCGGACTTTCCTCCCGCTCAGGCGCAGACCTTCAAACGCCTGGGGAGAGGTTACCTCATGAATCAGGTGCAAGTCGATATAGAGGAGGTTCGGCTTCCCTTCTTCTTTATGAACGACATGCTGATCCCAAACTTTTTCAATAATTGTTTTCGGTTGACTCAATGTGTACCGCTCCCTTCTTCGAATATTACACGTAGCACCTCATGATATTTTCAGTCGTGTCACTCGTGCTTAATTGTTCAATCACTTTGTTCGCAAGTTCACTTCCGCTGACCGGGATGCCTCCGTTGATGTTAAGGTCGGCCGTATGGTAGCGCGCTGCTAACACGTCCTGTACGGCTTTCTCAACTTGTTCGGCTTCTTCTTCCATTTTAAAGGAATGCTTCAGCATCATAGCAACGGATAAGATCG
This sequence comes from Halobacillus sp. B29, assembly GCF_052246755.1. Classification (NCBI taxonomy): domain Bacteria; kingdom Bacillati; phylum Bacillota; class Bacilli; order Caryophanales; family Bacillaceae; genus Halobacillus; species Halobacillus sp. B29. Next base: position 296,154 of record NZ_JBQQCM010000004.1, read on the forward strand.
ATGCCAGTGGATTTGCTTTGTTTTGACCGGCGATGTCCGGTGCAGATCCATGAACCGGTTCGTATAGGCCCAGGCCATCTTTTCGGATACTTGCCGACGGAAGCATGCCAAGGGACCCGGTTAATACAGACGCTTCGTCACTTAAAATGTCTCCGAACATGTTCTCTGTCACAATGACGTCGAAGTAAGAAGGATTCGTTACCAGCTTCATCGCTGCAGCATCGACAAGCATATGCTCAACCGTTACTTCCGGATATTCCTGCTTCTTCTCTTCAACGATCTCGCGCCACATTCGGCTCGATTCTAATACGTTGGCTTTATCCACAGAGGTTAGATGGTTTCTTCTAAGCCTGGCACTCTGGAACGCCTGTTCAACGATGCGCTCGATTTCATGTCTTGAATACGCCAGCGTATCGACGACTTCAGCGCCGTTGTTGCGTCTTTCGCTCGGTTCCCCGAAATAGAGGCCACCTGTTAATTCCCTTACAATCAGCAGATCACTTCCTGTGACAACTTCGGTTTTTAAGGGGGACGCGTGGAGGAGCTGTTGGAACGCCTTTACCGGCCGCAGATTAGCGAAAAGTCCCAGCTGTTTACGAATGCCGAGCAGTCCTTTTTCCGGGCGTATATGACCAGGCAGGTCATCCCACTTCGGCCCTCCTACAGCTCCTAAGAATACAGCATCCGCTTTATGACAAGCTTCAATCGTATCTTCCGGTAAAGGGGTGCCGTCCTGATCAATGGCGCTTCCTCCGATATTGTGCGTTTCGAAAGTGAACGTGTGCTGATGCTGTTCAGCTACTGCTTCCAGCACGCGCTTAGCAGCTTTTGCTACTTCGGGACCGATCCCGTCTCCCGGTAAAAGTACAATGTGCTTTTTCATAACATTTCCCCCTTTATACTTGAACCTGCTTTTGAACTGGTTCCGTATTCTTTCTATATAATGTGCGGTTTACGGCGTTTAAGAAAGCATGTGCAGATGCTTCAAGAACGTCCTGAGCAGATCCGCGCCCGGAAGCTTTCACATCATCTACTGTTAGCTGCACGTGGACTTCTGCCAGTGCATCTCGTCCTCTTCCAATCGAGCTTAACTGGTAATCCTGCAAATGCACGTCGGCATCGATTAAATCATCCAGCGTGTTGTAGATGGCTTCTACACTGCCGTCTCCTGTATTGGCTTTCTCGACTTCTTCGCCATCCGGCTTGGTAAGAAGTACTGTGGCTGTTGGACGATTGATGCTTCCGTATTGAACCTGGAAGGCTTTCAGCTCGTATTTCGGCTGATCTTTGTCTTCGGTCTGCGTATCGGTCAGGATGGCAAACAAATCGTCGTCGGTAACTTCTTTCTTCTTCGCGGTCAAGTTCTTGAAGGATTCGAACGCTTCCTTCAATTTCTCATCCGTCAACTCATAGCCCATTGATTCGGCTTTTTGTTTGAAAGCGTGACGGCCAGAGTGTTTACCCATCACCATTCGGTTGGAATCGATTCCCACCATCGCTGGTGTGATAATTTCGTAAGTCGATGAGTCTTTCAGCATGCCGTCCTGGTGAATACCGGATTCGTGAGCAAAGGCGTTACGGCCGACCACTGCTTTATTACCTGGAACCATCATACCGGTCATACGGCTGACCAAATCGCTCGTTCTTTTAATTTCTTTTAATACAAGGTTGGTCTGATAATCGTACCGGTCTTTACGGATTTCAAGAGCGACTCCGATTTCCTCAAGTGCCGCGTTTCCAGCACGTTCTCCGATTCCGTTGATCGTCCCTTCGATCTGGCGTACCCCATTTTCAATAGCCGCAATCGAGTTGCTGACAGCCATACCTAGATCGTCATGGCAATGAGCGGAAAGAATGGCCTGATCGATATTCGGAACGCGTTCTATTACTTCACGGAACATGCGTCCGTATTCATCCGGCGTTGAATATCCGACCGTATCGGGAAGGTTAATGACGGATGCACCGGCGTCAATGACTTTCTCAATGATATGAACAAGGAAATCGATATCGGTTCGGCTCGCATCCTCTGCGGACCACTGAACGTGAGGGAATTTCTCTTTTGCATAAGATACAGCTTCTACCGCTGTTTCCACCACTTCATCTGGTGTTTTCTTAAGCTTATGCGTCATATGAATGGCTGAGGTAGCCAAGAACACGTGAAGTCTTGGTTCTGCTCCGCCTTTCAAAGCTTCCCAGGCAATGTCGATATCTTTCTTGTGAGCTCTCGCAAGTCCCGTTACTGAAACGTTTCTCACCGTGTTCGCAATCTCACGGACGGATTCAAACTCTCCCTGGGAGGAAGCAGGGAATCCTGCTTCCATAATGTCTACCCCAAGGCGTTCCAGCTGCTTCGCAATCTCCAATTTTTCCAGGCGGTCCAAGTTTACGCCAGCTGACTGTTCTCCGTCTCTAAGAGTTGTATCGAATACGTTAACGTGAGCCATGAGAGACCACTTCCTTTTCTTTAGATTGAGATTTCTTAACAAAAGGCATTAACTCTCGGAGTTCTCTACCCACCTTTTCAATTGGATGATTGCTCTCCAAGTTGTTGATTGCTTCGAATTCTGGGCGATTTACTTTATTTTCTAAGATCCAGCCTTTAGCGAATTTACCGGTCTGGATATCCTGCAGTACATCTTTCATGCGGGCTTTTGTATCTTCATTGATGACGCGCGGGCCAGATACGAAGTCGCCCCATTGAGCTGTATCGGAAATGGAATAACGCATGCCTTCAAGTCCGCCTTCATACATCAAGTCAACGATCAGTTTCAGTTCGTGCATACATTCGAAGTACGCCACTTCCGGCTGGTAGCCTGCTTCCGTCAAGGTTTCAAATCCGGCTTTGACAAGGCTGGTTAATCCTCCGCAAAGTACGGCCTGTTCACCGAATAGATCCGTTTCCGTTTCTTCCTGGAAGCTTGTTTCCAGTACGCCGGCACGTCCGCCGCCGATGCCTTTAGCATAAGCTAGCGCGATTTCCTTCGCTTCGCCGGATACGTCCTGCTCGACTCCGATCAGAGCAGGTACGCCTGCGCCTTCTTCAAATGTTCTTCTTACAAGGTGTCCCGGCCCTTTAGGAGCTACCAGGAATACATCAACGTTAGATGGAGGAACGACCTGGTTGAAGTGAACGTTAAAGCCGTGTGCGAATGCAAGAGCTGCGTTCTCTTTTAAGTTCGGCTTAATGGATTCCTCAAAAACGGTCGGCTGGTGTTCATCTGGTAAAAGAACCATAACTACGTCTGCGTCTGCTACAGCGTCCGCTACTTCTTTTACTTCCAGTCCATCCTGTTCCGCTTTATCCCAGGACTTCCCTTTTCTTAGTCCAACGACAACGTTATGGCCGCTTTCCTTTAAGTTCTGTGCGTGAGCGTGGCCCTGTGAGCCATAGCCTACAACGGCAACCTTCTTATTTTGTAGAACCTCATCCTTGATATCATTGTGGTAGTAAACATGTGCCATTTAAAATCTTCCTTTCTGTAATAGAGTAATTAGTTTAGTAGAGAATAAGATTTCACTTCTGCTTGTTGAGGCTGATTTCCTCGTTTGAAGGCGGTTAAGCCGGTTCTTGCAAGCTCTTTAACACCATAAGGTCGTAAGAGTTCAATCAGTGCATCGACCTTATCGGACTTTCCTGTGACCTGAACCGTGACGCTTTCTTTACTTACGTCAATAATCGTAGCGCGGAACGGTTCGATGATGCCCTGGATTTCGCTTCGTATCTGCGGGTTGCTGATTACTTTGACCAGGGCAAGTTCCCGGGCGACAATCGCATTGTCTGTAATATCGGAAACCTTCAGGACATCAATCTGTTTATTCAGCTGCTTCGTCAGCTGTTCCAATTTGCGGTTATCCTCCACATCGACCACGAACGTCATTTTGGAAACGCCCTCTGTCTCGGTGCGGCCGACAGATATACTTTCAATGTTGAACTGCCGCTTAGCCAGCAGCCCGGTTACTCGGTTTAATACGCCGCTGCGATTATGAACGATCGCAGTTACAATCCTTTTCATGGTTTCACCCCGATCATTTCGTGAAGTCCTTTACCTGGTGCAATCATTGGATACACATTTTCACTTTGAAGTACTCGGCAATCTACAACGGCCGGCTTATCATCGGCAAGGATGCCCGGAAGTACCTCTTCAAGCGTTTTCGGTGAGTCAATGAAGTAACCAGGAATCTGATAACTTTCCGCAAGTTTTACAAAGTCAGGCTGCGTATCAATGATGGAGGAAGAGAAACGGCCATCGTAAAACTTCTCCTGCCACTGACGGACCATGCCGAGAGCTTGATTATTTACAATGATGATCTTCACTGGCAATCCACGTTCCTGAAGAACAGATAGCTCTTGAAGCGTCATCTGGAAACCTCCGTCCCCTACGATAGCCACACAAGTGGATTCCATATCCGCAAGCTGTGCGCCGATCGCTGCCGGAAAACCATATCCCATGGTTCCAAGGCCGCCTGACGTTACCCAGCGGTTCGGCTCATCAAAATGGTAATATTGAGCCGCCCACATCTGATGCTGTCCAACGTCGGTTGTTACAACGGCTTCACCGCGGGTATAGTCATATACTTTCTTCACGAGCCACTGCGGGACAATATCTTCATCTTTTTGATGAAACCATAGTGGATAGTCCGCTTTACGCGCCCAGCTCTGATCCAGCCATTCTTTGTGGTCAAGGCTCGTTACTTCTTTGTTATTTAACGCCTTCAATGCAGCCTTGGCATCGGATACGATCGGGATCGATGTTGGAACGTTCTTCCCGATTTCCGCCGGATCGATATCAACATGCGCCACTTTGGCGGTCGGTGCAAAATGCTTCAAGTTCCCTGTCAGACGATCATCAAAGCGGGCACCGATGTTGATAAGAAGATCACATTCATACAGAGCCATATTGGCGGCGTATGTTCCATGCATACCTCCCATGCCAAGCGACAATCGATCGCTGCCTGGATAACTGCCAAGGCCTAGCAAGGTTGATACGACCGGGATTTCATAGTTCCTTACGAAGGTTCTAAGTTCTTCCGAAGCTCCCGCGTGGATAATACCTGAACCAGTTAAAATAACGGGTTTCTTCGCCTGCGTTAACGCTTCGTGAAGCTTCGTGATTTGGAGTGGATTCGGTTTCAGTGTCGGCTGATAGCCCGGAAGATGAAAGTGATGAACAACATCCTTTGCATACACTTCCGAAGAAATGTCTTTCGGTATATCAACAACTACTGGTCCCGGACGCCCGGTAGTGGCAATGTGAAAGGCTTCTTTCACAATACGCGGAAGCTCCTCGATATTTTGAACCTGGTAGTTGTGTTTCGTAATCGGGGTTGTGATGCCCATAATGTCTGACTCCTGGAAAGCATCTGTACCAATGACCCCTTTAGCCACCTGGCCTGTAAAAACAACCAGCGGGATGGAGTCCATCATCGCATCAGCGATGCCGGTTACCAGGTTGGTCGCCCCCGGACCGGAAGTACCGATTACAACACCTGCACGGTTCGCTACTCGAGCATATCCCTCTGCTGCGTGAATCGCTCCCTGTTCATGACGGGGAAGAACGTGATCAAAGCTTCCTTCTGCACGGTAGATGGCATCATAAATTGGGAGCACGGCACCTCCCGGGTAACCAAATAAAGTATCGACACCTTGTTCAATCAAGGATTCAACTAGCAAATCTGCTCCTGTCTTTGTGGCGGTCTGCTCTTTCACACTTGCCTCTGCCTTCATTTTTTAATCCCTCCTTAGAGTATTTAGAAAATCATTGCGGCCCATCTGTTTCACTATTATTAAAATAAAAAAGACCTTTTCATCCTCACTTCCTCGAATACACGTCGGTATAAGGAAAGAGAGGGGTGAAAAGGTCTATTACTTTCACGGTACCACCCTCGTTTTCGTGAAGCGTATACGCTTCACCTCAGGGAGTTCTCTTAGAACTCCTTTTGATAACAGGTGCGAATAAAAACACCTGGTTCCGCCTACTAGAAAACCGTTCAGCGCGAACACTCAGGGATGATGTCAGAATAAGATGTATTTCCGGGCTTCCAGCAACCCCGGCTCTCTGTGAATACAAGAACTTATTCTTTTATTCCCGTCTTCGTATTAGTCTTTATTCACTTTTTAAGTCTAGCTTACTTGCACTTTATCTTTGTTGTAGACTTTATAGCCGTCTGTAGTCGTGATCTTACGGAATTCAGAAAGCAGGTGGTTGGTTATAACGCCTGGCTTTCCATCCCCTACAGGACGTTGATCCACTTCTACTACTGCGATGACTTCTGCTGCTGTGCCTGTTAGAAAAACTTCATCCGCTACATACACATCATGGCGGGTAAATGGCTGTTCTTTCATTTCGTAGCCTTTTTCTTTGGCAAGATCAATGATTGCGTTTCTTGTAATGCCTTCCAGCGCCCCTAAATAAGTAGGCGGTGTATAGATGGTGCTGTTTTTTACGATAAAGATATTGTCTGCTGAGCCTTCTGTTACATAGCCTTGATCGTTCATCATCAGGGCTTCGTCTACTCCAGCCTGATTTGCTTCCATTTTCACTAGAATATTATTTAAATAGTTTAATGATTTCACTTGAGGCGGAAGTACATCCGGACGGTTTCGTCTGCTGGAAACCGATGCGAGCCTTACCCCGCGCTCATAAAGTTCTTTCGGAAACAAAGCAAGTGCTTCAGCAATGACAACCACTCTTGGATTTGAACAACTGGAAGGGTCTAAACCGAGATTACCCATTCCACGGGAGACAACCACTCGAATGTAGGCTGTTTCCAGCTCGTTCTTGCGGACGGTTTCAGCAATAATCTCTTTCATCTCCTCCTTCTCATAAGGCATTTGAAGCATGATTGATTTTGCTGAATCGTAGAGGCGGTTTAAGTGTTCATCTAATTTGAAGATGTTGCCTTCGTAGACACGAATACCTTCAAATACCCCGTCTCCATATAAGAAACCGTGGTCGTAAACGGATACGACGGCCTCATTCTTATTTACAAATTCGCCGCTTAAATAAATCCATTGGCTGCTCATCCTTAGCACTCCTTTCTTTTCTATATTTAATGTTTGAAACGATAGATTTATGAAGGAAAAAAATAGTGGACCCTGACACAAAAGTTACATTCATTTTTATGCTCAGGGTCCCATGGGGGTCCTTCCACATGATCAACCTTCGTTGGCGTTTCAGAGAATTACCGGTGAAGTTGATTGAGGACTACTTTAAACGGATTTCGCGAGAAGGTCAACAGGTTTTAAGTAAATTTTCTGAACACTTAGATTATTCAGTATAAAAGTGAAGCGCTTACACGCTTGTATGCCATGCGTTATGCACGTTCAACCGCCCTTTCTTTTTTTCTTTTTTATCTTAATTTTTGCATTTATCTTTACTCTTCTGGCAATCATCCGATGAAAAAAAAGAGTGAATATCGATTCGTTTTATTAGGTATTTTATAATGAATCATTTTAACCATTCATGATAAGCTGATATTTCCAATTATTGGACTAAATACTTAGGGGTCCTGAAGCTCCCCCAGGAGGAATACATAAGTGAATATTAAAAATCTCTCTCTATTTAACGAATGCTTTGGTTCTGTTGAAGGAGAAACAAAAAAATTGGATACCGCTCATTTGACTCAGCTGCAATCCAGTTCCCTGAATTTTGAATCCAAGGTGCCACAGCTTGAGTACATGTGTTTAATGATGGAAAATATGGTTCTTATGAAAAAGTTAAAAGGAAACGTCTATGCTGGGTTTCAGAAATTTTCCCGTGCCAAAAACGTATTGGACCGCTTCCGGGCTATGACCGAATATTCGAATGTTTACATTTTTGGTGAGAAAGATGTGCCGATGGATTATTCCGATGGCATCCATTACATTCCGCTGCCGCCTAATAGCGAATTGATCCGGGAATGGTTTTTAGTCATCGACGCGCCCAATTTTAAGTCCATGATGGTCGCTTACGATCTGGATGGTTTTGGGGTGTATGAAGTCGAAGAAAGCCGAAACTTTAAAGGAGCGAAGTCCTCCAGCCCGAGAGTTGTCGAACATGCGGCCAGTTTGCTGGCCCCTCATACCAGCTCATTACGAGAAAACGCGTAATCCAATCAGAAGAGAAAAATCTGCCTATTCTTCTCTTCTATTTCTTAAGGAGATGAATGACCTTGACGTTATCCAGATTACAACGTACGACAACCATTGGGATTCTAGCCGCCTGCAGCATCATCCTCTACTATTTTAAATTTCCTGTCCCCTTCTTCCCGCCCTTTCTCACTATGGATATTAGTGACATTCCCGCTCTGATTGGAGCGATCACCCTGGGACCCGTGGCAGGCGTAGCCATTCAGTTTCTGAAGAATATAATAGATTACATCACCCACGGGAGCTACGCAGGACTTCCCGTCGGACAAATGGCTAATTTCTGCTCCGGAGCGCTCATCGTCGGACTGATCGGTATGTTCTATCACTATCAAAAGAAACTTAATCTATGGATTTTTGCCATTACGATTCTCGTCTTCTTATCCACGATGTATCTATTAAATTATTATTTCATTCTTCCCGCGATCATGGAGCTGATCGGGGTCACGAAAGAACAGTATGTCGGCCAATTCACATCATTTAATCCGCTGGCCACCGATTTTAGAACCGCCGTCCTTTATGTGATTGTACCTTTTAACATGTTGAAGATTGGGATGATCTATGGAATCGGTCTTCCCTTCTCCTTCCGTCTGGACAGGATTCTTAATTCCAAGAGAAAGTGAGTACATGTATGAAACTGAAACGAGCTATTCCACTTTTGTCCATCAGCCTGGCCGTAATCATTTATGGCGCATTAAGTTATAGTTTATCCTTTTATTTTAATCCTGCAGTCAGCCTTTCCATCCTAGGGGGACTAACTGTCGTGACAGCAGCCCTTCTCATCTTCTTATTTTCCACCGTCAAAAACAGTGCCCTGCAGGAGAAATCCGCTCAAATGGATGAGGGTGTAAATCACCATCAAACCATCCGTCATTCCCTGGAAGAACTTCGTCATGTCGAGGCTCTTAGTGAACACTTAAACAAGATGAATACACAAGTAACGGAGTCATCTGAGCAGGTCAGCACTCAGTTGATGGAAATGGTTGAGGATATCCAGATCGAAGGAGAACACTTAACTCAGTTTCAGAGCCAAATGGACAACATTAATGAAATGATTCAGTCTCTCAGTGAGATCATTGAAACCTCCGCTTCGACTTCTGAAAGTGTCCGCTCATTGTCGAATGATGGAAAAGAAAAAGTCGACGAATTCAACCACGTGTTCACAGAGATCATTCGGGTCACCGAACAATTTGGCAGTTTTAATGAAAAACTTCTGAAACAAATGAAAAAAGTAACAGAAGCACTTGAAGCGATCGAATACATCTCCAACCAGACCAACCTTCTTGCTTTAAACGCTTCCATCGAAGCAGCAAGAGCAAGAGAACACGGGAAAGGATTCGGGGTCGTCGCCGACGAAATCCGTAAGCTCTCCGCTCAGGTTAAAGAAAGTGCTGACACGATTGAAAATGTCATCAGCCAGGTCAACGCAAGTATTTCTGACCAGAAAAAGTCCTATGAAACAGAAACAGAAGCCCTGAACTTAGGAAAAGAAAAATCCGAGGAAATGACGGTGATTTTCGATCAGGTGATCGGAAATATTTCTGAACTCCATGACCAATCCAAACAGGTACAGAATCATTCCGCAGACGTGATGAATGAAAAGAAAAAGACGCAGGAGAAATTCGCAGAAATCCACCGGCTCACTCAGCAGCTGAGCGCGAACACCGAAGGATCTTCTGAAAAAATCATGGAACATCAGACGACGATGATGGAACTTGATATGACCGCCATGACCATGGTGGAACATATCCAGAAAATCAAAGCAAACCTTCAGGAGCATTTGCAAACCACTGATAATGTCAGCTGGATCCGCCCAAGTAAATTAAACAATCGTAAGGAACAAGATCCACTTCATAAGGGCTCTTGATTTATTTTAAAACCACACTGGTCATCCGCCCTCCCAACTTACCTCATTTTTCATAGCCTATCGTATAGGACAAAAAAAGGTGGTGAAGATATGGGCTATGGCGGCTGTGGATATGGCGGCGGTTACGGCGGAGCAAACTACGGAGGTAGTACTTTCGTCTTGATCGTTGTTTTGTTCATTCTATTGATCATTGTAGGAGCATCTTTTTATAACTAGTATTAATAAAGCAGTGAGTCATTGATACCCGTTTTCAGATGGTTCACTCCGCATACCGGGAGGCGTTTCCGTGCCTTCTGGTCTATTTAAATGAGCGTAAGAGCCAGGCCTTTTAAACAAAGGGCCTGGCTTTTTAGGTTGGATAAAGGGTGCTCACTGGAACGACTCCTTTTCCCCTGGCAGAATGGAGTAATTTCAGTGGAGTAAAGGCCCGATTGCCGCTGAGCACGGCTCAATTGCGCACGATCGCGACCCAATCGCAGGTCAGCACGGCACATTTTCGACGAACCAACGCAAAAATTTAACAGAATCATTAAAAAAGAACTCCTGATTTAAGGAGTCCTTTTTTAATATCCATTTTATCATCCACAGTCTGATTCTACTGTATTTTCCGCTCCGCACTTTGAGTAATCTGATTCAGGTAGAAATCTTTGAGTGACAAATCAGGTCCAAAAGGGAAAAGCTGTTCGTTTCTATCAGAAGATGGCTGTTCCAGATCAGGAGATTCCTGTTTGGAAGCTTCCTTTTTAGCCTGTTCGCCAGTTGATTTATAACTGATATGAAACTCTTCTTGATAAATAGGGGTCTCATTCATCGCTTCTTGCTGCTTCATGCCGGATATCCATGTCTCAAAGTTATAAGTGCCACGGTCAATAATCACACATAGATCTTCAAGTGACTGAGTCAGTTCTATTAAACAATCCATACCATTTTTTAAGATGATCCCTTGCTTCCTTGCTTTTTCTATCGAATGTTCCAGTTTATATGGCTCTTCTTTATAACTAAATTCTACATAACAGCTGCTGCGGTCCCAGTTGAACGTAAAATCCTCAATTTTCAAACGCTTCATCACATTGACCAGATTCGTTTCCACCATACCCTGCTCTTTATACGGCATTAACTTTAATAGACTATTCTTGAACATCCCCACGAACACTCCCTTTTTTTCTGATTTATAGTGATTTCCTTATACCAATCATTTCGACAAAAGGGAGAAAATCCCTGTAAAAATCGTTTTACATTTATCGCTATGATTTGCAAAAATTCACCTCAAAATCCGACATACCTGAATGGTTTTCCTCTATTACATTGAGTTTTCAATGGGGCTTTGAAATAATAGCATCAGTGTGTTCGAATGATAGAAGCAAATCGTTAGAATGGGAGGTTTCAAGCAATGAAAGGAAAAGGAGTTATTCTCGTCTTCCTGGGGGCGGCAAGCTTCGGATTTACCCCTATATTTGTAAAAACAGGCTTTCAGTATGGGTATTCTCTCGGACAGATAAATATTGTCCAAATGCTCGCTGCCTTTGTCTTCCTGTGGGGCTTGTCTATTTTAAAAGGGTTGCGTATAAGAGAAATTCGGACCTCAGATCTAATCAAAATCGCTGCCACGGGAAGTACAGTTGGACTGACGAGTATCTTTTATTATGGAGCTATGCAATACCTCCCTGCTTCTATTGCGATTATTCTGCTTTTCCAATTTGTCTGGATCGGTATGGTGTATGAATGGATTTTTACAAAAACTCCACCTGAACGCATTCACTTGATTTCCCTGATCGTCACACTTACGGGAGTGGTGTTAGCTTCAGGACTTTCAGATGGGGGTCTCGATTTACACCCCCTCGGTCTTCTACTCGGACTGCTGTCAGGGTTTTCCTATGCCGGCTTTATTTTTTTCAGCGGTCAGGTGGCTGTTGATTCCCACCCTATACTGCGAAGTTCACTTATGGTGACTGGATCTTTGGTGCTTGTGGTGCTCATCTTCATCCGCGACATCCCTACCATTCCTGTCCTGGACATGCGCTTATGGACGATTGGTGCTGGAATTGCGCTTGTCGGAGCCGTTATTCCTCCCCTATTCTTTGCGGGAGGCGCTCCACTTATTTCGGGACGTCTCGCTAATGTGCTGAGCTCTGTGGAACTTCCAGTCGCCATCATTTCAGCCATGCTGATCCTTTCAGAAACGGTCACCTTTTTGCAGTGGATCGGCGTTTTATTGATCCTTGCAGCTATTTTTATAAATGAGTTTGGCGGTAAGCTGATGAATCTGGAACAACGGCGTCACGCCAGCTAAGTGCTACTGAATTTTTTTCAAAATAGAACCTGATTTCTTATTGTAATGAACCCATATGATGAAGAGGTTTCCTCGCTCCGCCTTCTCTTGTTTCAAAAGCTAACTTTCAAAAAATTTGTTGACAGATGTTTAAATTTAAACGTACAATATTCTTTAAATTCATAATTTTCTTATCGAGAGCGGTGGAGGAAACTGGTCCTTTGATCCCGCGGCAACCTGTTTGATAAACAAGGTGCTCACTCCAGCAGACATTTTCTGTCTGAAAGATAAGAGTCGGGACATTTAAACCAACCCTTCTATTTTTCTTACAGAAAAGTAGAAGGGTTTTTTATATGGAGGGGAGATTAAATGACAGTTCAGCAAACACAGAAGAAGTCAGCATTACGTTCGATTGACACACAAAGCAAGCGCACCAGCCCGTTTCAGAATGCGCATGCCATTCGGGATTTTACGTTTACAATTGATGAGCCCGAGAAGCTTGGCGGTTCTAATGAAGCATTAACTCCTATGGAATACATCACTGGATCGCTTAACGGCTGTTTTATGATCGTTGTAGAAATGGTGGCGAAGGAAAAAGGGTTAACGATTGAAAAGCTTGAGGCAGCTTCAAGCGGAGATATCGATCACAGAGGATTGTTCGGCACAGCTGATGTGAGCCCGCACTTTCAAACGGTGACGCTTAAGGTGGACGTTACATTTGCAGAGAAAGAAGTCGACGAAGAAGGTTTTATTCAACTCGTTCTAAAACGCTGCCCGGCTTTCAATTTGTTTAAGGATGCAGGCGTAAATATTGAAGTAATCTGGAACATCAACAAGGAGGTACAAATATGAGCTCATATGGATTTTGGATGATTTCACTTGCCTTATTATACACGCTCGCCCTCATCATCGTCGGTAATGTGGCGAAGCGAAAAGCCAATCGCGGCGAGCAATATTTTGTAGGGGGACGGACATTTAGATGGTGGACGGTGGCCTTTTGTATAACGGGCCTCTTCTCAGGTTCGACGTACATATCGATTGTCGAGCTTTCCTACCTGACCGGAATTTCAGCCATCTGGTATGGCGTCGCAGAAACGTTGCAAGTCTTATTAATTGCCTTATTATTAATCAAATCCTTCCGGGAAAAGTTAATCGTCACGATCTCAGGATTAATCGGGGATCAATTCGGCAGACGGGCTAAAGCTTTATCAGGTGCGATTACAGCCTTTGCCTTTCCGATGTGGTCCGTCGCTACAGCAATTGCTTTTGCTTCTGCCTTTCACGTGTTTACCGGCGTTTCGTTATCATTGTCCGTCGCTTTTACAGCTATCTTACTATTTGTTTATTTACAGTCGGGCGGGATGTGGGCGGTTGCCTTTACCCAAACGATGAACACGATTATTTTTGCTATTATGTTTATTATTGGAACCGTGGCCTTCTTCATCAACCCAGGCATCTCCGGCTTACAGCAGCTTGCAGCCGAACAGCCGAGCATGTTTGATTGGGGAGGCGCCGGCCTTCAAGTAATCCTAGTATGGTTTGCCACTTTCATGGTAAACGTGATTCTAGCACAGGCCGCTTTTCAGATGGCCTTGTCCTGTAAAACGCCTGAAGAAGGACGCAAAGGTTTAATCGTCGCAGAAGTGATGAGTGTTCCATTTATTCTTCTTGGTATTCTATTTGGTTTGTCTGCCGCTGCGGTCGTTCCTGACGCAAGCCTGGGACTCGTTGCTCTCCCCCAATATTTAATGGAAGTACTGCCCGCTCCTTTCGTCGGCCTGTTCTTCTTAGGCATCTGGGCATGTGCTTTAGGTTGGGGCGCACCTTGCCAGTTCTCAGGAGCCACCAGTCTTGGGAAAGATGTCGGAAGCGCCATTTTCCCTGGCGCATCTCCAGAACAGCTGGTCAAATATACCAAGTGGTCGCTGCTGCTTCTGACAGGACTCATGATCATTTTCGGCTTCCTGCGCACAGAGCAATCCGCGTGGTGGAACGTACTTGCCTGGACCATGAGAAACTCTGCCACCTTCGCTCCAGTAGTCGCCGCGTTATTCTGGCCGCTTGTCACAAAGCGAGCCGTGATCGGCTCCCTATTTGGAGGGTTTGCAGCAGGATTAATCTGGTATCACTTAAGTAATTGGCACCCGGCTGATTTCTTCTTGAATATCCACCCAGTTTGGGTAGGGATGAGCGTCAATATTCTCGTTATGGTCCTGTTTACCGTTGCCTTCAACTATGGAAATTGGAAGATTACCAATAACCGCTCTGTGAAAGGAGCCGTTGTGTTGGCTGCCATTGCCTTGCTGCTTGTCGTTAACGGATTATTCTATGAATCCCTGCACGCCGCTGGTGTAGTAGGTTTGACTCTATTCCTTAATGTACTAGCCGTGTTTATCGGAAGTATTATTTATATCAAACCGAAAGTGGCCGAAGCGTCGTTTCAAAAGAAAGTAGTATCTTAAATATAGAAGGAACTCCTAAATCGTTCTAATGTTATGGAGAAAATCTTAAAACGCAGAAACAAATAGAACACAAAAAAAGCTTAGAGGCTATTTGCCTCTAAGCTTTTTAGAATGTTAAAAGTCCATAGTCATTTGCGACCAACTCGTTTATCTTCCCCTTACCTCCTTAGTGAAAGAGTCTTCTACCGACATTCGATAAAACTATAAAAAAGTTACTGAGTTGCTTTTCAAGAGGAAACCTTCCATATTAAGGTCAATGGGTCCTAACACCTTCCCCTTGTACCAATTTCTTTAATAGTTGGGGTAGCATGAAAAGCACCCCGTAAATGTATGCCATAATTTAGTAAAGTTGTTTGCTTAAGTCTTCAATCTTTTCACATGTTTGCTGCATCTTTTCATTAACCCACGCAGGATATGTTTCTTCATCCCCGCTCTTAATTTTTGAAAGGGTTTCCAAGTAAACAATAAGATAATCAAGCTTTGATGATGGGTGCTGCATTCCATCACCTCCCTCCTATCGAACTAATTCGACAGAAAGGATTTATTCCCTTCATATTGGAAGGATCAGTTCATTATCCTCTATGCCGCAGCTTGAAAATGTCATGCTCCATAATTCCCTCGTGCTTCTCCGACTCAATAAACTCCAGATGACAGCTTTCCCGCTTTTCATTCGTTTCCCGAATGACCGTCGTCACGATTTTATAAATATACTCCAGACCGCTGACTAGAAATTTTTCATACTGAGACTCCACGAGACCATCCTTATTTAAAAATTCATGACAGTACCGGTAGCCGACCGCAAGCTTGATCAATTTCTGAGAGGCGTATGGTTTCTTCTCCAGAATAAGTTCTACCAGCTGCATTTTATTAAACGAATGGATGGCGGCATTCACCATCGCCCCCTGGTTTACTTGGAACTCGCCTGGAATTAAATCATCTGTAAACCGTTTTAACCTGTGCTCCACCTCTATAAAAGGAAGATCGTGCAAAGAACTTAAATCTTCTAAATGGTGAAATACTCTTAGAAATTCTGACTGCGCAATAACCGCATAAAGCTCCATGTACAGTTCACTCAGCTGCAAGTAATCGTGCTCTCGCCTGAACTTCGTGGTATCGATGCGGTATTCAAATTTAGTTTTACCCCATTGTAGAACCAAATTAAATACGAGCGTCATGATCGCCACGATCGCAGGAATCAATACCACTTCTATGACCCATACTGGCATGGATGAGTCTCCCCCTTTCGTATATTTTTAAAAAAGCTTTCCATTCCCATAGGCTTAGGGTATTGTAAATCTAATAACTGGAAAGGAGGGAGAAGGACATGAATATCGTTAAAATATTAATCGCAGTGCTCACGGCTGCCTATTTCTTAGGTTTGAGCCCTGCCGTGTCTTTACAGGCTTATGAGACTATAGAACAGACGGATTCTCTCGTGGCCAGTTTCACGGATGTGGAGCAGGAAGCCCTGTCTGTCTCTCGGATCCTTCTCCCTAAAGGGAAAGCAGATTACGCTTTACCGCCTTTCCTGTTTCCTCCTGCCCAGCTGGATGTGAAAGGGTTGTTTTCAGCGTCCACGGCCATCCTCGAACCACTTGCCGACTCATCCGGTTTCTTTACTATAGAAAAATTCCATTCCAATTATCTGTAAATACATCGTCTCCTTTTTTTACGAAGAGGCTTCAAAGCTTTTCTTTTGAGCATTTTAGGAAAGCTTATTTTTCGTGTGCGCTTTTAATTACATTTGAAGGAGATTGAAATGAAAAATTCAGACATGAAAGATTGGATTACCTACTATTCCGTTACGTTCGTGATTTTCTTGTTACTGTTTGGCGGAATCTGGACGAGTGGTGTGTTTGCAGGTGTGCATTGGCAGGACTACTGGATTGAATTTCACTGGAGCATGGTAAACATAAAAGAACTGAAACAAATCATAGGATATAAGTGAGAGGACGTGCTTAAAGCTGGTATAAACACTGCTTAAGCCCGCTTATCACTGAACATGGAGGTACACAATGGCGGATTGGATTACTGAATTTATGAGTCACTATGGGTATGCAGGCATCTTTATCATGATGGCGGTAGAGAATATCTTCCCCCCTATTCCATCTGAAGTTATTCTTCCGTTCAGCGGATTTATGACTCAAGCTGCTAATCTATCCATAGCTGGGGTAATTGTAGTCTCAACGACCGGATCTCTTGCAGGAGCGGTTGTGCTTTATGGCATTGGATCCTTGATGGATATAGAAAAATTAGAATCCTTTGTGGAGCGCCATGGACATCGACTTCGCATCAAAAAAGAAGACGTCCAGAGAGTAGAATCGTGGTTTCAGCGCTACGGAATATGGGCGGTGCTGCTCGGGCGGATGGTTCCGCTCGTCCGCAGTTTGATTTCCTTACCTGCCGGAATGGCGAACATGAAGCTGAGCTTATTTCTATTGTTCACCATCCTTGGAACAATGGTCTGGAATACCATCCTCATTTTGGTAGGTGCTTTGATGGGTGAATCATGGAATGAAATCTCCCGGCTTTTGGAGGTTTATTCCACCATTACGTATATCGGACTTGGAACAGGATGCGTCCTCCTGATGTTCATTATCATTCGTAAAAAAATATTAAGCGCGTAAGGGGTACAGAATGGACGTTATTCAAGTCATAAAAGTGATGCTTCTCGGGATGTTTGAAGGATTAACTGAATTCGCACCCGTATCTTCTACGGGCCATATGATTATCGTGGATGAAATGTGGTTACATTCGCGCGAATTTTTAGGCTACTATACAGCAAACACGTTTAAAATCGTAATTCAACTTGGTTCTATTGTTGCGGTCGTCATTACATTCAGACATCGGTTTATGGATTTACTGGGGGCGGGATCTAGTGTACAGGCTAACTCCAGCCGGCTTAAAATCAGTCATATCCTGACAGGGCTGCTTCCGGCAGCTCTGCTCGGATTTCTTTTTGAGGACTATATCGATGAACATTTATTTACGGTCGAAACCGTCATCATCGGCCTCCTGTTAGGAAGCTTTTTTATGATTTTCGCCGATCTTTATGGAGCCCGCAACCCCTCTTTAAAGAGTGTGGATCAGATCACTTATCGTCAGGCTCTTCTAATTGGACTGATGCAATGCTTTTCCTTGTGGCCCGGCTTCTCCCGGTCAGGTTCGACCATCTCTGCCGGAGTACTTATTGGTATGAACCATCGATCGGCTGCAGACTTTACATTTATTATGGCGGTGCCTATTATGCTTGGCGCAAGCAGCCTTTCTATAATCGATAATCTGGCGTATTTCACGGTACAGGCCCTTCCACTCTTCGCGATCGGGTTTGTCAGCGCCTTTGTTTTTGCTTTGATCACGATTAGATTTTTTCTAAAGCTGATCAATAGAGTTAAATTATTACCTTTTGCCTTTTACCGTATCGGTTTAGCTGCAGTGATTGCGTTTATTTATTACTAAGAATGAATAGTGCGCCTGCTTCCTAATACAAGTGATAAGAATAGGAAAATGTAAACAGCGCGTTTGACCACTTTTATGGTCAAACGCGCTGTTTGATTTACTGTTTTTTCTGGTTCCCGCCATTTACGACTCTGAATTTGTTCACAGGTTTTTCACCTGGTTTGCAATCAAAGGCCGTGATCGTTGCCCCTACTTCCACTTTCATCGATCCATCTGACTCTATTTTAAACAGTGTGCCCGGCTTATTGACTTTAATGGACTGGACATTATGCTTGGCAAACACCCTTTGCAAATCCTGCATTAACTCTCTTTTTCCATAAGTGAAGCCCATCCTATCCCTCTCCTTACTTTCAGTTCGTTAGTTGTAGGATATGCGGAAATGAGAAGGACTATGATGGTAAATACGACAGGACTTAAAAAAATCTATTAACAGCCACCTCAGACCATAGAGCAATCTATTCCATTGCGGCACTTCTTCTTTGCTTTACAGTCCTTGCAGGAAAAACCGACAGAATTCTGTCTTTTTTAAGCGTTCTTACCTTTTCTCTCGCAAAGCAATACACAAAAATATCTTCGGCACGTATATCCATCACCCGAATGGAACGCTGGGAGATCTCGCCCCGGCTGTCCATATAGATGACCACCAGCTTTTCGCTTTTATCCAGAGATCGTGCAAACAAGTCATCCATGAGGTACCTTCCTTTCTTATCGAACGTTTGTTCTTATTTTACCACAACAAAGAACAAATTAAACTGGAAGATATAAGCATTCGCTACATGAAATAGATCTTTCCAATACTACCTGGAGTTGCGCAAATATTCTCCGACCTAATGGGTACCTTAGAAATAGCTATTCACTATTTGGGAGGACTACTCATGAACAACCAAAAGAAAGAAATTCAACCGAAACAGCACCAAAACCACCAGCCGGGATTCGAATGTGAAATGAATCCGCTCCCAGAATATATCCATGAAAATTATCAGGGCAGCGGAAAGCTCCAGGGGAAAATTGCAGTGATAACGGGAGGAGACAGCGGCATAGGCAGGGCGGTAAGTCTGCATTTCGCACGTGAAGGAGCCGATATAGCCGTCCTTTACTTTGATGAACATCAGGATGCCGAGGATACAAAACACTTAATTGAACAAGAAGGCCGTACCTGTCTGCTGATCAGCGGAGATATTGCTGACCCTGATTTTTGTACAGATGCCGTAAAACAAATTAAGCGTAAATTCAGTCAAGTCGATGTGCTGGTCAATAACGCAGCCGTGCAATTTCCGCAGACCAATATTCTTGATATCTCGAATGAACAGCTTGAGCGCACCTTCCGTGTCAATATCTTTTCCTATTTCTACATGACAAAAGCCATACTCCCACATATAAAAAAAGGAAGCTCGATCATCAACACCTCCTCAGTTACAGCCTATGAGGGGAACGAGCAATTGATTGATTATACATCTACAAAAGGAGCCATCACATCCTTCACTCGCGCGCTTGCAAAATCTCTTGTTGGTCAGAGGATTCGTGTGAACGGAGTGGCTCCGGGTCCCATCTGGACGCCTCTGATCCCTGCAAGCTTCGACCGGAAGCAGGTTGCCGAATTCGGTTCTGACAATCCGATGGAGCGCCCCGGTCAGCCGAAAGAAGTAGCCCCGGCTTACGTCTATCTTGCGAGCCAGGATGCAAGTTTCGTCACCGGCCAGATGCTGCATGTGAACGGCGGCATAATTGTAAACGGATAAAAAACATCTATTCTGCTACGAGAAGGTCTTGCTAACGGTTAGTAGACCTTGTTTCGTAGCTATTTATTTATCTTTAGTTTAAAAAATTTTTAATTGATAAGCTGTACCCGAAATCGCAATACTATATTGTAATGATTAGAAATGCCGGACTACTAACATCTTGGTATCATTGACTAACACAAAAATTACGAATGTTTAAAGTACTAATAATGATATAAATCTGTTGGCAACTTCAGATTTTAACAAGTTCCCCACTTCCTTTGTGGAATCATATTGACCATATGAAAATCACACTATTCTTTCAGCTTCATTTTTTCTTCATTTCCATCCCATTTAACAGTCACATTTACAGTTTGTTCACTGTCAAAGGAACTGCCACTGCTTCCACTATGATGAGTAAACGATTTTCTCTGGGGAGGTTTGCCATTAAAGTTAATCTCCGATTTTCCACTAGATGCAGCACTTTTATAAGAATATTCTAACCTGCTTATGTCAGCTAATTGATTTAATTCTCCTTTATAGTTAATAATAAAATCTTTAGATGTTGCGTCATTTGCCTTTACTGTTACTTTTAATTTTGCTTCCCAATGATCACTTTCACCTTCTAGAATATATTGATTACGTTCTGAACAACTAATTAATAGAAGGGTTATAAAAATTATTGAAAAGCCTCCGTATATTTTCTTCATAATAACCCCACCCCTTCCTGTCTAGCTCCTAACTATGTAAGGAGGAACATATCAAAAAAATCGTCCACCTATTCATCCAGATTTGGTTTCGATAAAATGTTGCTGGATTATTGCGCCAGTAACTGTAAGTTAATCTAATTTAATTTCCACTTTTCTACTGATCGTCCTGATTTAATAATCGACCCTTTTGGTACTCATACCTTTAAAAAATACCGCCTTTTCTATGAAAAGACGGCTTTTAATGGGTAATATTTTTCTTTTCCTTCCAACGAGCACCTATGATTCGCAAGCCGATGGTCAACAGGATAGCTGCCAGCACCAGAATGCCTAAAGCATCACCTGTGGCCCACCCGGCTGATTTTAAATACCTGGCAAGAAGAACTCCGATTAGGGCGAGCGGGATCAGAATAAAACGATCAATTTTTTCGGAAAATATGGGTCCGCTAAACAGCTGACGGATTTTGCTCATGGATGATGATCCCTCCTGGTTGAATCCCTGTTCGTTACATGTAAGAACTTATCTATTATTTCAAATCTGCCGCTTGATCTCAATCCTTTTTCTAACCTTGTAAAATATTGTTGTGGAATATTCATAAGCGATTTATTAAACTAAAGGGCCGTCTACTTTAAGACTCAGTTTCGAGATATACTGGATCCGTTGCCATAAAAAAATGAGAGTTGGTGGGGAAATAACTCGCTTTCCTATGGCCCTACACGACGTAGAGTCGATCGACGTTGCCACAGGACGTGGCGACCTTAGTCGATCCTCCTTTTACCATGAGCTTCCTCGCTCGTTTCACTCCCCGCGGGATCTCACCTAGTTCCTTCTCCCATGGGAGTCTCACCATTTCCCCACCAGCCCCAGCTTTATTAGGAAGAACGGCCCCTTCGGAAAAAGAGAATTCTGTTCTCCTTAACCTGGCTGGAATGCTTATATAACAGGATCTATCCCATAGTTTCAGCCTGATAAAAGGATAAAGCTCATGTGGTATTTCTTCTTAAGCGGTGAAGGGTAAAGCGGTTTCGATCTTCTGATTTGGCAAAGTCCGGAGGGGGATGATGTAGACTCCTGTGGGATGAAAATGACAGGGGAGACCCCGGAAGGCAAAGCCTGAGGAGGCTCCGCGCATTCCCACGGAAAGCGAAATCATCCCCCGAAGGACTGTCCTCTCAGCCTAAATATCTCGAAACTGAGTCTTCCAATATCGTGAGCTTTTCTAAAAAATCTACATAGACATTTAAAGTAACGCACCATTTGAAGCGTCAGAAACTACTGGGGGATTTCCGAATTAATTTTTACGTACGTTCACTGGGCTCATGCATAGGATAACTTTAGGAACTAAGAAAGGATGGAGAAAAGTGTATTATAATCCTTATATGTATCCATATCGTTATCCTTATGATGGAAATGTCCCTATGTACAGCTATGGTAATCAGCAGGGGTACTGGGCATACCCTCAGGACTACGGGCATGCTGCCTGGCGTCCTTCGCACGGGCAAGGAAACATTCAGCTAAAAGATTATGGCCCCAACCCATTTGTGGTGGATATCAATAAAGCCACCAAGCAAAATAATACCTTTCGCACAGCATTATGGACCGGCGACCATCTGCAGTTGACCCTGATGAGTATCAAACCAGGAGAAGATATCGGCTTAGAAAGGCATCCAAATCTCGATCAATTCTTACGTGTAGAGCAGGGCCAGGGATTTGTACAGATGGGTAAACAAAAAAACAACTTGAACTTCACAAGAAATGTAATGGACGATTCGGCTATCTTCATCCCTGCCGGCACGTGGCATAACTTAACGAACACGGGCAGTACGCCGCTCAAACTTTACTCGATCTACGCCCCGCCTAACCATCCGTTCGGCACCGTTCATGCTACGAAGGCTGAAGCGATAGCTGCAGAAGAATAAAACTGAATAACTACACCTTTAAAATGGGAACTTCTCGATAATAGAAGTTCCCATTCCTATCTTCATAGCCGCTGCATTACAAATCCTGAATTTCTTCATCATCATAATAATCAAGAACCGCATTTACGTAATAGATATCCCCATAACAGGCGTCGTACTGTTCCGCTTCCTCACGAATACAGTCATATTTGCCCGTATGTTTCAACTCCTCATATTTCTGCGCAGAGAACTCAATGGCCAATTCCTGCGTATATTCTCCACCGTTATTCATGACATAATTAATGAAACCTGCGCCAAAATTGTAGGATTGAAGCGCTAATTTAACGTCCTGATCAGCCCGCTCCAACACGTCGGCAAAGTAAGACACCCCTTGTTCGATCGACTTCTCTGGATCATCAATACAACCGACCGAACCGCATAAGGATTCAGAGGCTTGCATCGGATCATCTCCTCTTCCACCCGATTCCTGCATCATTAACGCTAACAGAACATCTACGTGTTCTTCTATTCCTTCCTGCTTTGCATACGTTCGAACTTCATCTTCATATTGCAGCACCTGATCGGACAAGCCGGTAGATTCATTGGTACTGCTGGTTAAACCGTCTCCCAAATTACTGCTTAGCAGATAAATACCACCGATGACTAGAATGATAGGCAGAATAATTTTCACGAATGTTTCCGAAACGGCTTTTTTAAATTTTGTTTTTAATTTATATTTCGGCATGTTTCTCCCCTTATCGATACTTTCATAAGATGAGTCTATTTTAACATGCCGGTACGCTTAATTGTCTTCTCATGCTTTTTGTCGTGTTCCCCGCCAAGTCCGAAACCCTAATCAATCCTACGACCGAGCAGAACTTCCTTTTGAAAATAGTTTACTCAGGAGAGAATAAACTCCCATCGCAATCAAGAGAAAGATACCGAAGTCTAGTAAAAACAACGATAGATTAAAAGGATCTTGAAATAAGCTGTACTCCAAATTAATCCAGGCATAAACTTGCCGAGATAAAAAGTCAGTAATCAATATCGAAACGAACATAAGCAGAAAAACTTTCACGTTATCACCTCTCCTGCACAGCGTTTACCCATTATTATGTAAGCCGCCGGCTCTTATAGACCCGCGGCCTTAAAATCTTCATTTACTACATCCAGCGTGACTCATGATATTTATCCGGATTTCCCTTACTTCTTTTCGAAGGCAGTAGAATCGGTAAGGCTAAAGCAGCGATGGCCGCTACCACTAAAATGATCAAAAACACGATCCACATGATCTCCCTCCTCAACAAGGTGAAATTTAATCTATCGATCCCTGGCCGTACTCTGCGGCTTAGTGCCTTACTCCTCAAGCATTGGATACACGACTGTTCCATCCTCTTCGACAATAGGCATCGCACCCCACCGGCCAAGTTCATGACCGACCAACTCCGTTTTTCCTTTTGAGTCGTTGATGATATGAAAAACATCCCAGCCGTTCTCCTGCAGCCAGTTACTAATCAACAGGCGGTGACACTTGGCTGGATGCCGTTCGGAGCACATATACACAAGATTCTTTCCTTCAGCCTCCGCTTTTAAATTCTCCAGCCCATTTTGAAACTCCTTCGTTAATGTATAATCCGCATAGTTGTGGAACGAGCGATTGTCCCACCCGGCATTTAGGTTCTCCCCAATCTCGCCTGACCGGTTCCGCCTGCCACCGAGCACCGAAAAATGCTGGTAAGCTACGCCCGCTTCGCTAAGCCAACCTTCCATTCTTTCCTTGTTAAACTGCGGGTACTTACGACTGGCAGGAAAGGCACGGATATCAGCTACATATTCGATATCTGCAATCTCAAGCATCTGCAAGAATTTTTGCTTGTCATGGTAGGAATGCCCAATCGTATATATTTTCATATCCTTTCACCCTTTGATAGAAACTTATGTAACAACTATACCCTTTCCACGATTCCCTAAAAATACCCACTTATAAATACCATATTTTCTATTTTTTAGTTGATAAATAGACACGTCCCTGCTAAGCTTAAAATGCATTTACTAATTATTTCCATTCTGATCTTTATTAAGTTTCTTGCATCTCCTTCATTTTCTTGAAAGCGGCTGGGTTTCTATTAAAAATCAGCTACGCCCCTGGGGATCAAAATGGACACAGCTTCCCTCTATTTAAATCTGAAATTTTCATATCATGATAGCTATAAAATCAATATTTACTGCCAGCATTCCTTTAACCTTCTTCCTCTAACCGTTAAGTGCCATATATTCTACTTGGCTTCTTGTATTCCACGTGTGAAAGTTAAGTCGAATATAAGATCAGGTGAAAAATTACCATGTATGCCTTCTAAAGAACATACCTTTTTATTAAGAAAATACAGATGATGGCTTGGCCCTTGCTTTTTCATTTTTGTTGTTAAGTCCACTTTAGATTTCTACTATTTTTTTAGGAGGCCTACAAACGGTGAGATCAGTAGGTGTAAGCTTGGTTATTCTTGCGGCTATATGCTGGGGCTTTAGTGGAGGAATTGCAGATATTTTAATGAACAAGGGCTGGGATCCTATCGTGATTTCTCTTTATCGAGGGGCTGTTGGCTTTGGGTGTTTTTTTGTATGGTTTCTTTTACGCTTTAGACAAAATTGGACCTCCTCTCCTCGCTTATACATTTGGTCTTCATTGGCTGGTTTGGGTGTGGCTGGAAATTTCACCTTTTATTTTTTCACGATCCAGGCGTCAAGCGTGGCTGTTGCTTCTACTTTAATGTACACAGCACCGGTGTTTGTCCTTGTCATTTCTTTTTTATTACGAATCGAGCGTCCGAGCTGGTTAAAATGGGGATGCATATCGGGTGTACTTATAGGGATTATCATGCTTACAGGGGCCTACAATACCGATTCGCTATCCGTGGGTTTACTAGGAGTGGCATCCGGGCTTGCTGCAGGTCTTTCCTATGCATTATTCATATTTGGATTTAAGAACGCCTCTTCCATCGGGAAGCCACAGACCACTTTAACCATCGCGTTCTTTTCATTTTGTCTTATCCTTTTGCTTATCGCAGACATGGATGAAGCCGCTAGCGTAATGACCTCAAACGACATCGGCTGGTTTCTTATATTGGGGGTCCTTGGAGCTGGAATTTCATTTATGATTTATGTGATTGGCATTCAGTGGACTGCGCCAACAACCGCTTCCATGGTCGCTATGGTTGAGCCTGTAACCGCTTCCTTATTTGGCTTTCTGCTTATCGGAGATCATTTGACCATTATTCAACTTCTTGGAATGGCAATTATTTTGGTTACGGTTATCGTACTCAGCGTAAAACCCTCTTCAGCCTCCATTACAAGTACTGATAAAAGGGAAGAGAAGGCGGGGTAAACGACACGGTCTTTTTCTTCCTGAATTTACATTTTTTAAAACGAAAGATTCCTGTTCTCATTATTTAAATTAAAAAAGCCCTGTTGTAGATGGATCCCATCAGCTACAACAGGGCTTTTTTATATGGCTTTAAGGACGTCGGCAGCTCTCCCAATGATGACCAACGTATAGTTGATTACTTTTTCAGGACATAGGTTCTTTTCAAAACACCATCAACCCATGCCTTTAATACATTCTTCCTGTTAAAAATTCTTTTACCACTAAAGATGCTTGTCACCCTTATTTGTCACGGCAAATGACACGGCATGGACCACCTTCAAACCATTAGTATAGCTAGCCTCATCCAGCAAAATCACCTGCCGAAACAAAGAATAAACTAAGATTAATTAAAAAAAGAATTTTAAAAAAACACGATATAAAAAAATTTTATTCTTTTTCGACACCAAATTCTTAAAACTTTCGATTAATAGAGTAACAAGACAAGAATAGGTGATGAAAAATGAATATCCATGACATAAGCAAACTTCAATCCTTCCCGAGTAAAAAAGAATTAGATGTACGAGTACGTTCTTTTCTATACCAGCATAAATCCGGCCTTTCTCCAGCTTCCCTTGAAATATTAACGTTTATTTGGCGACATTCCGTTAAGTATCCTGGTGTTTCTTTTGCTAAAATCGAAACCATTGAAAAAGCGACCAAGCGCAGCCGTCGAACGATTGTGCGAGCGATCAATACCCTGGAGCAAGCGGGTTTGCTTACGCGCGTTCCAATGATTCGTCCGAACGGAAAGCGCGGAGTGAACATTCTCGTGATCAATCCAGCTGAAGAAAATCCTCTTCCTGAGAAAAAAGATATCGCTAGTGAGAAGACAGCTGAAAGTGCCGGGAAACCTGAACATACTAAAACTCCAAAACCGGTCAAGAAAGGATCCTTTGCTGCTAAGCCAGTTATCGATCCCGATTATTTACCCACTTACATACCAAAAGCGTTTATTCAGCTCTCTCAATCCTTCTTGAATGTTAAGGATATTCTTGGCGCCTGGAAAAGGGTTCATTACGCCTACCAGCAAACGCAATTAAGCTATCCGGTTGATCATTATATAACCATCATTACACAGACGTTCAAACAGGCGGTTTTTGCTAAACAGAATGCCTCGATCAAGAAAACTTTTCTTGGCTACTTTTATGGCGGGATCCTAGCGGCTTTCCAGCAGACCGTACGTAAAGAAGTAATGGATGACCCATCTAATCTGTATTATGACTGGCTGCACACCTAAAAAAACCACCCTGACTCTCTTTACAGAAGAGGCAGAATGGTTTACTACATATTATTAGGATTCCGTACCGTTACTCGTAACCACGTCCAGATAAGATGCAGCTGTTTCAGACTGTTTACAGGCAGCTTCCGCAGTGTCACCGGTACCGAGAACAACAGCCATGCGGCGTCCGATCGTAGCGGATGGTTTTCCGAATAACCTCACCTGCGTATGGGGGATGGCTAACGCTTTTTCCAGACCGGAAACGATATAATCGCTGCTTTCAATCGACGATTTTACGGCATGACTTGAGCCTGGTGAAACGAGTTGAATATCCTCAAGCGGCAGCCCGAGAATGGCCCGCACATGAAGGGCGAATTCAGATAGTTGCTGGGTAACCATAGTCACCATTCCTGTATCATGCGGACGCGGAGATACTTCACTGAAGTACACCCCTTTGGACGTAATAAACAGTTCCACTCCGAACACCCCGTACCCGCCGATTTCATCTGTGATCTTTTTCGAAATAGCTTCCGCCTGTCGGACGTTTTCTTCACTCATCGTATGCGGCTGCCACGACTGAATGTAATCTCCGCCCTCCTGCCGATGACCGATCGGCGGGCAAAAGTATGTACCAGTGACCGCTTGAACCGTTAGGAGTGTAATCTCGGAGTCAAAATGAATAAATTCTTCAACAATGACCCGCGTGCTATTTCCCCGGCCGCTGCCAAGTGCCTCTTCCCAGGAATCTTCAATCTCACCTTCTGTGCGGCAGAGACTCTGCCCTTTTCCTGAAGAACTCATAATCGGCTTAATGACGCAGGGCAGCCCAATGGTTTGGACCGCTTCTTTCAGCTCTTCTAATGAATTAGCAAACTCATATTTTGCGGTAGGCAAACCTAATTTCTCGCTGGCAAGCCTTCTGATCCCTTCCCTGTCCATCGTTAACTGGGTGGCGTAAGCCGTTGGGATAACGTTATAGCCTTCTTTCTCAAGCTTTAATAGCGTATCGGTCGCAATTGCTTCGATTTCAGGAACAATATAATCCGGCTGTTCCTTTTCCACCACGCGGCGAAGCTCATTCCCATCAAGCATATCAATGACCTCAAACCGATGAGCCACTTGCATAGCAGGTGCCCCTTCGTATCGATCCACGGCAATGGTTTCGATTCCCATCCGCTGCGCTTCCATGACTACTTCCTTTCCTAGTTCTCCTGATCCAAGCATCATCATCTTTTTCGAATTACGGTGGTTCGGTGCTCCATACATGGCTTCTCCTCCTGAATGTTTGGGTTTATCGTTATTTTAAATTCAAATGCCGGCATATTTCAAGGGTTAAGCAACTTTTAAACGAACAAAAATAAAATAAAATTAAATAATGTTCGTTTATAAAAGATGTCACGAAAGGATAATACGAATAATAAACACACAAAAAAGAACTCCCCATTTCACGGAAGTTCTCTTAGTATACGGGGCTTAATGAACGAATGCCCTATGGTTTTAACCTGAATCCCAAGCTATGGATTCATGATTCAATTGATACATAAGTTCCAGCTAGAAAATCATGAATGGCTCTCTTATCTTTACGGAACATAATCATTAGTGCGCTGATCATAGTGGATAAACTTACCGTTACATAAGCTAAAAGAAACTTCCCGCTAAAATCTGCTACAAACCTTCAATCAAAAGAATCAAAAACCAAAAGCATCCCAGCTTTCCACCGGGCTCATTTACCACACACCTGCCGCAAATCCGAGGGGTATTATCATATGTTACTCGCTAACTCCTGAATCCTATTCTTGAACTCCATCTAGCTTTTTTGCGTTTTCAATAATTGTGAAATGAAATAAGCTATACTAGCAATCAATAATATGACCAAAAACGAAAGGCTTCTAGTTCCAAAATCCATTTCTTGAGTTAAAGGACCTCTTGAAAAAGAGATTTCTGGTGTATGATTCATAGTTAATAGTAAACCGGATCCGATTTGATAGATGAAGTAAAGTATAGTGAAGCTGCCAATAAAAAGTAAATATCTCTTCATAATCTCTCATCCTTTCCCATATTTATATGTACGGTTAGGAGCGCGCATAGTTTCAAGCACAATAAATTCTCCACCTTAGTCCTGCTTCCCTACTGTAGTAACGATTTGAAAAAGTCCGTATGATTTTCGGTTAATCTTCAGAGTGCGTATGATTCAACTTTTTTCATTGCCGTTTTACTTCATTAAAAAAAGAAGCGCCCCCTTCGGACCACTTCTTCAAAGCTGTATGGCATCCGATATTAAAACCAACTTGTGCACCTCCGCAAACTTGTACCATACGTCTTCTCAAGGAACTTCACCCATTCAGGGTTTCTGCAACTTATCTATTGTTAAAGGCAGAGCCGTACCGCAGCCCTCACATTCTAGCAATATATCTATTTTCACTTCACTAATAAATATGATTCTTCTTGGACTCATCAAGGTCGAACATTTACGGCAGGTATGGTGGTCAGTCTGGTCAATAACTTCCAAGTATGATTCTACGTTCGTCACCACTTCCACATTACTCCTTTAATTCCTTTACTTCTATTTTCGACATGATTATCAATATATTGACTGCTCAGGCAAAATTTTTTAAATAAAAGATTCTATAAATCTCAGAATCGATCCTAAAGATGCGGGATCTCACCTAGTTCCTTCTCCCCTGGGAGTCTCCCCATTTCCCCACCAGCCCAGCCGAGTAAGAATAACGGACGCTTTTATGACAGGCTATTTCACATCGTTATAGCATGAAAATAGCCTCATGATCCCATGCTTTTTTCTCATAAACCCATTGATATCTTAAATGGTTTCGAGTTTCTGATTCGGCCAGGTCCGGAGGGGGACGATGAAGACCCCTGTGGGATAAACATGAGACCGCTGAAAAACTGAAGATTTATCAAAAGCAGGCTACACAAAAGCGGACTTTCCTCCTCTATCCTTTCATTCGTTTCACGGATCGTTTACGAGTGGTTGGCTTTTGCAAGTTCAAGAAACGCACTTTTTTAAATGGATTTTCGTTGCTTCCACGACGAGCGTTCGGTGGTGACGCCTGCGGGAACAGCGCGAGCCGAAGATCCACTTGGTCAAGTGTTCTTCTTGACCAAGTTAGCTGAGGCCGTGCCCGCGGCAAGCATCCACCGACAAGCGATTCGTGAGGAGCAACACCAAACGTTACCAACTCCCATGGGGAGAAAGGAGTTTTTCAGTGGCCTCAGTGAAACGAGCGAGGAGGCTTATGGTAAAAGGAGGATCGACTAAGATCGCCACGTCCTGTGGCAACGTTGATCGACCCTACTTCGTGTAGGGCCGCAGGAAAGCGAGTTGTTTCCGCAGTCATCCCTGTTCTATATAGAGTAGCGGACCAAAGATATCTCGAAACTGAGCCTTCCATAATCCGGCCCTTTAGCTTCATAATTATGCTTTGATAACATAGAAAACCGACAGAACTGTTACGATTCTGCCGGTCATTCCTTATCTAGATTCTGTGTATCGGTATTGACTCCCAATCTTCGCAGCCGCTGCGCTCACGAGCAGGTGAAGGTGAAAATAAGTAAACCCGCACACCACTCCCGTTCCAAACATACTGCTGATATCACTAAAGTATAAAGCATCCAGACTTCCACCTGAGGCTAGCTCAAACACATGCACACCAAACAGCAGAGCGATCATAATTAATCCACCTGCGAGAGAATAAACCGAGAGATTGACCCCGTACGTTTTCTTCCATTTCAATTGCTTCTGTAAAGCTTTCAAACCGAGCCCGCTGGCAATAAACCAGAAAGCAGCCACGTAAAAGACTAGGATCGTCGACATGTCTGTATCGCTGACGTGATAACTGTAGGTTGAGACCAGGGAGGCAGCTGCGACTCCTGTGATGATATTTTTGACCATTATTCCCTCTTCCTTCCATACAATAAATAGCTAACCTCACGGACTGTTCATTCATGTCAGTCTTTATGAGTAACCTCCATTAAACTTATCTGACTTTGATTAAAAAAACGTACGTGCACGACACTTGTTCCGAGACCTCTGTCGACATAAAGAAGCTGGTTATAACCAATCCGGTACATGCCCTGATCATACTTTGGCAATAACCCCTGCCCCGGTGCCACCAGCGATCCGACAAATGGAATTTTCACTTTCCCTCCATGAGTGTGACCGCTCAGTATTAAGTCAGCCGGTTGATCTTTATATTCGTTAACAAAATCAGGAGAGTGAGAGAGCAGGATCGTATAGAGCTGCTGATCTACCCCATCAAAGGCTTGTCCCACTTTCTCCCGATTGGAAAGAACATCATCGATTCCTACAACATTAATTCTAAGGCCATCGTTTATTTGAAGAGCCACATGGTCATTTCTTAAAACCGTGACATGTCTTTCTTTCAGTCCCTCCAAAAAAGGATGGGTTAGAGGATGATCCCACTCATGATTGCCGGTAACGAAAAAAACGTGTCGGTACACACTGACAATACGCTCTATTAAAGAAAAGACCTGAGCCCATTGTTTCGTATTCCGGTCTATCAGATCGCCGGTGATCACCATCATATCAGCCTCAGCTTCTTCAATAGTCTGAAGGAGCTTCTTATTGCTTCTTCCAAACACTTTATTATGTAAGTCACTCATTTGCAATATTTTGAACCGACTGCCTTCCGGTATTTTTTTATGAGCAAGATGGATCTCTTTTCGTTTGAATACATTCGTGTCATACATAACTTTTACAATGGCTGCCATGCATATGAATACTCCGCCGAGCACGCTTGCCTTTTTAATCTTGCGTCCCATCTTGTCCACCACACTGATCCTAGTTATTTTTACAAAATCTTCATTAATATCCTAACATATGAAAGACTTTTTATTACAGTTGAACTACCCCCACTTACTCGCTGACACTCCTTGAAGTTGGGGGATTCCTAAGAGCACGAACCTAACGATTCGTTCAAATGATTAGGCTAGCCCCGTCGCACCGACGGTTGGAAGGATTCTTTGAATCTCCTTCAATATATTGAAGCTCGCATTTAGGTCGCGGTCGTGGTGGCAGCCGCAATTTGGGCAATCCCACGTTCGAACAGCGAGATTCTTCACCTCACGGTTCTGGTATCCG